>CAYPXN010000095.1:0-5101 GCA_964414715.1 uncultured Pseudomonadota bacterium | reverse complement strand
TCACACATTTAGCCAAAACTTCAAAAGAAGAAACCAAAACAGAAATCGGAGACTGATCCGAACGGCCTTTCAGATCGAAAATTTTTTGGACAGCCTGGGCATTGGTCGCATCAGCTCCCAATCCATAGACTGTTTCGGTAGGATAAGCGATGACTTCACCTTTTCGGAGTAATTGTATTGCCTGGTCTGTATTGACTATTGGAATATTCATCTTCAATAAGGCCCTAGAATGATTTTGAGAAATTTTAAACCGCAAATTTGTTTCTAAAAATCCCGTAATATTACAGAAGCAGGATTTTAAAATTTAGAAAAATTGTTCTAGGGCCAACTGTTTAAGGAATCTCTTTCCTCGCCAAAGCCTTCGCTGCGATATCTTTTCGATATTGCATCCCTCGCCAAGAAATCTTTGAAACTGCCTGATAGGCTCGATCAACCGCTTCCTGCAAAGTATTCCCCAACGCAGTCACCACCAAGACTCTGCCACCATTCGTGATCCATTTTCCATCTTTTAAAATTGTTCCAGCATGAAAAACCTTTACCTGTTCGATTTTTTCCGCCTCATCAATCCCTTCAATCACGTTACCTTTTGTGGGAATACCCGGATAACCCTCAGCGGCCAACACTACCCCCACGCAAGTTTTCTCATGCCATTCAATTTTATAATCCGAAAGTTTTCCTTCCACCGTCGCAAGCATCAACTCTATCAAATCAGATTTCATGCGAGGCAAAATCACTTCACATTCCGGATCACCAAAACGTACATTATATTCTAACAAGGAAGGTGTTTCATTTTCAATCATCAGACCTGCGTACATCACTCCTTTATAATCGATGCCCTGCTTCTGCAAACCCCGAAGCGTAGGATCGATAATTTCCTTCATCGTCCGATCAAACACCATCGGAGTCACAACGGGTGCAGGAGAATAAGCTCCCATACCCCCTGTATTGGGGCCTTTGTCGCCATCAAAAATTCTTTTGTGATCTTGGCTTGTCGCCAAGGACAAAGCCGTTTTTCCATCCGTCACCACCATGAACGAAGCTTCTTCACCATAGAGAAAACTTTCAATCACAAGCTTGCTTTGAACACCCAAACTTTTCTTTACTAAAATTTCCTCGATCGCTTCTTCTGCTTGTGAAAGGTTTTCAGCAATAATCACGCCTTTTCCTGCTGCTAAACCATCCGCCTTGATTACGATGGGAAGTTTTTGATTCTTCAAATATTCTTTTGCGAGACTTGCTTCTTCAAATACTTCATACGAAGCGGTAGGAATATTATTTTTCTTGCAAAGGTCTTTCGTAAAAGCCTTTGAAGCTTCCATTTGAGCACCGCCTGAAGTAGGTCCAAAGACCGGAATACCCGCTTTCCAAAATACGTCGGCGACTCCTGCCACCAAAGGCGCTTCAGGACCTACAACTAAAAGTTGAATCTGATTGGATTTTGAAAAATCAAGAAGCTGGGATGCATTGCAGGGATCCAACTTCACACACTCACCCAATTGCGACATCGCAGCACTTCCAGGAGCAATGAAGAGTTTCGTTAAACGAGGGCTTTGAGAAATTTTCCAGGCCAGCGCATGCTCACGCCCCCCGGAACCTAAAAGAAGAATATTCATAAATAATCTCACAATAACAAATGAGTAGGTTGACGAGAAAAGTCCAGATACAAGGTACCCACAAAAGCAAGACCGGCCCCGTACTTATTTGTACGGGTGGATCTTGCTTGCAGTGGGCAACGCAGTAGATGGGGCTTTATTGGCAACCTAATGTCTAAAATGCCGCATTCCGGTAAAGATCATGGCAAGATTGTGTTCATTCGCCGCCTGAATCACTTCTTCATCTCTCACGGAACCACCCGGTTGGACAATGGCACTAATACCCACTTTAGCAGCCTCATCAATTCCATCCCGGAAAGGAAAAAAAGCATCAGAAGCGAGGACTGAGCCCTTCAAATCTTCTTGAGCCTTTTGGGAACCAATCTTCACGGAATCGATACGGCTCATCTGCCCAGCTCCAATTCCAACAGTGCGCCCAGGTTTAGCAAAAATAATCGCATTCGATTTAACGTGTTTCGCCACTTTCCAGGCAAAATCCATGGCCAGCAACTCATCCGCTGAAGGCTGTCGTTTTGAAACAATTTTACAGCTCGCAATTTCCACGCGGCCCAAATCGCGATCCTGCAACAAAACTCCTCCAACGATCTTTTTGATTTCCCAATTTTCAGGAGCCCAATCACTCACCGTCGGGGTTTTTAAAATGCGAAGATTTTTTTTGCTTTTGAGCAGCTCCAAAGCATCGGCATCATAATCGGGAGCCACAATCGCCTCGAAAAATGTTTTATTAAATTCTTCTGCAAACTCCAAATCCACCTTGCGATTTACACCCGTAATTCCCCCGAAAGCGGAAACCGGATCACAAGCCTTGGCTTTGATGAAAGCCTCTCTCAAAGAAGAACCCGTGGCCACTCCACAAGGATTATTGTGTTTGATAATGACACAAGCCGTGTCTTTAAATTCTTTCACGGTTTCTAATGCTGCATCGAGATCCAAAAGATTATTAAAGGAAAGTTCTTTTCCATGCATGCAAAGGGAGTTTCCGATGGAAGGTTCCTTCACTTTTTTCAAAGTATAAAAAGCGGCTCCCTGGTGGGGATTTTCCCCATAGCGTAAATTTGAAACCCGTTCAGCTTGAAGATTGTAAATAGCCGGAAATTTTTCTGCCTGTGGGACCTGTTCGGCATCACATACTTCTATCGAGGTGAGATAATTGCTAATCGCTCCGTCGTAAGCAGCGGTATGACTAAAAGCCTTTTGAGCCAATTTAAAACGGAGAGCTCGATCAATTTTTCCGCCACTATTTTTCAACTGACTTGCTACTTCGGAGTAGTCCGCAGGATCGACCACAACCCCCACATACTCAAAGTTTTTCGCTGCAGAACGAATCATGGTAGGACCACCAATATCAATATTTTCAATCGCATTCCCCAACACACAATCCTTTTTGGCAATGGTTTCTTCAAAGGGATAAAGATTCACCACCACCAAATCGATGGGCTCAATCTGATTTTCTTTCATTTCCTTTTGATGCTTGCTGTCATCGCGTTTGGCAAGGAGTCCTCCGTGAATTTTGGGCTGAAGAGTTTTTACTCGCCCATCCAAAATTTCCGGAAAACCTGTAAAATCCGAAACGGTTTTTACGGGAATTCCTTCTTTCTTTAAAATTTCCGCGGTATTCCCCGTTGAAAGAATTTCAATTTTCAACGAAGCCAAACTTTTGGCAAGTTCGACAATTCCCTCTTTTTTTGAAACACTTAAAAGAGCTCGATTAACTTTAACTTCCTTCATAATTATTTCCTTACTTATCTAAATGATAATGCACCAAACAAAGTCTTAATATCATCTTCTACGAACCTTAAACCCGCTCCCACAAACCAATCGGTGGGTTGATCTTTCGCAATAAAGTCATCCGCACCGCCCAACAAATAAATCGATTTTGTCAGATTAACGGTTCCCATCGCTTTCAGGTGAGGACGTTGCTGATCGGCAAAATCAAAGGCTTCAAACTGCACTCCAAAAGGTCCCTTGTTATAATCAAGCCCCACCCCACCTGTCGATTCGATAATCCCGCCACGAATCGTGAAGTCATAAAACTTTTTCGCAAATTCCGCCGAAATTCGGAATTTGTTTCTCTGGACCTGATCCGTTTCCGTCACCACCGTATTGCTAATACCACCGGTCGTAACAGTAGAAGTCGTCGTACTTCTCACAGGAGGCGGATTGGGATCACTGATAAATTCAAACAAAAAACCTTTGTCAGGGCGAGGCCACATATTCAAATGGGCATAGTTTTTATAATCGTTGGTACCCCCCAAATATTCGATATGATAACCAAACTCCATTCGTAGGCGATTCACTCCACCGATGGTCTGGTTAATGTTATCCAGTCCCTCATTCAATTTATCAACGGTAGAGGAATCATTAACCAACTTACCCAAACTTCCTTTTCCCTGATCAATTTTTGTCGTAATGCTATCCAGTTTGGCCAAGGTGTCATTGATTTCAGCAGAATTTTCGCGAACCATTCCCTTCAGTCCCTGGGTGAGTTCTTTCAGGTTCACCACAATCGAATTCATATTATCACGATTATTTCCGGCAAAGGTCGCAAGATTTGAGGTGAGCTTGTCCATGTTGGTAAGAATACGACTCATCACCGAATTATCCGTACTCACATATCCCTTGATGGAAGAAGAAATGTCTTTAAGATTCAGAGCCACATCATTCAAGTTATGAGTGAGTTCATTAAAATCGGAAGCGCTGCCCACTTTGCGAATGGTATCACCTGCGGCCAAACTTCCTCCACCTTGCCCGGGAACAAGCTCCAGATAAGCATCTCCCAAAACACCTTTCACTCTCACCTCAGCCCTTACATCTGCCGGCAAGGTAACACCTTTGCGAATTTTCAACTTCAGACGAGCCATATTGTCATGGGTTAGAGAAATCTCATCCACAATCCCCACCTGAATTCCCGCCACCTGCACGGGAGTTTTATGATCAATTCCTTCGGCCGACTTCATTTCGACATAGATATTGTAAGTCCCTGCAGGAGAAAATTTGAAGTCACTCACGCGCAAGGTAAGATAAACCATCATTGCAATTGCAACGATCGCAAAAATTCCCACCCGTAATGAGGATATTTTCGTGTTCGCCATTAATTTAACACCCGGCCTTCTGAACGACCTGTCAAAAATTGTTTTACAAAGGGATTTTCACTTTTTCGAAACTGTTGGGGATTTCCCTGTTCGATGATTTTTCCCTCGTGAAGCATTGCCACTTTATCGGCCAAAGAAAAAGTCGACTCGATATCGTGGCTAATCACGACGCTAGTTACATGCAAATTTCTCTGGGTTTCAAGGATTAATTGATTCACCGAATCCGTCATGAGCGGATCCAGACCCGTCGTGGGTTCGTCATAGAGGAGAATTTTTGGTTCCAAGGCAATTGCGCGGGCGAGCCCCACTCTTTTACGCATCCCCCCGGAAAGCTCCGAAGGCATTTTGTGATTTATATTTCGAAGACCCACCAACTCCAATTTTTCTTTCACTTTT
>CAYPXN010000094.1:0-19647 GCA_964414715.1 uncultured Pseudomonadota bacterium | reverse complement strand
TATTAGGATTTCTATTGGGCCTTACCAGTCACCCGACTCGTGCAATTCAGGTGAATGGTCAGGATCTCTGCATGCCTTACGAAATGACTCCCAATGGAGCTCGTACTCTCATCGGAGATCTTCGAAACATCATCGCAAGTCTGCGAGATGAAAATACTCGTGCCCGTGCAGCCGTCGCTACTCGTTTTCCAGGTCTTCAGTTAGATACGGAACTTCCTGTAATTGCAGATGCTGAACATTTGGAAAATGGAGATATAAGCGGAAACCAATGTCCGGATCTCACTGCAATGATCCGTAATCTTATTGAACGAGGAACGCGTTTGGCCGAGCAAAATGGAGAGTTGGCACGACTTCAACCTCTCCCTCAAGGCGCGGACCCTCGTTACATTCATGCACTCATTCAAATTCATCACATTAGTTATCTCACGGGTCGCCCTTATACGACGGCCAGCACCGGAGATCGCATGGATAACGTACCTTCTGGTATTCGAAGCACCTCCGCCATTACCATTGAAGCTCTGAGAACAAACATTGCTGCAGCTGTCGCTGCTGCTCCAAACCATGTTTTAAGCCCTGAACAACGCAGAAACGTTTTCGCCGGCCTCTTTGCCCCGGAAGTTGTGGGTAGTGATTACCGCTATATCAGTTGTGACACCCTTGATCGAGTGAGTGAAGCTCTCAACTCTCCCGCTTTTCGTGGATACAAAGTTTTAATCGTGGGTCATGCAGATCATGGAGGAGCCGCCGAATACAACTTACGCTTAACTTCTCGCCGTGCAGAAGCAGCCGGACTTTATCTTAGCTCCAGCGGAGTCGACGGAAATCGAGTCACCACTTTCGGTGTAGGTGAAGCAGAAGGAGTTTACGAACATGATCTTCCCACAAATCGTCCTCGTGCAACTGCTGAAGATCGTCGAAACATGATGACCCAAGCTGAAATCCGGGAACTTCATAATTTGGGAATTCGAGATCGTGATCTGAACGCTTTGGTCGCAGGAAGAGCGGTTACTAACCGCGCCATGGATATCTACCTCTATCGTGAGGAAGATATTGCGGATACCAACAACCATACTGGAGATAACGATTATGTCCGAGCCACTTTGGCAAGAGCCCGTGCTGCGAATAACACTTCAGACGCTGCTTCCGCAGGGCGTGCCACGAACTTAGATGGAGATGCAGGAGTTCCTCAAGGGGATGCTGGAGCGGATGCTTCTGTTCAGAGTGATGCCTCAGCTCCCAACGGCTAATTTCTCCTGATATTTTAAGAAAAGCCCTCATCCACCCTCATGGATGGGGGTTTTTTATTGCCCCACAAATACCCTTGATAAATGGTATTACCAAATGCCGCGATAGTGTTTTAACTTTCCTTTTACTTTTTTAAGCAACTTCCTTTGTCAGCATTCGATATTAGGGCCATCAAGAGTTTTAGGCTTTTGAATTTATAGTAACAAAACTTTTTCAGAAGAGTTTTGTGTGGGGCACACGACAAGCACACAATCCCACCCAAATCGCCAGTTTCTGGCCTTTCTTCTGAAGTAAATCGAGATGAATTCTTAAGGCAAAGTTCATCTTTGAGGAGAGAGGACTATGGCACCTCCATCAGGCGTAACACCCACTAAACCCGTAACAGATATTCCTGTTCCACCACCTCCAGCAGATTCAGCTCCACCACCTCCTCCTGCAGATTCAGTACCTCCTCCACCACCCGCAGTTCCTCCCGCTAAACCTGCTGCCCCTTCGAAACGTACCGTCGTGGAACACCGAACAGGAACTCCTACTAGCACTGTCACTCTCGTCGATGATCGCTTCGTATTACGTGGATATTTGGGAGTAACCGGTGGCGCTTTAGGTGGAACTGGCGGACCCAATGGCGGACTTTTCAAACTTGATTCCAACCCTGCTACCAATCACGGCGATTTTACCTTTATTAATGCAGGCGTGGGTGTACCTCTCAGACTGGGTCGTGCTGGTAGTGTTTCTTTCTTTGCCGAACCTCGTCTGGATTATTTCGGACTTCGTAGCGGACGCAACGCAGGCGGTTCTCATCTTGACGGTGTACGAGCAGGAGGAGATTTTGCCATTGATTGGTCTAGAACCATGAGTTCTTGGCCAATTCTTCTACCTTCCCGTTTTGCCTTGGGCGCTTCTTACATGTATGCCACCGGTGAAACAGATGCAGGCAACCATGCATCAATCGCAGACACCCATGGTCATGGCGCCGTTTTACGCGCTTCGATTGATCTTTTGGGAATCAAAGTAAATGATTCAGGTAGCAGCCTTCGTTTCGGTTGGCAGGGAGAAACATCAAATATATGGCATGCTCGTGGAGATGCCAACCTTCCCATGTGGAACACCGGAGCTTTCCTTGCTTTAGATTTACCTGCTCCCGGCTCTGAACGCCAAATCACCCGCGTAGATACGAATGTTGAATTATGTCGAGCGGATAAACCTACTCTGGAAAGTCTCGTACAAGAATTAAAAGCTAAACAAGAAGAAGCAGTAGCTCGCTATGCAGAGTTCTTGGGTATAGCAAAGCACTTAGACAAAAAAGGAATCACTGCAGAGAAAGTGCTCGCCGCTTTACGTACAGGCTATATTAAAACGTTAGAAGCCACACTTCCCGATGAAGATGCTCCTGCAACTGCAGCTCGTGCTGCCATGGATGCGGAAGTGGCAAAAGGACTTGAAGCGAAAAAAGCGGGTATCCAAGCTGCCGTTGATGGTGACAAAAGCTTGAAAACAGCTGAAGCAAAAGCAAAGAAGCTTACCGAGCTTACTGCAGTTGCAAAAGCTGAGCTTGAAGCAGCCTACATCAAAGAACATCCTCTTCCAAAAACAAAACTGGATACCGCTGTTGAAGCTGCTTTGGCTGCTAAAAAAGCGGAATTCGAAAAAACCGTCGCAGAAGATAAGAGTTTAAAAACTCCGGCAGCAAAAGCTGCTAAGTTGGCTGAACTCAATGCAGCAGAAAAAGCAAAAGTAGAAGCTGCTTTCTTGGCGGAAAAACGAGCAGGCTTAGAAGCAAAAGCAAAAGAAAAATTTCCTGATGGTTACAACCACTTTGCCCTCGATCTTCCTGATGGTGTAGTGAATGTATCTGCTGACGACTTCCAAATACCTGAAGCTTGTAGCGATGAGGCAAACTCCTTATTCGATCGCTTAATTCAAGATCGTAGCAAATTGGACATTTTCCTAACGAGAATAGAAGAACGCACCAAGTTTATGTTCTTCGCTTTGGGTAGCCCAAAAACCAGCAAAGTTGTAGATGCCTTAGGTGGAATCAGCTTTGCTCAACTACCACCTTTATACTTTCAACAAAGTCAGCCAGACTATGACAAGAAAAATGAAGGACCTGGTAAACGTGGCCGCACCATGGATCGAGTTGAAAAATTCCTGGAAAACAATAAAGGCAAAACTTTCAAGGCAAACGACCCCAGTTTCCAAGCAGCCTTTAGAGGTATTTTTCAAGGGAATGAACTCGCCAGATTAGAAAGTGTGGTACGTCAGTTTAATGGCGAAGAAGAACTACGCGGTGTTAGAAAGAAGAAAATGAGCCCTGAAGAGTATAAAAAAATGATCAAGGAAGTTCCTATCTTGATTGAAGCACACGTCAGTGTGACGGATGGTAGCACAGAAGGAAACCAAATTCTTTCTGATAACCGTGCTCGAGCAATCGAGGTTGCGATGATCCTGATGGGAATGGATCCAGCTCGTCTTCGCTCGGTTGGCGCTGGTGAAAGCAACCCCATAGTACCAGAAACCGTCGACTGGACAAAAAAGGGTAAAAAACTTCCTGATTATGCAGATGCTCGAAAAATAAATCGTCGAGTCAT
Source organism: uncultured Pseudomonadota bacterium (assembly GCA_964414715.1). Classification (GTDB taxonomy): domain Bacteria; phylum UBA10199; class UBA10199; order JADFYH01; family JADFYH01; genus CAYPXN01. Next base: position 15,814 of record CAYPXN010000094.1, on the reverse strand, counting down.
GTTCCTTGTGGACGATGAGAAATTAGAAGCTGCGGGAAGTAAACTTACTCCCACAGGAGCTAAACCTCCTGCAACAGAAAAACCATCAGGTGATGGACGCAGCGGAGCATTAACGCCTGAGATAGATTTGAATCTCCCGGATTTTGAATATCCGACTAGCCTACCAGGAGAAGATAAATCTGTTTCTAAAGGTTAATACTGTTTATTGTTCAAAACAAAACCCCTGTTCGCAAAACGGACAGGGGTTTTTTAATTTTTAATTCGTCATGCCGAACTTGATCCGGCATCTCCAACTGAAACTTAACAATGTAAAACCTCGGATCAAATCCGGGGTGATGACAACTTAACTAAGCCGAAGCGGTGTTTTCTTCCCCTTGCACTTTTTCATAAGTGCATTCTTTGTTGGGGCATTTGATCTTCACACCCTCTTTCTTAGAGTATTTTTGAAGTAAATATTTTGAACCACATTGAGGACAAGCCTCATTCAAGGGTTTATCCCAAAGAGCAAAGGTACATTTGGGATATCCTGTACAACCATAAAAAGCTTTTCCACGCTTAGAACGACGTTCTGCAAGAGGTGAGTTACATTCCGGGCAATTGACTCCAATAGAAATTGCCTTGGTGGATTTGCAATTAGGATAGGCAGAACAAGCGAGAAAAGTTCCAAAACGTCCCCGCTTAACCACCATGGGAGATCCGCACTTTTCACATTTTTCATCGGTGGTGGGAGTTTCCTGAGGAGTAATTTTTCCCCCATCACCCCGCTGGATTTCCTTGGTGCTTTTACATTCCGGATATCCGCTACAGGCCATAAATTCCCCATGACGTCCCCACTTCACCACCATCGGCTTGCCACATTTTTCGCAATTAAACTCGGTGGCGATTTCTTGCCGCTTGATATCCTTCATATTCACCTTGGCTTGCTTCAAGGTTTGGCTGAAAGGACCGTAAAAATCGGAAAGGGCCTGGGTCCATGCAAGCTTTCCCTCTTCCACATCATCCAGCTCTTCTTCCATTTTTGCGGTAAACTGGACATTTAAGATATCCGGAAAATTTTCCGTTAAAAGTTTGTTAACAATTTTTCCTAACTCGCTGGGGTAAAACTTGCCTTCTTGTTTCGTGGCATATTTTTTATCCTGAATGACGGAAAGAATACTCGCATAAGTCGAAGGTCGCCCAATTCCTTTTTCTTCCAACTCTTTCACCAAACTCGCTTCCGTAAAACGGGGAGGAGGCTGGGTGAAATGCTGTTCGGGCATAATCTCATGAAGCTTGAGTTTGTCGCCTTCCGGTAAATCCGGCAAAGTTTTTTCAGAATCATCTTCCTCTTCTTCATTTTGAGAACCTTCGTCCTTGCCTTCAAGATACACAGAAATGAAACCCGGAAATTTCATTACAGAACCTGTTGCACGCAAATCATAAATTCCTGCCCGGATATTGAAGGTGGTTTGATCGAAAATCGCAGAAATCATTTGGCAAGCTACAAATCTTTTCCAAATCAATTCATAAAGCCTTAGGGCATCTTTTTCCAAAAAAGGCGCTACACGTTCGGGCGTATTGGCCATCGAGGTAGGACGAATCGCTTCATGCGCATCCTGGGCGGCTTTCTTCGTTTTATAAATATTGGCCTGATCCGGCAGATAGTCCTTACCGTATTTTTCAGAAATGTAGGTTCTTACTTCATCCAAAGCATCGTTTGAAATACGGGTAGAATCTGTTCTCATGTAGGTAATCAAACCGACAATCTCACCTTCCTCGAGTTCCACCCCTTCATACAATCGCTGCGCCAACATCATGGTTTTCTTGGCAGTAAAACCAAGTTTGCGGGCTGCTTCCTGTTGTAATTTACTGGTAATAAAAGGCGGGGAAGGATGCCGCTTTCTTTCTTTTTTAATGACTTCCTTAAGAATAAAATTTGATTTTTCGAGATCAGACTTTATTTTTTCCGCTTCCTCACCCTTGCCAACTTCAATCTTTTCACCTTCTTTGCCAATCAATTTGGCAATGAACAAAGGAGTCTTGGAACCTTCCAGACGCGTTTGAATACTCCAATATTCCGTGGGAACAAATTTTTCGATTTCCTCTTCCCGCTCACAGATAATTCTCACCGCAACGGATTGAACACGCCCCGCAGAAAGCCCTCTCTGAACCTTATCCCAAAGCAAGGGACTAATTTGATAACCCACCAGGCGATCGAGAACCCTTCTTGCCTGCTGGGCATCAAAAAGTTTTTGATCGAGATCTTGTGGCTTTGCAATGGCTTCCTGAACTGATTTTTTAGTGATTTCATTAAACAAAACTCGATAAACAGGTCGCTCTTCTTCTTTCGAAGCTTCAGTCGCTTTGCCTTTTTTACTCGCTGTTTTTTTGGATTTTTTGGGTTTTCCCTTGATTTCATCGGCAATATGAAAAGCAATGGCCTCCCCTTCACGATCCGGGTCGGTAGCAAGATACACGGCATCTGAGGAAGCAGCGGCCTCCTTGATTTCATCGATTACTTTTTTCTTGCCCTTGATGACTTCATAGGTCGGCTCAAAATTTTTCTCGAGATCCACTCCGAGAGTTTTGGTAGGCAGATCTTTGATATGACCAATCGAGGCTTTTACACTGAAGCCTTTTCCCAAATATTTTCCAATGGTTTTCGCCTTGGCGGGTGATTCCACAATCACAAGTTTTTTAGACATACACGATGCTCGCCCCCTCCTTCGATAAGGAGGGGGTCAGGGGGAGGTCTGACAACTTCAAGACCTCACCCTAACCCTCTCCTTGGTAAGGAGAGGGAAGAATATTAATTCTTAACGAAATACTTTCCGGGCAACTCCCGGATGAGTCCTTTTAAAATCAAAGAAGTCAAACTTCCGGATACCGAAGAAGGGGCGAGATTACTAATTTCTGTAATCTTGTCAATGTGAAGAGGCTCATGAGAGATATTCGAAAACAAATTTTTCTCCACTTCATCCAGCTCCACCTTAATGACTTGATCTTGTAATTCTTTTTCTTCGGAGCGATCCAACAAACCCAATTCATCCAAAATATCTTTTAAACTCCCCACTAATTTTGCGCCTTGTTGAAGCACTTGATGACATCCTTTGTTCAAGGGAGAAAAAACCGAACCCGGAACCGCCATCACTTCCCTTCCCTGCTCCAAAGCAAACTCTGCTGTAATCAAAGCCCCGCTTTTTTCAGGTGTTTCAATCAAGATGACTGCCTGGGAAATTCCACTGATCAGACGATTACGGTCGGGAAAATGCCCCGGATGTGGCAAAGAATCTCGAGGATATTCTGTAATAAAAGAACCTGTTTCCAGCATTTTATAAAACAAGGTTTCATTTTCTTTCGGATAAATATATTGAAGGCCCGTCCCTAACACTCCCACAGCGGGGCTTCCCGCTCTCAAGGCTGCTTCATGGGCAAAACTATCCAGACCCAAGGCAAATCCACTCACAATCACGAAAGGATAATCCGCCATTTCCGAAATCAATTTATCCACCACCTGACGACCATAATCAGTTGCACGACGAGTACCGACAAAGGCAATTGGAATTCTGTTTTCCCAATCCTTGAAATTTCCGCGACTAAAGAAAATGGCGGGAGCTCCATGAATATTTTTCAACAAGGGAGGATAATGGTCATCCAAAATCGAAACAACTTCACAGTGATTCTTCTCTAACCAATCGAGTTCTTCTACGGCTTTTTGAACAATGACTTCCTGATGAGGTTTGCTTTCAAATTTTAAAGGGACCTCCAATCCTTTCCAAGGATTGTTAATGGCTTGCAGGGCGGAACCAAAATGCTCAAGCAGAATTCTCTGGTAATTTTTCCCAAGCCCCTGGGAAAAATAAAGACGCAATAAGGCAAGTTGTTCTTCCCTTGTTTTTTGCATGACATCCTTATTTATGAAGTATTGATTTAAGAAGAAGATCCCGATGACGGTGTTTTAGAACTATCTTCCGTTTCCGCATCTACCCTTTCCTTCAATTCTTTTCCCACTTTAAAGAAAGGGAGTCTCTTGGGTTTTACTTCAATCGACTGATTGGTTCTCGGATTTCTTCCCGTATAAGCACCATAGCTTCGGCTGACAAAACTGCCCAAGCCCCGGATTTCAATTCTTTCACCTTTCACCAAGGCTTCTGTCATGGAATCAAAAATAAGATTCACCACATCTTCAGCTTTCTTTTTAGTCACGCGTGCTTTTTCTGCAATAATCTCGACTAGTTCTGACTTATTCATGACACCCCCTCGTAAAAGGTTCGGAAAGGATCATTAAAGATTACTCCCAGTTCCCGACTTCTTTTTTAGGTTCTGCAAGTAAATATCTAAAATTATTATAAAATTTCGGGATTGTGTCAACCTCTGGATAATATTGATTTTTTTTAAATGTAGTTTAAGTATATGATATTATTAATGTATTTTTTATCTTTAAGAAAGAATTCAATCTTTCATTATTAATAAATTTTAATTTAAGACTCATAAAAGGCTCATCTCTAAAGGCTAATTGTCAAAACAAGTCCAGAATAAGAGACAGGAGCTTTTATGAGAAAACTAATTTTTTTATTCATTATTCTATTGGGATGTTTTTCGAGCATGTTAAGTCAGGCGGATCAACTAGGTCAAAATATTGAACAAAGCCTTATCAAGTTTACCTATAAAAATGTAGCAGGAAAGGAAACTACCCAAGTATATGGAAGCGCAGAAGACCTGCCTTCTGAATTAAAATCAATTAAAACGAGTTGTTGGTGGGATGCTTTAGGTTGGTATAATTGCACCCCTCAAGATAAAAACCTGAGAATTCATCAACAACCTTAGACTTTATCAAACCCAATCTTTACTTATTGCAGTTCATATCGACCTCAAAGCACAGGATTTATAAATGAGAATATTGGTCGTTGAAGATGAAAAAAAAGTTTTAAACTTTGTCAGCAAAGGTCTCAAGTCCGAAGGATTTGCCGTGGATACAGCAAAAGAAGGAAGAGAAGGTCTTGAATACGCACGAACCTATAACTATGACTTGCTAGTCCTAGATGTTGTACTTCCTTATATCACCGGAACAGAAATATTGAGCCGAATCAGAAGCGAAGGTCAAAAAGTACCCGTACTTATGTTGACTGCAAAAGACTCCGTTGCTGATAAAGTTCTCCATTTCAATGCTGAAGCGGATGATTATCTTACAAAACCTTTTTCCTTCGCAGAGCTTCTTGCCAGAATCAAAGCACTTCTTCGAAGAGGAAATTTAACACAATCAAACCTTGTTACAATTGCTGACTTGGAAATTGACCGCTTGTGTCATCAGGTCAAAAGATCTTCTCAAAAAATTGAATTAAGCAGTAAAGAATATGCCCTTCTCGAATACTTAGCTTTAAATGCCAACAGAGTACTCTCTCGAACCATGATCATAGAACACATTTGGGATCAAAGCTTTGAAGGTTTTACAAACATAGTAGATGTTTACATTCGACAATTGAGAAGCAAAATTGACGATCCATTTCCCACAAAACTCATCAAAACAATCAGAGGCTTGGGATATTCTTTGAGAGATGAAAAATGACCATCAATACCCGATCACTCTCATTCAGATTGGTATTTTGGTATACTTTACTGCTCGGCGTTATTTCGTTGGGATTCGGAGCTTATACTTATTATGGTTTAAAATACTATCTCATCACCTCTTTACAAAGAACTTTATTGAAAAGAGCGGAACAAATTGCCGAAGATTTTTATGAACGCGCAAACCAGATAGGTGAAAAACAATTAATTGATGAAATTAAGGCTATTTACAATCCAGAAGTGAATGACCGTTTTATTCGAGTAAGTCGCAACGACGGTAATCTTCTTTATCTTTCAGGCTCTCCTAAAGACGGCAGCTTTGACCCAAAAGACATTGGCGCATTGAAAACTAAATTTACCAATCCTTACAAGTTCAATCAAAGAACAATCAATGGCCACCTCATCTACATAGTTGCAATCCAAACAAGTCCTTCAAAAAACAACACTTCTTATATCGTAGAAGTAGGATCTTCCGACCAAGATATTCAAAGCTCACTCGAGAGCCTCGTCAAAACCCTATCTATTGCTTTGCCTTGTTTTATTCTGTTCGCTGCAACAGGAGGATTTCATTTGGTGCAAAAATCCCTCACTCCTGTCACAGAAATTATGAAATCCGCAGAAGAAATCACTTCCCACAACCTTAGTGCGCGTCTTCCGGTTCCTAATACCCGGGATAATTTAGAACATCTCTCTCGTGCTTTAAACCGCATGATTGCAAGAATCGATGAATCTTTCCAACAAATCAAAAGATTTACAACAGACGCTTCTCACGAACTCCGCACCCCTCTCACCATTATCAAAGGTGAATTGGAATTCATTTTCCGAGAAGAAACATTGTCTTCGTCTTTAAAAGATAAGTTAGAAAGTATTTTAGAAGAAACTGAAAGACTAACAGCCATCACTGAAAATTTATTTACGATTTCCCGCCTCGATGCTGGAGAATCAAGAATCAACAACTCCATCATCGATTTGGGGGTTTTAACAAATAATATTACAGAACAAATTTTATTGCTCGCTGAAGAAAAAAAAATAAAATTAAAAAACTATCTGGAACCCAATGTGGAAATTTATGGGGATTCCAGCAGACTGAAACAAGTCTTAGTAAATCTTCTCGACAATGCCATCAAATACACTCCCGAAGAAGGGAGCATCACACTCAAAACCTATTCTCAAGACTCCAAAGCAATTCTAGAAGTAAACGATAGCGGCATCGGCATCCCTGAAGAGGCCTTACCCTACATTTTTGATCGATTTTACCGAGCCGACGAAGTTCGTGAAAGAGGCTGGAAAGGGGCTGGCCTGGGTCTTTCGATAGCTCAGTCCATTGTACAGGCTCATGCTGGAAATATCCAAGCCTATAGCAAAAAAGATACAGGAACCAAATTTGTCCTGAGTTTTCCCTTGGCAAAAAGAGTTATAAAAATTGAGGACATCAAAACCTTATGAGATTTTTGAAAGTAAAAAACAAAATGTGGCTGAGCTTCGGCTGTATTTCTATTTTTGCCATTATCATCACGCTAATCAGCGTTTATAATGCTCGGAGAAATACTCAAAATGAAAAATTTGTCGCTGCGGTCAAGGTAAGTCGCGAAGATCTATCCAATAGCATCACATTAAGCGCCGAACTTCGTCCTTTTCGAGAAGTTGAAATACATTCTAAAGTTCCAGGCTATGTAAAATCGCTACCTGTAGACATTGGACAGCAAGTAAAATCAGGCGAAGTCTTGGCGATTCTTGACGTTCCGGAACTCAAGGCCGATTTTCTTAAAGATCAGGCTAGCTATGAACAAGCAAAACTGGACTATCAAAGAATTCAGGCAGTCATCAAAAAAAAACCCGGTCTTCTAGCTCAAGCAGAAGTCGACAAAGCAAAAGCAAATTATCAAATCAGCAAGGCGAAGCTTGAACATACCAAAACCTTGCTGGACTATTCAGTCATCACGGCACCTTTTGATGGTGTCATCACCAAACGATTTGCCGATGAAGGAACCCTGATTCAAGCAGGTCTTTCTTCTCATACCCAATCCATGCCTGTTGTTGAATTGGCTGAAAATAAAAAATTAAGAATTGCCTTTCCCGTCCCTGAATCGGTTGTCTCCGAAGTAAAGGTAAACACTCCCGTACTCATTGATATCCAATCCACGGGTGAAAAAATCAAGAGTAGTATCTCTCGTATTGCCGAAAAAGTGGACACCTCTACGAGAACAATGGCCACTGAAATTGATCTGGATAATCATAATCTTCATTTGGTGCCGGGCATGTACGCCACAGTGGAACTTTCTCTCGACGAGAGAAAAAATGTTTTAAGTCTGCCTCTCCAGGCAATCCATCTTGGAGAAAAACCCGATGTTTGGCGAATCAATGAAAAAAATGAAATCGAAGAAGTACCCATTTCCCTCGGCATTCAAACCTCTGACAAAGCAGAAATATTAAAAGGTCTGCAAGAAAACGATCGAATATTCATGGGCAACAGGAGCCTTATAAATCCTGGCACAAAAGTAAAACCAAAACTCGTAGAAGTTGCCTCCATAAAAGAGGTCCAAAAATGAAAGATATTTTATCATCCGAAACAGTAAAAACGCTTGCGCAATTTGCAACACCCACCATTGCAAATGCCATCGAAAAATTCGACCTTCGACTTCGCAATGAGGGATATACAGACTCAAGCATTTGCAACAGAATTTCCCAACAAGAAGCCATGGTCGGCTTTGCAGCAACCCTGCAAATGCGGACCTCTTCCCCGCCCGTGGAAGGCCATAAATACCATACACGTAGCGATTGGTGGGATTCACTTTCATTAATCCCCTCCCCATGGCTCATGGTTATTCAAGATGTGGATGAAATACAGGGGCGTGGTTCCGTTGCTGGCGGAATCCATGCAAATATCTTCAAAGCATTAGGAGGAAACGGAATTATTACAAATGGGGCAATCAGGGATCTTGATACAATGCGTTCCCTGGGCTTGCATGTTTATTCGGGAAATATCACCCCTTCTCATGCCTATGCCCATATCGTGGATTTCGGTATGCCCGTAAAAATTGGCGGCCTTCTTATCCGTCCCGGAGACCTCCTACATGGGGATGAGCATGGAATCATCTCTATTCCACTCCAGATTGCGGAGAAAATTCCTGAAACAGCTGCGGAAATTCAGCGTGAAGAACAAAAGGTCATTGATTTCTGCAATTCTTCCGAATTCACGATTCCCAAATTACGGGATCTCATCAGCAAAAAATAGGTAATTCAATGTCTCGATTTTCCATTCGTTACCCACATTTTATCATAGTCTGTTGCCTGATTATTTGTGTTCTAGGTGCCACCAGTCTAGCAAAACTACCTGTAGATTTGTTTCCAAAAATAAAAATCCCTGTTGTTGTGGTTGCGACTTTTTTTTCAGGCATGCCTCCTGAACAAATTGAAAACGACATCACAGGACGTTTTGAGCGTTTTTTCACTCTTGCGAGTGGCATTGATCATATCGAATCAAAATCCCTTCCGGGAGTAAGCCTTATAAAAATTTATTTTCAGCCAGGAAGTAACCCGGATTCGGCGGTTACCACCATTTCAAATCTGGCCATGGCAAATCTGCGACGTCTTCCGCCAGGTACTCTGCCGCCTGTCGTGTTGAAGTTTGATGCCTCAAGTCTTCCTGTTTGCCTCATCACATTAAAAGCAGAAGGATTGAATGAAGCAAAATTGAGAGATTTGGGCCAATATACGGTTCGTAATCAGGTGGCAAATGTACCGGGAGCATCTGTCCCCCAGCCTTTCGGAGGACGTTACCGCCAAATCATGGTTTATGTGGATCCACTAAAACTAGAAGCTCATCAATTAAGTGTAATGGATGTGGTACGCTCCATCAACCAATCCAATCTGATTTTACCCGCAGGGGATGTAAAAATCGGTCCTTTTGATTATAGTCTCTACACTAACAGTGAGGCAGATAAAATTTCAGAGATCAACTCTATTCCCCTAAAGACCGTGGACAATTCATATGTGACAGTTGCAGATGTGGGATATGCAAAAGATGCCTCCCAAATACAATCCAATATTGTCAAAGTGGACGGCCAACCCTCGGTTTATCTGCCTGTCATGAAACAAGGAGGAGACTCCAACACTATTTCCATTGTCAGTGGGATCAAACAAATCGTTTCTCACCTGGCAGATACGCCAAAGGAACTGCTTACAAAAGTCGTTTTCGATCAATCTACGTTTGTCAAAAGCGCTATTGAAAATCTCGTGCATGAAGGATTGATCGGCTTATTGCTCACTGGCCTGATGATTCTGGTTTTTTTGGGAAATTTCAGGGCAACCTTGGGGGTTTTTCTGTCGATTCCTCTTTCAGTCCTGGTCACCTTTTTCATTCTTTCTTTAGGAGACAATTCCATCAACTCAATGATACTTGGAGGACTCGCCCTCTCCTTCTCGAGATTAATCGATAATTCGGTGGTGGTCATCGAAAATATTTTTCGCCACATTGAATTGGGGGAACCTCCCGCACTTGCTGCCGAAAAAGGAGGAAATGAAGTTGCAATGCCCGTACTGGCAGCAACCCTCAATACTGCCATTGTATTTTTTCCCGTTACCCTTCTTTATGGAGTCAGCCGATATCTATTCGGAGCACTCGCTTTATCAGTCATCATCGCCTTGTTTGCATCCTATTTTGTGGCCCTCACTGTTGTTCCTCTTTTTTGTGCCAAATTCATCAAGGGCCACCACCCAACTTCAGAAGACAACAAACAAGTAAGACGTTTTAAAATCCTGACCTGGGGAGAAGAATTCAACAAGGCTTTTGAAAAAAATTTTCACGTTTTTCTCGACAAATTCGAGTCTTTACTTAGAAAAATCCTGGAGACACCCCGTCAGGTACTAATTAAAATTTTTATTTTTATTGGTGTATGCCTGCTTCTTTTTCCATTTCTGGGTTTCTCTTATTTTCCCAGGACAGATCCAGGACAATTCGTCATCAATTTAAAAGCTCCCACGGGAACACGCATTGAACTGACTTCCGAAGAAGTCAAAAAAGTGGAAGGGATTATCCGAGAAACTGTTCCTAAGGAGGAGTTAGATATTATCGTTTCAAACATTGGTGCCACACCGGGATTTTCCTCCATTTATACAAGCAATACAGCATCAAATACCGCTTTTATTCAAACCAACCTTGTTGAGGAACATAAAATAAGCACCTATGAATACATGAATCGTGTCCAAAAACGCCTTCAGGAGGAAATGCCCCAATTAACCACTTACTTCCAGACCGGAGGACTCGTAGATGCAGTGTTAAACTTAGGCCTTCCGGCCCCTCTGGATATCCAGGTCAGTGGTTCTGATCTTGCCCAATCTTATAAAATTGCTTCGGAATTATCACAAAAAATCAAAACATTGCCGGGAGTCAGCAATATTTTCATTCCACAAGACATCGATGCACCCTCTCTGAAGCTGGAGATCAACAGAACTCACGCAAGTGAACTAGGACTTACACAAAAAGAAATTGTAAGCAATGTCATCACGGCTCTCACTTCCAACCAAATGATTTCTCCCAGTTATTGGGTGGATCCAAAAACAGGAAATGATTATTTTCTGACGGTCCAATATCCCGAAAATACGATTAAATCCCTGAACGATCTCAAAGCTATCCCCTTGCGAGCCCCAAAACAAAATGAGGCAACTCGTTTGGATTCCGTGGTGGATATTAAAAACATCCAATCTCCCACCGTAGTCAATCATTACCAATTAAAAAGAGTCATTGATATCTATGTTTCACCTCAAGGAGAAGATCTGTCGGCATTGGCTCGTAATGTGAATCAGGTAATCAAGAATACAAAACTTCCGAAAGGCACCCAGATCGAAGTTCGAGGTGCTGTAGCGAGCATGTACGATTCCATGAAACGTTTTGGGATAGGGCTCATTCTTTCTATTTTACTGGTTTACCTCATCTTGGTTGCCCAGTTTAAATCATTCCTAGATCCTCTCATCATTGCACTCGCCATCCCTCCCGGCTTGGCGGGAGCCATATTAATTCTTTTTGCGACTGGAACAACCCTCAACATCATGTCTTTGATGGGGGTAGTAATGTTAGTGGGTATTGCAGTTTCTAATTCAATTCTCATTGTAGAGTTTACACACCGATTGCAAGAAGACGGACTGCCCTTGAAAGAAGCGATCATTACTTCTTCCCGAATCCGTCTTCGTCCCATCCTGATGACCTCTTTGGCAACCATCTTCGGGTTAATCCCCATGGCTCTTGCCTTAGGAACGGGAAGTGAAGCTTATGCACCCTTGGCGAGAGTAATTGTGGGAGGATTATTTCTTTCCACTTTAATGACCGCCTTTATCGTTGCAAGTGCCTATCTCATTTTATACCAGAAACAGGAACATACCGTTCTTCAAAAAGGTTACGCAGAGGACGCTGGAGCAACTATATGAAGCTCATTTCTCAAACCTTTTTATTCTTCCTTGTAATTTTTTGCCTACAAAATCTTTCAGCTCAGGCAGCAAATAACGAAGACAATACAAAACTACTCACCCTTCAAAAAGCCCAGGAAATCGCTCTTAAAAACCACCCGGAGATATTGTCTTCAGAAAATGAAACCAAGGCTGCAAAAGAAGTAATCAAAAGAGAACGATCAAATTATCTACCCCAGATCACCACCAATGCAGTAAAAGCTTTTGCAGGAGAGAATACACGTATCGCTGCCACCGCCGGAATCAACAATCCTCTTGTTATTAACCGTTTTTCTTATGGTGTTTCAGGGAGTCAGTTAATTACAGATTTTGGAAGGACGTTAAATCTTATTTCTGCCGCCAAGTTTAATTACAAAGCACAAGAAGCTCAATCTTTGTCTACAAAAAATAAAGTCCTTCTGGAAGTCACACAAGCTTACTACAATGTTTTAAGATCCAAAGCTCTCTTGCAGGTTGCGGAAAAAACTCTAAAAGATCGGAAACTACTTCTGGATCAAATACAAGCGCTGTGGGAAGCAAAAATGAAATCAGACTTGGATCTGAGTTTTGCAAAACAAAACGTAGATGAAGCCAATTTGCTTCTTCTGAAAGCGGATACAGAACTAAGTAACTCCCAAGCCCAACTCTCCGAGGCAATGGGATTTAACAAAGAACAAAATTTCATTTTAGATGACAAACTAGAAATCTCAGCTCCTTCAAAGAACATCGATGCACTCCAAGAAGATGCAAAAACCTATAACCCAATTTTGATCTCCCTAAAAAATGAACTGCAAGCTGCACAAAACAAATACAAAGCAGAAGTGGAAGCACACTTACCCACAATTGTAGGCTTGGGCTATGCAGGTGCTTCACCTGTCAGAGACGATAGCAGGTTAGAGTCAAAATATTTTACAGGGGGCATCAATATCAGCTTGCCTCTTTTTACAGGAGGACGACTTTCCGCTAATCAACAAAATGCCAAATTTACAGTAAAGGCAACAGAAGATAAACTAAATGAAAAAGAAAATCAGGTTTTGAGAGATATAAAAATTGCCTGGAATGATGCTCAAGTTTCTTACCAAAGAATTGAAGTATCAAAACAATTATTAAAAAACAGTGCCAATGCTCTTGATCTGACTCAAGCGAGATATGATCTCGGTCTTAATTCTATTGTGGATTTAAGTGAAGCACAATTAATTGAAACTCAAGCTGAAATCACAAATGCAAATGCCAAATATGAATACCTTATTAAAGAGGCTATTTTAGATTTCACCGTCGGCAAAAAAATCAAAGCCCTTTTATCCTCCAATTCATAATTTTTTTTAATAACGCTAATTTACAAAACAACCATTCCATCGTCATTTTACGACCACATCCAGGGTCTACTCACCTCTTAAATTTATTTATTCAACACACATCAAAAAACGAGAGGTTTATGAAGCACAAAACACGCAAAATTTTCACCTTATTTTTTTTATTATTTAACATACTTATTGGCACATCAGCCTTTGCGGTAGGAGACCCTCAACATCCAGACATTGCTTCTGAAAAATTTCAAAACGACGACGATCCTGCCAATAAGAAATGGAAACTTAATTTTTATGGCTTCGCCGAAATGGATATGATCGCGGATTCCACACGTAGCTTCAATGACCTTGCGGGCAATAGCAACATTGCCCAACCGAACACCTTGGCAGGTGATAACGGACGACTTACATTCGGCGTCAGAAACTCCCGTATTGGTTTCAAAATGACCGCTCCTGACTTTCATAAAATAAAAAGTAGTGCGGTTCTTGAATTCGACTTTTTAGGAAACCAACCTCCAAACGTATCTGAATCAGCTTACTTCACCAGTCCCAGTTTCCGCATCCGCCTCATGGCTTTTAAAATGGAAACTCCTTACGTTGAATTTCTTATTGGACAATATTGGCAACTCTTCGGTTGGCAGCCCTACTTTCATCCCAACACTGTAGAAATTCAAGGTGTGCCAGGACAAGTTTATCAACGAGCCCCACAATTCAGAATAACACATACTTTTAAGACAGATCCGGTAAATGTTGATCTTGCAGTTGCTGCAGCCAGACCTCCTCAACGAGATTCCTTCACACCTGATGGGCAAGGTGCCATAAAAGTATCTTTCAATAACAGAAAAGGAATTCACACTGCCGGCGCAACAGGTACTGCCGTGGATCCAATGGCTTTTGGTCTTTCTGGAGACATTCGACGATTCAGCCTTCCTGCTTTTACTGCAAACCCCACCTCAAATGTAAGTACCACAGGCTGGGCTGGAGGCTTGGATGTTTTTATCCCTATTATTCCCGCAACACTTGAACATCGTGAAAATGGACTTACCTTTACAGGTTCTTATGTACGAGGAAACGGAACTGCGGATTTTTATACAAATTTAACAGGCGGAATCAGCTTCCCCTCTCTTCCCAACCCAAGTGGTCTATCTCCGGCACCCACCTATACTCCTGATGTTGATAACGGACTTGTCACCTTCAATTCTTCAGGACAATTACACGCAATAGGATGGCAATCTTTCATCTTGGGGCTACAATATTATCTTCCACCTTCCGGTAGAGTGTGGATTTCAACAAACTACTCTCAAATGAACTCACACAATATGAGTGCCTTAGCCACCTCTCCTTCTACAACATTTAACGCTTCACGTTGGGCAGATGGAAATATTTTCTGGGATATTACTCACAACATCAGAGTGGGCGGGGAGTTTGCTTGGTTCCACCAGGATTACCTGAACAACGTGGGAGCAAATGATTATCGCGGACAACTGTCTTTCTTCTATCTTTTCGACTTGCCTCTTTTAAAAGGAAGCAAATCATAATTTTTTACACCTCTCCTCCAGTAAAAAAGGGCTGACTTGTGTCAGCCCTTTTTTCTGTTGTAAGAAAGATGACCCAATATCAGATTTCTTTTAAACGATATCCGACTCCAATCACCGTTTCTATAATTGCTACTTTTTTCTCGATTTTTTTTCTTAATCTCATCACATGAGAATCAATAGACCTCTCGGTCACATTAACGCAATGACCCCATACTTTATTTAATATACTTTCTCTCGTCAGAATTCTTCCACGGCTTGTCAAAAAATATTCCAGGAGTCTAAATTGTGTGAGAGTTAAATGTATTTCCTGTTTTTCAACCCAAACACGATGCTTTGTTAAATCCAGTTCAATCATATCATGATACTGAATATTGTTCTCATTTACAGAATGATCCTCTTGCTTGTTTTCGACTCTTCGCAGAAGAGCCTTCACCCTCAGAATCAATTCTTTTGGACTAAAAGGTTTTGCCAAATAATCGTCGGCTCCCAGCTCAAAACCGAGAACTCGATCAATTTCATCTGCTTTGGCACTCAATATTAAAATTAATATATCTTCCCCATTTGCTTGCTGACGAATTTTTTTACAAATATCGATTCCATTCATTTCCGGAAGCATAATATCGAGTATGACCAAATCCGGGGATCTTTTAATAACTTCCTCGTAACCTTTTTTTCCAGACAATACGATTTTGGTTTCAAAGCCTGCCTGTTGCAAATTATAAGAAATAATATCAGCCAGATCTTTTTCATCTTCGATAATGAGAATATTTTGTTTGGATGCCATGATTCATATGATTTAATGAATCAAAATGAGGATTCGATTAATAAAACATTAAAATTCTTTAATGTTTATATTCTAGTTCGTATAGACTAAGTAACAGGATATAGATAAACACCAAGTTCATACTTTCACCCGTAGCTCAGGGGATAGAGCAGCGTTTTCCTAAACCGTTGTTAGAATGTTCGATTAATGCCGGGGTCGCA
>CAYPXN010000093.1:0-5650 GCA_964414715.1 uncultured Pseudomonadota bacterium | reverse complement strand
CTAGGTCAACGAGTGACTCCTTTGAAACGGGTGGGAATTTATGTGCCGGGTGGAAAAGCGGCCTATCCTTCCACCGTCCTGATGAATGCCATTCCTGCAAGTGTCGCAGGAGTAGATGAAATTATCATGGTTACCCCTTTTCCGCGTGGAATCATGAATCCCCACGTTCTGGTTGCTGCCGATTTGGCAGGAGTAAATCGTATTTTCAAAGTGGGAGGTGCACAAGCAATCGGCGCTTTGGCATACGGAACCAAACTCATACCTAAAGTTGATAAAATTGTCGGCCCAGGCAACATCTTCGTCGCCACTGCAAAAAAACAGGTTTACGGACAGGTTGCCATCGACATGATTGCGGGGCCTTCTGAAATTACTGTGGTAAGCGATGGGAAAATCAATCCGGATTGGGTTGCCGCAGATTTATTGAGTCAGGCAGAACACGATGAAAAGGCCTCCTCAATCCTTTTATCCTGGAATAAAAAATTTCTGGAAGATGTAAAGGAATCTCTCGACAAATATCTTAAGGTTCTTCCCCGAGCTCCCATTGCAAAAAAATCGCTACAAGCTCATGGCGCTTTGATTCTGACCAAAAATGAAAATGAAGCTGCGGATCTCGTCAACTTGATTGCCCCCGAACATTTGGAGCTTGCAGTCAAAGAACCTCGCAAACTTCTCCCAAAAATCCGGAATGCAGGCGCTATCTTTTTAGGTAACTACACTACAGAATCCTTTGGAGATTATCTTGCCGGACCGAATCATGTACTTCCCACGAATGGCACCGCACGATTTTCATCTCCTCTTTCCACCCTCGACTTCGTGAAATTTTCTAGTGTGATTGAATGCAACAAAGATGCGGTCCGAAAACTGGGACCCAGCGTGGCACACCTTGCTGAATTGGAAGGATTGCAAGCCCACGGACTTGCGATGAAGCTTCGTTTTAATCACTCTTGAGCGCAAGTTTGTCCCCGCGTTTGAGTTTCAGCTTTTGAGCAGCAGAAGCTTCCTTGAGGGCAATTTCCAAAAAACCGGAACTTCCATAGAGTAAAAAGGGTTTTAAAGAGGAAGCTTCGGCATAATGATTCACGAATTTAGAAATTTTTTTACCCTTCGCCATCATTGAAAATTTTTTCGTTCCCCATTGCTCCTGCACCCAATCTTTTGAAAAATTGCTGATCGCGTTTCCAAATCGATCGATCGCAAGAATTTTTCCTTCCAGTTCTTTTCCTTTTTTGCGCGGCAAAATATTCTTTAATATTAAGGGATCATAAATCGGTGGGCCCATATCCTCGTAATCTATTCCTTCCGAAATTTGGGCCGCCACGGGAGCAAAAATATCTCGACCGTGAAAAGTGGAGGATACCTGATTTAAAAAATAGGCTTCATGAGTCAAATGAATGCTACGCTCAACCTTTTCTTTTGAAAGAACTAAACTTAAATACCCATTATCTGGCCCGATAAAAAAATATTTTTTCGTTTTGACGAGTATACGACGGCATTCGCTCCCGACTCCAGGGTCCACCACGGTGACAAAAATACTTCCTTCCGGAAAGAACGAATAGGACTGATAAAGAAAAAAAGCTGCTGTCTCAATATCGTAAGGTGGCACTTCATGACACAAATCTATCACGGGCACCTGCGGAGCAATTTGCTGAATCACCCCTTTCAAGATGCCCACATAAGGGTCTTGATGACCAAAATCGGTGAGTAATACGATAGGCATAGTCAGATTTTAATGATTTTTTCCAAAACTAAAAGAGCAAATCTGAAACGATTTTGTAAAAAATATTTCAGGGAGAAATTCCAAGCGATTCAAAATATGAAACAGCATCTTCTGGAGAACGAAAATCTTGGGATTCTGAAAAAGGAGAATCTTCATTCGGAGCAATTTCAATAACAACGCCTTGGGGATATCTTACAGTGATCTCAAACTGTACTTCCCCCATGCCATCGATATTCATTTTAAAAGCTTGATAAAATCCGGTCATGGGAGCGGTCATTTCTTCTTCAGGAAAAGTAGTACGAAACTCTGCCCCTTCAGCATCTTTTAAAATATAAAGGCCTCTATCGTTACTTTGTAGCTGAAAACCCAGATGTTGATATATATCCAACCACTGTTCCTTCGATAAAGCTCCTTGGGATCTGAAAAAAGGAACAAACTCTGAAAAAATTTCATCCAGCTTTTGCCTCACTTCTCTTATTCGAGATACGCGAGGAACTTGAGGTTCTGGAGGCATTGCCACTCCAGCCTGAGCAGGCACATCGTCTAACAAAAGACTGCCTCCGTAAAAAAGCATATCTTCTGAAGCAGCAACCAAGAAACTTCCTCCTACTCTTACAGCATGTGCTTCTCCTCCAAACCAATAGATTCCTCGCGCTCCCATCATATCTGTTATGCTTCCCCAATCATTTAAACTAAACAAAAAAGCTGAAAGCTTGAGGGGGGAAGGAATTTCTGCGAGGGAGTTCGACCCACTTTTCAAACGAACATCATTCAACGATGCCAAAGAAACAGCAGCGCCTTGAGATGGATCCTTTCGCAATAGCATTTTAGAAAGCTCTTGAAAGAATGCGGGATTACGAGAGCGGATATAAGAAAGAACCGCGGCATTTCTAATTTGATCTGTGCCACCGAGGACTCGAGCAAGCACACGAAGCGTTTGAGCATCTGACTTACGAGGAGCATGTGAAGGAATCGGAATTTTTGCGAGATCTCCAACATTTCTTGCATGTTGAATATCTTGAACCCAGTCAGGCTCCGAATCCTCTCTTCTTGTAACATTTTTCACTACCACAACCTGTTATTATCCCGGAGCTGTTGAAGGGAGTAAAGGGTAGAGAGATCAACTTGTAAAAAGAATTAAGAGAAATAAAAAACTGCTTAATTTTAATGAAACATATGATCCAGGCCAATCAAGAGAGCACCCAGTCCGATGGGCAGGCCCAGCCAAGTCCAACGAATACCTTTGGTGAGTTTATCCGACTGCGGGCCTTGAGGATTACGATATCGAGCGACCACCATTGCCCAACAATAAAAATTGATGGCAATGGTGCTTAAGCCCAAAAATATTTTAAACATCATCAGATGAGAAAGAGGCCAGGTTCGAATCGAGAGAAAAATTCCCGTCACCAGGACAGTGATAACAATCGGAATTTCAAAACAGGTGTCGATCCAAAAATGAAGCTGAGCTGTCACCAAGGAATCTCCACGCTTCCAGTCATGAAATTCAATCACAGTTTCAGCCAAAACCAAACCCAGCCAAATACATACAATGACAAAATGAATCATGGCCAAGGGGGAAGATGCAGTGAACATATTTTACTCCTTTTAAAATTCTGCAAAAACAGAAGCAAAGGACATGCCATGTTTTTATGGCATTATATTCATTTTTAAGGGAAAAATTGAGTATTTTGTAAAAATTGAAAGCTCTTTTTTTCAAAATCAAAAAAGAAAAAGGGCGGAAGGAGTGGGATTCGAACCCACGATACCCGTGAAGGTATGCCGGTTTTCAAGACCGGTGCCATCAACCGCTCGGCCATCCTTCCGATAAGTTCAGCACCACCTTGTAGTGGTCTTAGAGAGTCGATTCAAGGAAAAATAGCGTTTTTTATGAAATTATTATAGTTTAAAAGTTTTCTTGAATTCCTTAGAGGTTTTCGAATAGAAGCAGTTTTTGCCTTACGCTGAGTCATTCCGGAGGAGTGACCGAGAGGCCGAAGGTAGCGGTTTGCTAAACCGTCGTAGGGGTAACACCTTACCGGGGGTTCGAATCCCCCCTCCTCCGCAGTAAATAAGAGAGATTTGCGCACCCATAGCTCAGTTGGATAGAGCGACGGTCTACGAAACCGTAGGTCGCATGTTCGAATCATGCTGGGTGCGCTGATCTCTTTTATGTTCGACGACCGAGGAGCATGGCCGCAGGCCGCGCACGAGGAAGTGGTTGGAGCCTGAGCGGAAACCAATCATGCTGGATGCGCTGATCTCTCTTATGTTCGACGACCGAGGAGCTAGCCCTCTATGTTCAAAGAATTCAAAGAATTTGCCGTTAAGGGAAACGTGGTCGATATGGCGGTGGGTATCATCATCGGTGCCGCCTTCGGGGGCATTGTAAAATCCCTCGTCGATGACATCATCATGCCTCCCTTGGGACTCATCCTCGGAAAAATCGATTTTTCAAACTTATTTATTGTTTTGAAAACCGGTGCAAAGTCGGCAGGTCCCTACTTCTCGGTTGCAGAAGCAAAAGCTGCCGGGGCGAGCACCTTGAACTATGGTCTATTCATCAATCAGGTCGTCAGCTTTACCATTGTCGCCTTCGCGGTATTTTTACTCGTGAAAGGCATCAATCAACTCAAGCGGGAAAAAACCGCAGATCCCACAACGAAAGAATGTCCCTATTGCATGTCTTCAATTCCTCTTAAAGCGAGTCGTTGCCCTCATTGCACTTCTAATTTTTAAGACCTTGTCCTCCACAACTCTCAATGAGAAAATGCTCTCATGAGATGGATAGCTCTTTTATGCTTACTGTATTCTGCTTCTGCATGGGCTCAAAGCCCTGCTTATCCCACTCGCCAAGCTCAGTATCCAGGCGGAATCAATCCCACTCTTTATAATCCCGATCACAATATTTTTGATTGGAAAATAAAAGACTCTTCTCCTCCCTTACAGCCTTGCCACTGGGATGAACCCATGGGCATGTGGGTGGGAGATTGCAATATGTCTCTAGATACGCCGGGTGCTTCGATCACGGTTCCGAGAACGATTCGCCATTAATATTTTCCTTTCTCCCATTTTTTATCCAGAGTAGACATCAAGAGTGAAGAATCCTTTTGAAAAACTCCTTCCTTCTCTCATTTTAGATGCCGTCTCGGAGCAGGGTTTCCATCCCACGGGAATTTTTTATCCGCTGAATAGTTATGAAAACCGCGTTTACGAAGTTCGCCTCGAAGAAGAGGAACCCCTCGTTGTAAAATTTTATAGACCGGGCAGATGGAGCCTTGAAACCATCGCCGAAGAACATCGCTTTCTCGATGCCTTGGATGAGTTGGAAATTCCGGTGGTCGCCCCTTATTTCCTGGATAAATCGACAAGCCTCTCCGAAACCCTCGGGGAAATTGCCGGATTTTATTATGCGCTTTACCCCAAATTTCGAGGCCGCGAGAATCCGGATCTTTCGCTAGAAAATCGTGAATGGCTGGGACGCAGCCTCGCTCGTCTGCACAAAGTAGGAGAACATTTTAAAGCACCACATCGACTACATTTAAATCCTCAGACTTACGGGCATCAATCGCTACAATTCATTTTGAGCCAAAGCTTCCTCCCCGCAGACTTGAAAGATGCGATCGAAAACACTCTCAGACAAGCGATCAGTCAAACAGAAATCTTTTTCCAAAGACCTTATCAGGAAATCCTGCTGCATGGAGATTGTCATTTGGGAAATGTGCTCTGGAATAAAGAAGGCCCTTACTTGCTTGATTTTGATGATCTTGTACACGCTCCCGCGGTTCAGGATGTTTGGATGCTTTTCCACGGAAGCAAGGAAGAAGTTCGACTTCAGCGCGAAGCTTTCTTCAAAGGCTACGAATCCTTTCGTGAATTTGATTTTTCAGAACTTCAAATGAGCGAGGCTTTACGAACCTTACGCATGATCCGTTA
>CAYPXN010000092.1:0-10128 GCA_964414715.1 uncultured Pseudomonadota bacterium | reverse complement strand
GGCTTGTACTTCTGTGATTAAAATTTTTCCGTCCCCACAAGCGATTTCGATTCCATTTTCTGAGAGTGTGGTGAGGGTGCCTGGTAATACCTGTAACTTTTCACTTCTCACTTCTTTCCCACCGTAAATCTTGAGTCTTTTGTTGTCAATGAAGCAGTAAGCAATCGGCCAAGGGTTATAAGCACGAATTTGATTTGAAATATGTGAAGCAGAACGATTCCAATCAATCAAAGCATCCTCTTTTTTTATGAGAGGTGCATAAATGGCTTGAAGAGGGTCTTGGTCATGGAGGATAAATTTTTTATTTTCGATGTCTTGTAAACACTCTACCAGAAGCTCTCCCCCTTTCACTGCAAGATTATCTTCCAAAATACCTGTCGTATCTTGATTTGTAATAGGCATTGAAACCTGTTTGAGGATGGGACCCGCATCCAGTTCTTCCACAATTTTCATGATCGTGACTCCTGTTTCGGATTCTCCATTGAGAATCGCTGAAGCCACGCAAGATGCACCCCGGTATTTGGGCAGCAGAGAAAAATGAATATTGAGAGGGTAAGGAGTTAAATCGAGAATATCCTGGGAAAGAATTCTGCCATAAGCGGCAACGATAAGTGCTTTTGCTCCAAAACTTTTGAGTTCTTCGACGAAAGCAGGGTCTTTGACTTTGAGAGGTTGTAAAACTTTGAGATGATTTTTTTCTGCAAAGACTTTTACGGGAGGAGCTTGGAGTTTTTGTCCACGCCCTGCAACTTTATCCGGCTGGGTGACAACGGCTCGGATATCATAGCCTGCTTTGAGAAGGCTTTCTAAAATCGTGACGGCTACCACGGGAGAGCCCATGAAGATCAGGGGAAAATTGCTCATTATCTGACAATTGGCCTTTTGGGTTTTGAATCCGAGGCTTCCTTTTTGAGTTTTTGTTTATATAAATCTTGCTTGAGTCGGCTGAGTTTATCGAAAATCAAGATTCCATCCAGATGATCGATTTCGTGTTGAATGCATACTGCTGTAAGATCTTCTGCCGTGAGTTTACAGTTTTTCCCTTCCCGATCTTGATATTCGAGTTCAATTTTTTTGGAACGTTCCGTGGGAACAACAAGATCCGGACAGGAAAGACAGCCTTCTTCCCATTCAATTTTTCCTTCTTTCGAAATTATTTTGGGATTCACGATTACCAAGGGATTTTTTTTGACGATCTCACCTTCGTTGATGCCGACATCCATCACCATGAATCGTTGAAAAATACCGACTTGGATGGCTGCCAAGCCCAATCCAGGAGCATCATACATGGTTTCAAACATGTCATCGACCTGCTTTTGAAAAGCGGGGCCAAAATCTGTCACGGTTTTGCAGACTTCACGGAGGCGTTTATCAGGATATGTAAGAATTTCGAGTATCATATATTTTCACTATATTACATGTACGGGGTCTACATCTATTATAAGTCGCAGCCCGCTCGCAAGCCATTCGTCTTGAGTAGAAAGAATATGTCTTTTGAGGATCGACTGCAAAGAAGCATTTCCTTTTGATTTTAACAAGATTTGCCAGCGGTAATAATTTCTTAATTTTTCCATCAAGCAGGGAGAAGGGCCTAAAATGTCTGCCTTCAAAATGTCTTTTGCCTGAAGCTCGAATAATATCTCATGAAGTTTGTCGATGCCTCGGATCACTTTTGCAGATTGAGTTCCCTGAATACGTAAAACCACAAGTCGGGAATAGGGTGGATAAGAGAGCTCTTCGCGATGCAAGAGCTCTTGTTGATAAAAATCTTTGATTCGATGTTCCGCCGCGAATTGAATGCTGTAATGGTCTGCGGAATAAGTTTGTAGTAATACACGTCCTGTTTTTTTCGCACGACCCGCACGACCCGACATTTGAGTAAGCATTTGAAATGTTTCTTCGGAGGCTCGAAAATCGGGGAGATGAAGAGAGGAATCGGCATTTAAAATTCCCACGAGTGTAACATTCGGATAGTCATGCCCCTTGGCAATCATTTGGGTGCCGACCAAAATATCGATTTTTCCTTCGGCGAGTTTTTGAAGGATGGCGCCATGGCTTCCTTTGCGTTGGGTACTATCGCGATCCATCCGCGCAATTCTTGCTTCCGGAAAAAGATTCTGGATTTCTTCCTCAATTTTTTCGGTACCACTTCCCATTTCTTTAAAATTAAAGCCCATACAAGTGGGACAAACTTTGGGCGGTGAGATTTGGTGATCACAATAATGACAAGTGAGTTTGGTATTCTTTTTATGAAAGGTGAGGGTGATTTCGCAGTTTGGGCAAAGCGGTGTGTGGCCGCAATCTTCACAAATAATAAAATGGGCAAAGCCGCGACGATTCAAAAGTAAAAGAGTTTGTTCTTTGTTTGTGAGATTTTTTTGGATTTCATTAATCATTTGACTGGAGAGAAGAGAATGAAATGGTTTTGTAGGGGCAGGTCCCTGTGCCTGCCCGAAAGAGGGCGGCCACGGGGAGCCGCCCCTACGATTTTCCCTAAAATCCACTACTTCCACTTTCGGCAATTCCGCTCCCCCAAATCGTTCCGTCAGTTCATGGTAAATAAATTTTCCCGTTTGAGCTTTGTAATAACTTTCCACGGAAGGAGTGGCCGAACCCAATACAATGGGAATGTTTTCAAACTTGGCACGCAAAATTGCGAGATCGCGGGCATGATAGCGAAAACGATCTTCTTGTTTATAAGAATGATCTTGTTCTTCATCAATAATAATGAGTCCCAAATTATCAAAGGAGGTGAAGAGTGCAGAACGAGTTCCGAGGAGAATTTTTGACTTTCCTTCGCGGCAAGCATTCCAGGCTTGAAGTCTTTCGGTGTCGTTGAGTGCAGAATGATAAAGAGTGACTTCAGGAAAATGACTTTGATAGCGTTGAAAAAGTTGAGGAGTGAGTGAAATTTCCGGGACCAAGCTTAAAATGGATTTTCCTTCCGCCAACACTTTTTGCATGAGGCTAAAATAAATTTCTGTTTTTCCGGAGCCTGTTACTCCGTGTAGTAGGTGGATTTGGAAGGAGGAAGAGGAAGGAAGTATTTTTTCTGCGATTTCTAATTGAGTGGAACTCAGTCGTAATTCTTTCCCTTTTTCTCTTTTATCTTTTTCCTCTTCTCTCTTTCCTCTTCCCTTTTTCTTTTTTTCTTCTTTATTTCGCGTGAGAGGAGCCGGTAAAGCAGTTCTGAGTACTTCTCCAAAAGGACAGAGATAATAATCCGAAGCCCATTTGAAAAGTTCTAGTTGTCTTTCTGAGAAAATCGGCTTTTCATCGAGGATGGTATCGATGGCCTTAAGAGTGTAGGAAGGTTTTTGCTTTTCTTCCTCAATGAAGATGCCGACGCACTTGCGACGTCCCAATGGAACCAGCACTCGGTGACCAATTTGAATTTTAGCTTTCAACTCCTCAGGAACTAGGTAAGTAAGAGCTTCTTCAAGAGGAGCAAAAACAGCAACGCGAATCATCATAAGTGAATGTTAATATGGTAGATCAGCTTAAAGTAAAATCAATTCTTAAAACTCTTCACAAACTCTATCCCAACCCTGAGACGGCACTCCACTATAAAAATGCCCTGGAAATGTTGGTAGCTACCATTCTTTCGGCTCAATGTACGGATGTAAGGGTAAATTTGGTAACACCGACTCTTTTCAAGAAGTACCCCAATGCGAAAGCCTTTGCGAGTGCAAATCCGGCAGAACTTGAGAAAGATTTGAGTTCTATCAATTTTTTTCGAAATAAAGCCCGAAATATTCGCACCATGGCAGAAATTCTTTTGGAAAAGTACAAAGGAAAAGTCCCTGAAACCTTAGAAGATTTGGTGCAGTTGCCAGGAGTAGGACGTAAGACAGCCAATGTGGTGTT
The DNA here is from genome assembly GCA_964414715.1 of uncultured Pseudomonadota bacterium. GTDB lineage: Bacteria > UBA10199 > UBA10199 > JADFYH01 > JADFYH01 > CAYPXN01. The sequence goes on along the minus strand of CAYPXN010000092.1, from coordinate 6,261 downwards.
GGGTGTGGTGCATGAAAAGGCCGAGGGAGTGGTGGTGGATACCCATGTGGCACGTTTGTCTTATCGTTTGGGTTTCACGAAACAAAAAGATCCCAAGAAAATTGAATTAGATTTGATTAAGATTGTTCCCCAAAAAGACTGGATCGATTTTTCCCATCTTTTGATTTTGCACGGCCGTGCGATTTGTAAAGCGCGTAGACCTTTGTGTGAAAAATGCGCCTTAAATCCTTTGTGTCCGAAAAAGGGTGTTTAGGAGCACATGTTTTGCATATTTACTGAGTTTTTCATTTCATGATTTGAGTCATATGATTTCGTTTTTAATTGTCATAAATTTTTCCACATAAATAAGAATCAACTTTAATTTTTAAAAAGGAGAAATATATGAAAAAAGTTTCATTCTTGATGTTAGCGTTGTTTGCCATCGTGATAATGGCGGGTGTATCGACAGTACATGCCCAGGCCAGTTTTGATCCTCAAAAGGCTATTGCGGCGGGTGATCATAAAGGCTTAGCCAATTATTATAAATCACAAGCTGACGCCCAACGTAAAATTGCGGACATGCATGATGCTATGCGAGCAAACTATGGCAAAGATCATGTTCATTATAAAGGAAGTGAAAATGTTATGACCGGTCATTGCATGAATTTGAAAGGTCAGGCTTTGAAAAGTGCGGATGACTACGATGCTTTGGCTGCACAAGAAGCAAAACTTGCAGAAAAGAAATAGTTTACAATCGTAAAAGATGAAAAAGGCCTGCATTTGTCAGGTCTTTTTTATTTTAATCCGAAATCTTGAAGTCCATGTAATCACAGCTGGCAGGAGAATGTGTCGCATTACCGTCTGTAAGAAGGCCTATGCCTGAAGGATCTTTCTTGGGGTCTTTTTTGAAATATTTTTTATAATCTTCGGCAATATTGACTTTCACCGTTTGCCATTGATTGAGTTTGGAAGCTCCGGATGCTGCCACTATAATGTAGAATTTCCCGGGATCCTTTTCCCAGACATGTCCCACAGGAAGTGTAGTACTCCAAACATATTTGAGTGCGACACCACTTAAGTTTCCAAAAGCTACATACACACCACAGGCACTGTCATTTCCTTCATGATTGTCTTCGTGGGCGCCTTTGGGAAGTTCTCTTGCACGCCATTGCCAGGAAAAATTGGGATATTTGCTGAGCGGCCATAAAAAGTCGTCGAGAATTCTTACAGAAAGGTCCTGATTGTCATAGGCGCGAATGAATTTTTTTCCGTTTTCTTCTTCTACTTTATAGACTTGCTTGGCTTTGCCTCCTTGGAGGGGAAAGGTGTGCCATTCTACAGGGAAGCCACCCGTTCCCTTGTTCTTTGAAAGTTCATCGACAGTGATTTCATCTGCATGGAGAAGGGAAGAGGGAAAAAGGAAGAGGGAAGAAGTTGAAAAAAGAAACCAGAAAATTAAAAAATTGTGCATGCAATAATTTTAAACGAATTGTCCCAATAACTCACGCATAAAATCTTTCAGGTTGCCATTAAAATGGCCTCTTTTCAGGCCGTAGGCAAGATTGGCCTTGATGAAGCCGAGTTTATCTCCTGTATCGTAGCGTGTTCCTTCAAATTCTATGGCATACATGGGGGAGATTTTTGCAAGTTCCCGAAGACCATCTGTGAGTTGAATTTCTCCCCCGGAGCCTGCTTTGGTTTCTTTGAGAATTTTGAAAATATCCGGACTCAATAGATAACGTCCTACTACGCCCAAACGTGAAGTTGCATCAGCTGCTGGAGGTTTTTCCACCAAATTTTCGATTTGATGAAGTTTGGAAGAAACTTTTTTGGGCTTGATGATTCCGTATTGATGGACTTGATCTTCTGGAACTTCTTGAACTGCAATCACGGGGCCTTGATGCTTTTCGTAAACATCAATCATTTGGGCAATACAGGGAGTTTTGGAATCGATGAGATCATCCGGTAAACAAATGACGAAAGCTTCATCACCAATAACATCTCTTGCGCAGAGGATTGCATGTCCCAGCCCCAGAGGTTGAGGTTGAAGCACGGTGACAAATTCTGCTAATTCAGAAAGCTTGCGAAGATGATCCGCCATTTCAATTTTGCCACGTTTGATCAGGACTTCTTCCAATTCAGGAGAGCGGTCAAAGTAATCGAGAATGTTTTGTTTCCCTCGTCCGGTTACCAGGACAATTTCTTCAATGCCGGAGGCAATGGCTTCTTCTACAATGTACTGTATTGCAGGCTTGTCCACGACGGGCAGCAGTTCCTTGGGAACTGCCTTGGTAGCAGGTAAGAAACGTGTACCCAAACCAGCCACAGGGATAATGGCCTTACGTATTTTCATAAAAGCGATTTCCTTCCTCAAGCTTAACCCTGCGTTCTTATACAAAAGGGAGTAGGACCTGTAAAGGTAGGATTTCTCAATGAGGAATGATTGACAGCGAAGCCTTCTGTGTTAATTTGTGGCCTATGACTGAAAATAACGACAAGCCTGATTACAAAACTACGCTCAATCTTCCCAAGACCGACTTTCCCATGAAGGCAGACTTGGCTAACAAAGAGCCCGCAACCCTTCAACGTTGGCAGGAAGAAAAAATCTACGAGAAGATGATCCAAAAAAATGAAGGACATCCCAAATTTGTTCTTCATGATGGACCTCCCTATGCGAATGGACATATCCATTTCGGACATATCCTGAATAAAATTCTGAAAGACATTACCGTGAAGTATAAAAATCTTTCGGGATATCAAAGTGAGCTGATTCCAGGTTGGGATTGCCATGGTTTGCCCATCGAGTTGCAAGTCGACAAAGATTTGGGGCCCAAGAAAAAAGACATGACCGTGGTACAAATTCGTCAGGCCTGTCGTGAATATGCCCAAAAATATGTAAATATCCAAAAAGAAGAATTTCGACGTTTGGGAGTTTTTGCCAATTGGGAAAATCCCTACCTCACGATGAGTTATGATTACGAAGCAAATATTGCCCGTGAGTTGGGTAAGTTTGTGGCGGCGGGTTCTTTGTATCGGGGGCGTAAACCGGTTTATTGGTGCATGTATTGCCAGACGGCTCTTGCCGAGGCGGAAGTGGAATATGAAAATCACACTTCTCCCTCGGTTTTTGTAAAGTTTGAAGTAAGAAGCGATCTTGCTTCTGTTTCTTCGGCCTTGTCCGGAAAAAAAGTTTTTTTTGTGATCTGGACAACCACGCCTTGGACTCTTCCTGCCAATAATGCCATCGCCCTACATAAAAGCTATACCTATGCTGCGATTGAAAAAGACGGAGAAGTTTACATTGTTGCAGAAGGTTTGCTGGATGCGGTCCGAAAAAATTTAGGCATGGAAGAGGCGAAGCTTTTGGAACGTATTCCTGCGAAAAAGTTGGAAGGATTGAAAGCCCAACATCCGTTTTTAGACCGTGTATCTCAAATTGTGCTTTCTGATCATGTTACTCTGGAACAGGGGACGGGTTGCGTTCATATCGCTCCGGGACATGGGCAAGAAGACTACGAAGTCGGCTTGAAATACGGATTGGAAGTGTTGAATCCCGTGGATCATCAAGGGAAATTTACCGAACAGGTGGGATTTCAAGAGCTTGTCGGTGAACAAGTTTTAAAAGCGAATCCTAAAATTATTGAAATTTTGAAATCAAAAAATGCTCTTCTCAAAGAAGAGCCTCTTCAACATTCTTATCCCCATTGCTGGCGCTGCAAACATCCCGTGATTTTTCGTTCCACTCCGCAATGGTTTATTTCCATGAAGGAAGGGGATTTGAGGCATCGCGCCCTGGATGCCATTCGTAGAACCGAATGGATTCCTTCTTGGGGACGTGAACGTATTTACGGGATGGTGGAGAATCGACCAGATTGGTGTGTGAGCCGCCAACGCAAGTGGGGCGTGCCGATCATGGCTTTCGAATGTCAGGATTGTGGAGACGTTCTCATTTCTTCAAAGATCATCGAACATATTGCTACTCTTTTTGAAAAAGAGGGAGCAGATATTTATTTTGATGAAAATCGAAAGAAAGATTTATTGCCCGCGGGAACTTCTTGCGAAAAATGTGGAAAAAATAATTTTGTGGCCGGAAAAGATATTTTGGATGTTGGGGTTGATTCCGGAGTTTCTTTTGCAGCGGGTCTTGAAAAAAGGAAAAGTCTCCAATTTCCCGCCGATATTTATCTCGAAGGTTCCGATCAGCACCGTGGATGGTTTCACTCTTCTCTGTTGGCGGCGATTGGAACTCAGGGTGTAGCACCCTATAAAACGGTTCTGACTCACGGATTCGTGGTTGATGGAGAAGGACGAAAATATTCCAAGTCTGCAAAAAATTATGTGCCTCCGGAAAATGTCTTGAAAAAAATGGGAGCAGAAATTTTGCGTCTTTGGGTGGCTGCAGAAGATTATCGAAATGATATTCGTGTGTCCGATGAAATTCTGGCGCGTCTTTCTGAAACTTACCGGAAAATTCGTAATACCCTTCGTTATTTGGTCGGAAACCTCTACGATTTTGATCCGGCAAAGGATGCTGTAAGTTTTGACAAGCTTTTGGAATTGGATCGCTGGGCCCTTTCCAGTTATGCACAGCTTTTAGAAAATCTAGATCAGGCTTACTCAAAATATGAGTTCCATCAGATTTATCATTCCCTGAATCATTTTTGTACCGTGGAACTTTCTTCCTTCTATCTCGATATTCTCAAAGATCGTCTTTATACCTCTGCTCCGCAAAGTGTGGAAAGGCGTGCTGCCCAGACCGTTCTTTATGAATTGGCGGTCGGTTTGGCTACCTGGATGGCGCCTGTTTTGTCTTTTACCGCGGAAGAATTTTGGAAGTATTTGCCTCAAGTTTCTGACAAGGCTCCCAGCGTGTTCTTGAATCAAATCAAAAAAGCCCCGACGGAATGGTTGGATGAAGCCTTGGAAGTGAAATACGAAAAAATTCGGCGGGTAAGAGATGAAGTCTTGAAAGCGCTTGAGCTGGCACGCAAGGAGAAGGTGATTGGTTCTTCTTTGGAAGCCCAGGTGAAGATCATGGCGGAAGGGGATACGCTGAAGCTTCTGAAGGAATATGAAAAACAATGGCCTACCTTGTTTATCGTATCTCAAGTTGTGTTGGTATATGAATTGGATAAATTTACCCACGAGAATGAAGCTTTGGATCAATTGAAAGTTCTTGTCCAAGCCGCAGAAGGAAATAAATGTGAGCGTTGTTGGAATTTCACGATTACCGTGGGCCGAAATGAAAAGCATCCCCAGGTTTGTGAGCGCTGTGCGAAGGTGTTGGGATAAAATACCCCTTCATCCTAGAGGGTATTCCGAACGAAGTTGAAGAATGGGTGAGGGTGAAACGAGTTTTTTTAATGAAAAAAAAATTATGTATTCTGCTGAGTATAGTCTTTGCTGTTCTTTTTCTCGATCAATTCTCAAAAATTTGGATTGACCACCATTTGTTGGAAGGTCAACACCTTACGGTCGTCAGTCACTATTTTGATTTGGTGCATTACCGGAATCCCGGTGCGGCGTTCGGAATGTTTGCAGCTTGGGCTTCTCCCTGGAGAGAAGTTTTCTTTTATGTTGTTTCTTCTGCTGCCCTGATTTTTCTGCTCATTTACTTTATTAAAACTTCCGACTCCCATAAAAGTATTCTGATCGCCTTGGCGATGATTTTGGGGGGTGCCTTGGGAAATTTGATCGATCGTATCTTTCGGGGAAATGTGGTCGATTTTATTCTATGGTATTGGAATGATAAGATTGTCCACTTTTCATTGTTGGGTAAACACTATACAATGGCCTTAGTTTGGCCCGCATTCAATATTGCAGATGCAGCAATTAGCGTGGGGGTTGCACTTCTCATTTTTTCCACGCTTAAAACGAGGGAGTAATTCATGTTTCCATTTTTGATTAAGCAGGGTGATTTTGTCATCCCGACTTTCAGTTTCATGCTGATGATGGCGTCCTTGGTGGCGACTTTTTATGCCTATTATCGAGCTCCCAAGAAAGGTCTTTCTCAGGTGGTGGTGTTGGATTTGGGAATTATCGGAACCATTGCAGGAGTGGTGGGCTCCCGCCTTTTTCACGTTATTGTGGAAGAGCCCCGATACTATTGGGAACATCCTACTCATATTTATCAAATTTGGCGTGGGGGATTTGTTTCTTATGGTGCCATTATCCTGATTGGAGTGAGTTGGTATATTTATTTAAAGAAACGAAAGCTCCCCGTGTGGGATTATTTGGATTTATATGCCGTGGGATTTCCTCTGGTTGTTTTTTGTGTAAGAA
>CAYPXN010000091.1:0-9751 GCA_964414715.1 uncultured Pseudomonadota bacterium | reverse complement strand
TCTTTGAACCATTGCGTGTTCAGTTCGGTCAGGAAAAAGTCCAATATGATCGCCAGACGATTACTTCTTCAGGCCGAAGGGATTTTGTGGAAACTTCCATTGCGGCCAATGAGTTTCAGCTTGCGAATGTGGATGCCACTGTGACCACCAAATGTACCTTGGCTTCCGGTGAAACTATTTCGGGAGTGGGGATTGCTTGTGGTGGTGGCGCTACCAAATCAACTTCTACGGCTTATACACAGCGACGTTCAGATTACGATACGGGTCTTATTATCTGGGGAACCCCGTTTGATCGAAAGATGGAGTATTATTTGGGTGTGATGAATAGCAGTGGTGCGAATCATCTCGACTTAAATAATCGCCCTGCTTTGACTGCGCGTTTGGTTTGGAATCCTCTGGGTAATTACGGATATTCGGAATCTGACGTGGAATATTCCGAGCATCCTTCTCTTACATTGGCAGGAAGCGGCATGTTTTACAAACAGGATACCAGCAACACCCAAATTTCTCAGGCGGGCGCGGAATTGGGTTTCAAATATAAAGGGGGCTATCTTCAGAGTGAATATTATTTAAGACAAAATAATCCTCAAGCCACTAATCCGGTATCTAGCGTCAATACAAGAGATCAGGGTTATTATGTGCAAGGGGGTTATTTTATTATTCCCCGACATTTCGAAATCAATGCCCGTGCCTCCCAGGTTTTTTATGGAGGTCCTCATAATAACAAAAGCGAATATACAGCAGGTTTGAACTATTATTTCTTGGGTCACGATCTCAAACTTTTAACAAACTACTCTTATTTGCCCGTTCAAACAGCAAAAGGTACTGCGAAAGATCAGCGTTTTGCGGTTCAATTGCAGGCTTGGTTCTAGTTTTGCGATTCTCTCTCCTCCAAGCCCCTTCCTTTTGTTTAGCCGATCAAAAGGAAGGGGTTTTACTTAAAGTACACAGGCTTGTCACAAATTTGTCACACAATGACTCTAAAGAGTCGGAAAGTTAGGAGAAAATATGAAAATGAAAATTGTAAAAGTGATGAGTGTTTTTACTCTGTTAATGGGACTTTCTTTTGCAGCCCGTGCAGACGTGGTAAAAATTAATGGAGCAGGAGCCACCTTTCCTTATCCTCTCTATTCAAAATGGTTTAGCGATTACAATAAGGCGAATCCAAATGTTCAGATCAATTATCAATCCATTGGAAGTGGTGGTGGCATCCAGCAATTAAAAGCAGGAACTGTGGATTTTGGTGCTTCAGATGCACCTTTGTCAGCAGATGAAGAAAAAGCAATGCCAGGGCCTGTTCTTCAAATTCCTGCAACAGCAGGTTCCGTGGTGATTGTGTATAATATTCCAGGAGTGGACAAAGGTTTGAAGCTTACTTCCGATGTGGTGGGTGATTTGTTCATCGGAAAAATCAAAACCTGGAATGATCCCAAAATTACTTCCCAAAATCCTGGTGTGAACTTGCCCAACTTGCCTGTAGCAGTAGTCCATCGCTCTGACGGAAGTGGTACCACTTATATTTTCACCGATTATCTTGCCAAAGCGCATGCTGATTTTTACTTCAAGGTGGGTCGTGGAAAATCTGTAAACTGGCCGACCGGTTTGGGTGGAAAAGGAAATGAAGGTGTTGCCGGTCAGGTAAAGCAAATTCCAGGAGCAGTGGGTTATGTGGAATATGCCTATGCCGTGAATAACAAAATTCCCTATGCCTCCATTCGTAACAAGGCGGGAAAATTTGTGGAACCGAATCCCACATCCACTACAGCTGCTTTAACTGCTTTTAGCAAAGATTTGGTAAAAGATGTGAAAACTTCTGTGACCGATGCTCCCGGGCCTGATTCTTATCCTATTTCCGGTTTGACTTATTTGTTGGTTTACAAAAAGCCAGCTGACGCAACGAAAGGAAAAGCCTTTGTAGATTTTCTAAAGTGGGCCATGGAAAAAGGACAAACTCAAGCAAGCAGTTTATTATATTCACCTCTTTCACCTGAATTGGTGAAAGTGAATGAAGGAAAAATTGCCTCTATTACGGTTCAGTAATATGAATTTATGCAAATGACAGAAATTTCAGAACAAAGCATTATTGAGAAAGATGTAATATCTAACCAGCGATCAGGATTTAATCTTGATCGCTGGTTTGTCTTTTTATTGGCAGGAATTTCTTCGCTTATCCTGATTATTGTTCTGGCAATTTTTTCAGAACTTGTTCGCTCTTCATTTCTTTCTCTCAAGACATTTGGAATCAAGTTTTTGTTTGAAAGTGAGTGGGATCCGGTCAAAGAAGTGTTCGGTGCATTGCCTTTTATTTTTGGGACTCTCGCATCTTCTGCGATTGCGATGTTGATTGCAGTTCCAGTATCTTTGGGGGTTGCCTTGTTTGTTACGCAATGGGCACCCCGATGGTTGAAAAATCCCATTTCATTTTTAGTGGAACTATTGGCTGCCATTCCGAGTGTGATTTACGGTCTTTGGGGAATTTTTATTTTGGTTCCTTTTATCCGGAGTGAAATTTTCCCTTTTGTCTATAAGGTTTTTGGATTTATTCCTTTTTTTGAGGGACCTGCTTATGGTCCTAGTCTTCTCGCAGGCAGTTTGATTTTATCGATCATGATCCTTCCGACGATTACCTCGGTATCGAAAGAAATTATTTCCACAGTACCCCAGGAATATTCTGAAGCAGTATTTGCACTCGGAGGAACTCGTTGGGAAGCGATTCGCTGGGCAATTTTAAAAATTTCTAAATCGGGAATTATAGGGGCCTGTGTGTTGGGTTTGGGACGTGCCCTAGGTGAAACAATGGCAGTAACCATGGTGATTGGAAATCGACCTGAAATTCCCCACTCTCTTTTTGCTCCTGCTTACAGTCTGGCTTCCGTGATTGCGAATGAGTTTTCAGAAGCGACGTCGGAAATTTATCTTTCCTCTCTTGCTAAAATGGGTCTGATTCTTTTGTTGCTTACTTTTGTGGTGAATGCTTGTGCGCGTTTATTGGTAAAAAAGGTGAAATGATGTCGATGACAGGAATTGAAAATTTTCATTATTATCGACGTAAATTCAAAAATATTTTATTTGCGAGCTTATGTGCTTTCTCCTGTCTGCTCGCTCTTGGCGTTTTGATATTGTTATTGGGATATGTACTTTTTCGCGGAATGAATGCGATTAACCTCGATTTTTTTACGCATATGCCTACGCCAGTGGGCGAAGCGGGGGGAGGGGTTGCAAATTCACTGGTGGGAAGTTTGATATTAATTGTTTTGGCATCTGTGATCGGTATTCCATTGGGAGTTCTTACGGGATTGTATCTTGCAGAATATGGTAAAAATCCTTATGCCCAAAGTATTCGATTTTTGACGGACGTTCTCAATGGCATGCCCTCCATTGTAATGGGTTTGTTTGCTTATGCTTTGCTGGTGATTCCCATGAAGGGATTTTCTGGACTGGCGGGTGGGGTGGCATTGAGTATTCTCATGATTCCCGTTATTGTGAGAACGACAGAAGAAGTTGTGAAGTTGGTGCCAAATTCCCTGCGTGAAGCGGCGCTTGCATTGGGAGTGAGGCCATGGAGAATGGTTCTTAGCGTTGTGCTGGCAACCGCGAGACCCGGGATTCTGACAGCCATCATTTTATCAATTGCCCGTATTGCGGGTGAAACTGCACCTTTGCTCTTTACTTCTTTTGGAAATCAGTTCTGGCAAACCAATATTTTACAACCCATGGCAGCCTTGCCTTTGCAAATTTTTACTTATGCCATCAGTCCTTTTGAGGATTGGCAGGCTAAAGCTTGGGCGGGAGCAGTGGTGTTGGTGGGATTCAGTTTGTTAATTAATGTGAGTGCGCGCTGGATGATACATTCTAAGTTTAAAAGAAGCAGATAATTTATGGAAAATAAAATTGCTCTCAAAGTGAAAGATTTGAATGCCTGGTTTGCTAAAAAGCAGGTCTTGTTTGATGTGAGTTTGGATTTTCCTGAAAAAAGGGCGACTGCCATTATTGGTCCTTCAGGATGTGGAAAGTCCACTCTGGTTCGTTCCTTGAATCGAATGCATGAAGTGAACCCAGATGCAAAAATATCAGGGGAAGTAATGCTGGATGGTGAAAATATTTACGATTCTAAAATTGATCCGGTTTTGGTGCGTCGAAAAGTCGGAATGGTTTTCCAGAAACCCAATCCCTTTCCCACCCTCTCGATTTATGAAAATGTCATTGCGGGTTTGAAGTTTGGCGGAGGCTTAGATCGTAAAACTTCCGACGAAGTCGTGGAGCGTTGCCTTCGTATGTCTGCATTGTGGGATGAGGTAAAAGATAATCTTCATCACTCGGGTGTTTCTCTTTCAGGAGGTCAACAGCAACGTTTGTGTATTGCGAGAGCATTGGCCGTGAATCCCGAAATTTTGTTAATGGATGAACCCTGTTCTGCCTTGGATCCTATTTCGACCGCACGCGTGGAAGAGCTCATTGATCAAATAAAAAAAGATTACACGATTATTATGGTGACACATAACATGCAGCAGGCTGCACGTGTATCTGATAAAACGGCTTTTATGCTGAATGGAAAGCTGATTGAGTTTGATGATACTTCCCAAATTTTCAAGAAGCCCTCGTCGCAACTAACGGAAGATTATATTACAGGAAGGTTTGGTTAATACAATTAATACGAAGCTGATTAGATTGATTCTAAGCAGCGGAGTTTCAATGGAAAGGGGAGGCAGCGAAGCGTCGGAAGGGGAAAGCCCCCTTTCGGGTTTTCTCCTCCGAGTTAGGTTTTATGGAACATACATCTCGAAACTATGAACAAGAACTCAAGGAATTGAGAGAAAAAATTCTTCTTGCAGGTGGCAAAGTTGAGGAAATGATTGCCCATGCGATGAAAGGCTTGATTCAGTCTGATACTAAGATAGCGCAGGATGTTATTATTTCTGATCGTGAAATGAATGAGTTGGAAAAAGAAATTGACCAACTTTGTTTTGATATTTTAGCCCGTCGCCAGCCGACTGCTTCGGATTTGAGATTTATTATTACAGGTTTGAAGATTGTAACAGATCTCGAACGTATTGGAGATTTGGGAGTCAATATTGCCGAAAGAACTTTGGAATTGATGGAGGAAGCTCCGTTAAAGCCTTATATTCATTTGCCGATTCTTTCAAACATGTCGCAAAAAATGGTGAAAGATGCCCTGGATGCCTTTGTGACTCGAGATGCTTTCTTGGCAAAAGATGTTATGACCCGCGATGATGCCGTGGATGACTTGACCAAAAAAATTCATAATGAGCTTTTGGAGCTGATGAAGGAAGATTCTCAAAATATTTCTCGCAGTGTTCGCCTGATTTCTATTACCAAATATCTTGAACGTATTGCAGATCATGCCACCAATGTGGCGGAAATGGTTCTCTTTATGATTCAGGGCGAGGACGTTCGTCATCAAGCACAGGCTTAAGAAAGTTGTCATTGCGATCCGCCTGAGGCGGAGAAACTATCCCGATAGTAAACTTGCGGGATCGCCACGAGTTTTCAACTCTCGCGATGACACCACTTTTTATGAAAAAATATTTTGCAGAAATTTTTGGAACTTTCGCTCTCGTTTTTGCTGGATGTGGAGCCATTGTTATTAACCAGATAAATTCTGGCAGTGTGACAAATGTGGGGATTGCTCTCACTTTTGGTTTTGTCGTAATGGCCATGATCTATTCTTTGGGTGATGTGTCGGGTGCTCATTTTAATCCTGCTGTCAGTTTTGGTTTTTGGAGAGCGGGACGTTTGTCTTTTAAGGAAATGCGAGCGTATTTTATAAGCCAACTTTTGGGTGCTGCTGTTGCAGCCACTTTTCTAAAATTTCTATTCCCAAATAATCAAACTTTGGGTGCTACTTTTCCTGCTGCAGGATTTATTGTCCAAGCTTTTATTTTGGAAGTCATGATGACCTGCTTTCTCATGTTTGTGATTCTTTCGCTTTCTACGGGTTCGAAAGAAAAAGGTTTGATGGCGGGTTTGGCGATTGGGGTAACGGTTGCTCTTGAAGCCATGTTCGGTGGAGCTATCTCGGGAGCCTCGATGAATCCTGCGCGTTCTTTAGGTCCTGCTTTACTGAGCGGACATTTGGAATATTTGTGGGTTTATTTGACTGCGCCTTTTATAGGAAGTTATCTGGCGGTTTTGGCTTGTAAATGCAGTCAATCAGAAGGTTGTTGCTCGTGAATCGGAAAAGGAAGCGGATCGAATTTCGGTGGCGGATCCATTTTCTTGAGTGTGGACGAGTGAGCTGCAAAAATCACGATATAAAAATAAATAAAACTTCTTAATCATCATATGAGGTCCCTTACAGCGAATCCGAGGGAACACGAAAGAAAATGGATCCGCTACTGGTTTTGCATAACTTTATTTTATTCTTTATAAAGACTTTGGTATGAAAAAAAATATCCTTTTTGTCTGCATTGAAAATTCCTGTCGCTCTCAAATGGCAGAAGCCTTTGCCAAGATTCAAGCATCTGAAAAAGTAAATGCTTATAGTTCAGGTTCGAAGCCTTCTGGAATAGTGAATCCAAAAGCCATCGAATCGATGAAGGAGCTGGGCTATGATTTGTCTAAGCATGATTCAAAGTCTCTCCAGGAAATTCCGCAGATTGAATATGATGCGGTGATTACGATGGGGTGTGGAGATAAATGTCCTTTTGTGCGAGGTAAAATTCGAGAAGACTGGCAAATTCCAGATCCCAAAAATATGTCGCTTGAAGAATTTCGAAAAGTGCGCAATGAAATTGAGAGTAAGGTAAAAAACCTTCTTCTCAATTTATGAAACTGATCGACTTTCATATCCATTTTTTCCCCAACAAACTCCTCGATGCCATTTGGGCATGGTTTGAGCGCAACGATTGGCCCATTGAATACAAAAAGTATGTAGAAGATCTGGTGCCGATTCTTAAAAAAGAAGGCGTGGAGCGCTGTGTGCATCTTCATTATCCCCATAAAGAGGGAATGAGCGAATCTCTCAATGCTTGGGCGCATGGATTGGAAAAGAAATTTCCTGATTATATTATTCCTTTTGGTTCCGTTCATCCAGACGACAAAAATCCCGAAGAAATTCTCCGACAATGTTTTGAAGATTATCAAATGAAGGGATTGAAAATTCATTGTCATGTTCAGAAAGTGGCTCCGGATGATAATCGCATGATTCCCGTTTATGAAATGTGCGAAGCCTATCAGAAAATTTTGCTCATGCATTGTGGTACGGGCCCTCATTTTAAAGATAAAACAGATACGGCTTATGGTTATGATGTTGCTACAGTGAGCGGAGTGAGAAAGTTTGAAAAGATTATCAAAAAATATCCCAAGATGATTTTTGTGGTGCCTCATTTGGGTTATGAAGAAGTAAATGAGTTTTTTGAAATTCTTCCCGATTATCCCAATCTCTATTTAGATACCACGATGACCTTGGCCAATTATTTTCCGGAGCTGGTGAGTCCCGATCAGCTTGCCCAACATGCCGATCGCCTCATTTTTGGTACGGATTTTCCCAACATTCCCTATGAATGGAGTCGGGAAAAAAAGAATCTTCTTGCGATGAATATCGGAAAAGAAAATGAAGAGAAAATTTTTTATAGAAATGCGAAAAAGCTTCTTCAGCTTACTTAAGGATGAGTCCTTCCAGCCAACTGATGATCACATATCCTAAAGCCACCGTGATCAAGCTGGCTCCCGTCGGAAAAGAAAAAAGAAAAGAGAAAAAATAACCGAAGGCAGGAAGCAAAAGGCCAATCAATGCAGATACGAGAAAGGTATCTTTTAAGTGGGCGCATCTTTTCAATCCAATGAAAGGAGGAATGACCATTAAGGCAAAAACGGGAAGGCTTCCTAAAATTTTCAGAGAAGCGGTAATGGCGATAGTGAGTGTAAAATAAAGCAATACCATCCAGCTTTTGGTGGAAAGTCCTCTGACTTTCATGAATTCAGGATCTGCCGATACAAATACAAATTCTCGCCTGAAAATAAAATGAATCAGCAAAAGGGGAATACTTAAAGCGAGAATCAAATGAGCGTCTTGAGGTGTGACGGCGACTGCATCCCCAAACAAAAGGGTGTCGATGCTGTGACGACCTTCTGCAATTCGATCTCCCACCATGACAATGAGTCCGGATGCTGCGATGTAGATCAATCCCATCAAGCTTTCATCCGGATATTCACTGCGTTTTCGAAATTTAACGAAAAGAAGCGCAGTGAGAGAAGCAAGAAGAAAACCTCCCATCAAGGGGAGTGAGGAATTTTCGCTGGCATGCATTCCCAAAAGATCGATGACTAAAAAACATAAGAAAATTCCGAGAGAAGCCCCTTGAGAAATTGATAAACTTACAAACACAATACGATTCAATAAAATGTAAACACCCAAAATGGAAAGAACAAGGCCACAAGCGCTTCCGCCAAGGATGGGATCTCTCCATAAAAAGGAGCTCTCCAGAAACTGTTTTGTAGCTTCGGGTTTTGCCCAAATCATGCCTGCCAAGAAGAACAGACTGACAAGGCTATAAAAAATGAATCTGGAAACGGCCGTTTTCTTCATGAACATGTACGGGTTCTCCGTATGCCTCCGTGAGGATTCTTTCGTTTAAAATTTCTGCAACAGGTCCGCAAAAAGCTTTTCCTTGTCCCATCAGGCAAATCCAATCGATTTGCGTGAGAATGCGGTTGAGATCGTGATCGATCACCATCCAAGAGAAAGATCGTGTCTTGCGAAGCTCTTCCAAAATATTCCAAATTTTTTCACGAAATTGGTGATCTAAAGAATTGTGGGGTTCATCCATGATGAGTACTTCGGGTTCGCACATGAGTGCACGCGCGATTAACGCTCTTTGGCGTTGTCCTCCGGAAAGTTCACGAAGTAATTTCTTTCGAAAATTTTGAAGTTCCATCATTTCTAAAAGTTCGCCCGCTTTTTTCTCAAACTGTTTGCTGGTAAATTTAAAATGGGAGAGCTGATTGAGAGAGCCCATTTTTAAAATATCTTCTACGCTTAGAGGGAAAAGCTTATCCATTTGATGTTCTTGCGGAACATAAGTGAACTGGATGTTGTTTGCCCAATGGAAAGAACCAGAAAGGGGAGGGACAATACCGAGCAGTGTTTTTACAAAGCTTGATTTGCCCGCACCATTCCCCCCGATAATTCCCAGTCGAAGACCTTGGGGGATTTCCCAGGACAAAGGCCCTGCCAATTTTTGTCCCGGATATCCGATTTCAAGATTTTGAAGTTTGAGCAGCATTAAATGACTTTCTTTATCTCATTAATTAAATGATCCATCAAATCAAAATAGGTTTTGATGTCTCCTTCCCCTGTGTCGGTGGGAAGATCCAGCATGGGAATTCCCGTTTTTTCAGATAAATATTGAGGAATTTTTTTGGGGTAAAAACTTTCTACGAGAATTGCCTTTACTTTGTAGTTGGGAAGCATCTTGATGATTTCATCCACACGACTTGAGCTGGGTGGAATGCCCGGTTTGGGTTCTATTGTTGTGACGACATTCAAACTTGTCCAATTTGTGAAATAACTGAGCGATCGATGATAGGTGATGACATCCTTTCCTTTGAAAGAAGCAATGTCTTTATCCCATCCGATCATTTTTGCATTGATCTTGGAGATAAAATCTTTCAGACGAGTTTCGTAATAAGTTTTTCCTTCCGGATCTACTTGGACAAGATGTTGATAAATGTTTGCAGCCATGAGTTTTGCATTGCGAGGATTCAGCCACATGTGGGGATTTCCCAGGGG
>CAYPXN010000090.1:0-3211 GCA_964414715.1 uncultured Pseudomonadota bacterium | reverse complement strand
AATCCTGTCGCCCCGACATTCGCCCCGATAAGCTAAGCTTATCGGGGCTAAAGTGAGGGAGAGAATCCTATCTCTCCCTCACAACCCTCATCGACTTTGTGCAAAAGCCTTTATCAATTTTTTGATAAAGGCTTTTGCTTTTAAGAACATTATAAGTCTATTTCAACAGTGTTCATCGCCTGATGAAGTTTGTGTCTATCCTACGCGATAAAATCCGGCCTCAAGGAGCCAAAACTATCAAAATCGTTCTGGATCAAACCCGGGAAAGCTCTCGTGTTTTTGATTTTTTCATTCTCGCTTCACAATGAAATCATGTATAATTATGACTTATGCGAATACTTGTATCGAATGATGATGGTGTTTATTCAAAAGGAATTACAACTTTAGCCCAGGCATTGAAGAAAATTGCAGATGTAACGGTGGTGGCCCCTAACCGAGAAAGAAGTGCTGCTTCTCATTCGCTGACTTTGCATCGTCCACTTCGTGTAATCAAAATTTCCGATAAAGTTTATGCTGTAGATGGAACTCCCACGGATGCAGTGACATTGGGAATTTTTGAAATCATGAAAAATCCTCCGGATCTTGTGATTTCGGGAATTAATCAAGGTGCCAACTTAGGAGATGATGTTCACTATTCAGGAACGGTGTCGGCAGCGATCGAGGGAGCCATCGCAGGTTTCCTGGCAATCGCGATTTCATTGATGGGTCGCGAAAATCTTATTTTTGGTCCCGCTGCAAAATTTGCCCTCCGTCTTGCAAAAAAAGTTTATAAAGAAGGCTTACCCAAAGGCTCTGTGCTCAATGTGAATGTTCCCAATGTTCCTCAGAGTAAAATTAAAGGTTACGTGTGGACAAAAATTGGTAAAAGGAAGTATGGAGATATTATCGTTGAAAAAATTGATCCGCGAGGACGCCCTTACTATTGGATTGGTGGGGATGAAAATGGCTTTGTAAATATTACGGGCTCAGACTGTAATGCAGTCTTGGCAAACAAAATATCGATTACTCCTTTGCGAGTAGACATGACAGATCATGCCTATCTTAAAGAATGCGAAAGCTGGAAATTATAATAGACGAAAAGGAGAGTATCCTTTTCAGCAAGAATACACGGTTGCCCGCCGAAAAATGGTGGAAGCCTTGTATACACGCGGAATTCGGGATGAGCGAGTTTTGGAAGTAATGCTCAGAATTCCACGTCATCGTTTTGTGGAAGAAGCTCTTATTACTCAAGCCTACCAAGATACTCCTCTCAATATCGGTTATGGCCAAACTATTTCACAACCCTATACGGTTGCTTTGCTTGCCCAATCGCTTCATTTAAAAGGGCATGAGTCAATTCTGGAAATTGGTACGGGTTGTGGATATCAAACTGCGGTTTTATCCGCCTTGGCAAAACAAATCTACTCGATAGAACGCCTTCATTCTCTGATTCTGAAAGCGCGTAATAATTTGAAACGTCTTGAAATTAAAAATGTCATATTGCGCTATGGAGATGGAAGTCAGGGCTGGAAGGATTATGCACCTTTCGACACTATTGTTGCCGCAGCGGTTTCTCCTCAAATCCCCAAACCTTTAACCGAGCAGTTGTCTGAAGAGGGTAGGTTGGTGGTTCCTATTGAAAAAAATGGAAAACAACAGCTAGTTTGTGTGATAAAAGAAGGAAATCGATATCGGGAAGAAGTTATTGAAGATTGTCGTTTTGTAAAAATGGTGGGCAAGCATGCTTTTAAAGATAAAGTGGTAAATGCATCAGAAGCAGAGCTTGGTTTAGGGAGGAAAGTATTCAAGCCTCGCACAATCCAAAACAAGGGATCAGAAATACATCCTGTCTTGGCACGAAGACGCGGTCATTCTTCCGTTTAGATTTTAAATTAAGAATTTTTTTATTCTCAAAAATTCTTTTTTCATGTTTTGTGCTTTTGTTTCTAAGTTCCTGTTCTGATTTTGCTTCCATATTTAAGAAAAATTCTGCTCGTCCTTCCAAACCGTCTGCCCATCAACAAGGAAAAAAAATTGCAGGCACCAAGAACAGAAATGGTTCTGGAAAAGTTGTGAAGGGAGTTTTTGTCTGGCCGGTGAGGGGGGAAGTTAGTTCTGGTTTTGGAGAACGAGATGGTAAGCCTCATGACGGGATTGATATTCGGGCTCCTCAAGGAACTCCCGTAAAAGCAAGTGCTACAGGAGATGTGGTCTATGCAGGGAAAATGAGCGGTTATGGAAACTTGCTTGTGCTTCGTCATGATAGCAACTACTTTACTGCATACGCCCATAATGAAGAGTTGTTGGTCAAAGAAGGTAAAAAAGTGTCTCAGGGAGATGTGATTTCAAAAGTAGGTGACACCGGCCATGCAAGTGGGTATCACTTGCATTTTGAAATCAGGCAGGGTTCTACTCCGATGAATCCTTTAGCATTTTTACCCTGAATGAATGCTTTCTCATTCCAATCCTTTTCGAGGAAGGGGTGAGAGTGAAAATTTAGAAATGAGAGGAAAAATGGAAGAAATTAAAAAAGTAATTCGTGATGTTCCTGATTTCCCAAAACCGGGAATTATTTTCAAAGATATTACCCCTATTTTGCAAAATGCGGAGGTGTTTCAAAAAACTATTCAAGCATTGGTGAATCGCTATCAACATAAATCTTTTGATAAAATTGCTGGAGTGGAATCTCGTGGCTTTTTGTTTGGTGCGGCATTGGCTTATGCCTTGAAAAAAAGTTTTGTACTGATTCGTAAAAAAGGAAAACTTCCCTGGAAAACCGTGAGTATGAGTTACGATCTGGAATATGGAACGGATACAATTCAGATGCACGAAGATGCGGTGAGCAAAGGGGAAAGCGTGCTGTTGATTGATGATTTACTGGCGACCGGAGGAACTTCTCTTGCCGCCTGTGATTTGATTCAAAAGATGGGTGGAAAAATTTTGGAGTGTAGTTTTGTGGTAGAACTCGACTTTTTAAAAGGTCGCGACCGTCTCAAAAACTTCGAAGTGTTTTCCTTGATTCACTATTAGATAATAACACGTCCCCGGAATGAATGGTTTCCGCTAAGGCTTCAACCATTCCCTCGTGCGCGGCCTGTGGTCATGCTTCTCGGTCATCGAACATGATTATTAAAAACTTCGCTGCGCCCCCGGCATGAATCGAACATGCGACCAACGGTTTAGGAAACCGCTGCTCTATCCCCTGAGCTACGGGGGCAAGTATGAACTTGGT
>CAYPXN010000089.1:0-9369 GCA_964414715.1 uncultured Pseudomonadota bacterium | reverse complement strand
CATCCACAATTTTAAAACTTTGAATGCCGCGCGCTTTTACAGCTTCTTTGATTTTTTCAAAATAAGTCTTCAGATCTACCGGCTGATTCAGCCTTTCTTTGGTAAGAATGATATTCGGACGAACATTCTTATCTGTAGAAGGAATGGTAAGAGTCACCATACCTTGATCTTGCCAGTTTGCGGGAATTTCTGCGTCTAAATCATTTAAGGTCAGTCTACCCATGATTATCTCCTTGGAATTACAGCTATTTTTGACAACAAGCAAATATTATAAGCGTGAGCCTCTTTTGCTGCAAACATCTTTTTCGGCAGGCCTAACTTAGTTGTTTCGAAGTATTTACTAAGCCTCCCTTTGTATGTTTATGTAATTATCAGCTAGTACTATGAGAAATAAGGGTTTTTTGATTGAAAAATACCATCTAAATCTATTTCTCATGAGTAATTTATAAGGAAAATTAAATACTAAGATTTTTGTTTATTTACACTGGGAGCCCCGTAAACAGGCCCCTCTTTTCCCGATTCTTGTTCGCTCAAACAGAGTTAAATCTGTTTTTGTTCACTAGATATCCAAATTCTTTACAGTAAGGGCATTCTGCTCAATAAATTCACGCCTTGGCTCCACTTGGTCACCCATAAGAATGGTGAAAATTTGATCAGCTTCAACCGCATCATCCACCTTTACTTGAAGCAAGGTTCGACTTTCAGCACTCATGGTGGTTTCCCAAAGCTGCTCAGGATTCATTTCACCCAAACCTTTATATCGCTGAATATAGAGGCCCTCTTTTCCTTCGTTGAGGATGTAGTCTTTTACTTTTTGTAAGTCTTCAAATTTTTCTTCCTCATCCTTCGTGATAATCGAGAAAGGTCCTTCTCCCCACTCCTTGAAGCCCTTATTCAAATTTTTCAACTCATTCACTTCCGGAGAATTGAGAAGTTCCGTTCCAATAACAGTTTCGCGAGAAATTCCATTATAAATAGTTTTATAGACCAACTTTTGAGCGGAATGTTCTTCATCTTCCAAAGTTTCCAATTGGAAATCTTTCATTTCAGGATATTTTTCTGCAAGATATTTGGAAAGCTTATCGGCCTGTGCGTCAAGTTGCTTATTGTTCTTCAAGGTATCTACAGAAATGTCCGTTGCCTTCACCAGGCCATCTACCACTCGGGGGTCGGCCTTACCCCGAATGTGATCCAAAATGCTTGAATACCGGATCAGTTTTTTAGTGAGTTCAAAAAGGGCCTTTCCAGCACAATCCTTGGATTTCACTTTCAAGCGAAGATTATCAGTTCCTAATTCAATCAAATAATCTTCAAGACTGGTATCATCTTTAAGATATTTTTCACTCTTTCCTTTTTTAATTTTATAAAGAGGGGGTTGTGCAATGTAAAGGTGCCCTCGTTCAATCACAGAAGGCATTTGACGATAAAAGAAGGTGAGTAAGAGAGTGCGGATATGAGCACCATCCACGTCCGCATCGGTCATGATGATAATGTTATGATAGCGAAGTTTTTCGATATCGAAATCCTGTTCTCCTATTCCTGTTCCTAAAGCTGTGATCAGAGTTCGAATTTCATCTGAAGTAAGCATTTTATCAAAGCGTGCTTTTTCGACGTTCAGGATTTTACCTTTCAAAGGAAGAATTGCCTGATTGCGACGATCACGTCCCTGCTTAGCGGAACCTCCAGCGGAATCCCCTTCCACGATATAGAGCTCGGAAAATTTTGGATCCTTTTCCTGACAATCCGCCAATTTTCCAGGAAGAGAACCAATTTCCAGGGCGGATTTTCGACGTACCAAATTTCGGGCATTTCTTGCAGCAACACGGGCGCGAGCCGCTTCCACAATTTTTGACGCGATCTTTTTAGCCACTCCAGGATTTTCCTCGAAATAGGAATTGAGTTTTTCACTCACCATCGACTTCACAATTCCTTCCATCTCGGAATTCCCTAATTTACCTTTTGTCTGCCCTTCAAACTGTGGACTGGGCAACTTTACTGAAATAACTGCTGTTAAACCTTCACGAATATCCTCTCCTTCGAGATTTTCTCCCTTCAAATCTTTCAGGAGATTCGCCTTGTTCATGTAGGCATTTAATGAGCGAGTCAGTGCAGATTTAAACCCGGTAACGTGAGTTCCCCCATCATGAGTATTAATGTTGTTGGCAAAAGAAAAAATTTGCTCGGAGTAACTATCGTTCCATTGCATCGAAATTTCGATGACGACCAAGTCTTTTTCGGAGGTAATATAAATGGGTTTTGGATGAAGGGGAGTTTTTCTTTGATTCAAAAATTCTACAAAACTATTGATTCCACCCTCATATTGGAATTCGTGGTTTTTTCCACTGCGTTCATCTGTAATTTTTATTTTGATTCCCTTGTTCAAAAAGGAAAGTTCACGAAGTCTGTTACTTAAAATATCAAAGCTGTATTCAGTAGCTTCGAAAATTTTCGTATCGGGTTTAAACCAGATTTTTGTCCCACGCTTATCGGTCTTACCTGTCTTTTCGAGTGGTTTTTCTGGAACCCCTCGTTTGTAATGTTGATGATAGACTTTTCCATCCCGCTTAATTTCCAAATCAAGATCTTCAGATAGAGCATTGACGCAGGAAACCCCTACTCCATGCAAGCCACCCGATACCTTGTAAGCACTATTTTCAAACTTTCCTCCCGCATGAAGTTTTGTAAGAACCACTTCTGCAGCAGAAACTTTTTCGGTGGGATGAATATCGACGGGAATTCCACGACCATTATCTTCAACGGTAATCGAATTATCAATATGGATGGTTACATCCACCGTATCACAAAAACCGGCCAAGGCTTCATCGATAGAATTATCCACCACTTCGTAAACGAGGTGATGTAAACCCGGACTCCCTGTTGAGCCAATATACATCGCAGGTCTTTTACGAACGGCCTCCAACCCTTCTAAAATTTTTATGGAACTTGCATCATATTTTTCATCTTTTTCCACTTTTTTATCCGCTGCTTGTCTTGCCACAAAGCCTCCTCAATCACTGATCAGGGTGTCACTTTAAAACCTTTTCAGGCTACCATAATGACTTTTCTTATCAAATAATTTTATAATTATAAAACTCAGTCCCCAAAGGACGAAAAATTCATACGTTAATAAGCTTTCCATTTTTTACTTCATAACTCATACCTTCTAATCCTTTTAAAGAAAGGCCCAAGGGAGTTACAGAAGTCAAAAAAACCTGACACCGACAACTACTTAGGGTTTCCAACATTTGCTGGGATCTAGAATAATCAAGCTCGCTCAACAAATCATCAAAGAGGGCAACAGGTGTTTTTCCCATTTCTTCCAAGAGTGAAACTTCCGATAATTTCAATGCCGCAACACTAACCCGATGTTGTCCTTGTGAACCTTCTTCCTTCAATTTGTGCCCCCCCAGGCTTAAAACCCAATCATCACGATGGGGACCTACTAAAGCCTGCCCTCTCACTAATTCATCCCGCTGTCTCTTTTCCATTTCCGCTATAAATTTCTTTTCAATAATATCAACACTATCCTCTTCCCGAATTTCCATAAAATAAGGTTCATATTTAAATGCCGACTTCCATTCCCCTTTGGAAAGATCATGAATGGCACAATTCAACTTTTCCTCCAGTTTTTTAACCCATCGATAGCGATGGAAAGTAAGTTCAGCTCCCCATATAGCAATTTTTTGATTCCAAACATCCAACTGGTCTTGAATAAAATTTCCAGTTTCCAAATACTGATCCAGCAAAACCTGCTTTTGCTTCAAAGTTTTTTGATAATGATCAAGAGTTTTTTCGTAATCCTCGCTCAGCAAAGAAAATAAGCGATCAAAATAGGATCTCCTATCTCCAGGGGATGACCTAAACAGTCTGATAGAATCCGGAGTAAATAATACCATGGGGAATATTTGACGAATTTTGGAATAAGGCCTTGGTTTTTTACCATTAAGAAAAACTTCCTTACCCTCAGCATTAATCGATGATTTTATATCATATGCAATACCATGAATGCACAACTCCGCTCTTAAATAGGCAATATCGCAATTATGACTAATCAGGGGTTCTAAATCTTGGGAACGAAAAGACTTTAACTCTGAAAGAAAATAAATTGCCTCAATAAACGAAGTTTTACCCTGAGCATTATTTCCATAAAAAAAATTAAACTTAGGATGACTAGAAAATCGGCAGGCTTTCAAATTTCGAAAAGCTTCAATTTCCAAAGTTGAAAGAGGACTTCCCTTTAAAAAAGGGTTTGATGAATTGTAGATTAAAATATCCTCTTTCAAAACAGCCTTCTATATTCTCATTGGCATAATCACACTTAAAAAGCCGCGATCAAATTCTGAACGAATGACACTCGGACCTACTTCCCCATTCAGCTCAATCACCACTTTTTCATCTTCAACCACATTCAAAACATCCAGAAAATAACGGGCATTAAATCCTACACTCAATTTTTCTCCGGAATAATCCACTGTCAATTCTTCCTTAGCTTCACCCATATCAGGATTTGAAGTACTCAACTCCAAACTTCCTGGACTTACCAAAAACCTTACACCTCGAGAGCGATCATTCACCAATAATGAAACTCTTTTTAGAGCTCCTATTAAAGCAGCTTTACTAACAACCATCGCCTTTGAAGGACCTTTGGGAATTACAGGTTTATAATCAGGAAACTCGCCATCGATTAAACGGGCAACTAATGTAACATTCCCCCGTTGAGCGACACAGTTTCTCCCATCGATACTAAAACGAATTGTTTCTTTGTCTGAGGACTCAGAATCAGTTTCCCCCACCAGTCTTCTCAGCTCATGAACTGCCTTTTTGGGAATAATCACCCCTTTATTAAGTTTAATACTTTGACTGACATCACGATCTACAAAAGAAAGGCGATGACCATCGGTGGCCACCATGCGGAGAGTTTTATCTCCTGTTTGTTCCAAATAAACACCATGCAAATTGTAGCGGCTTTCATCGTTCGAAATAGCAAAGATGGTCTTGTCCAGCATTCCTTTCAATCCTTTGGTTTCCAAAGGATAGGAATTCTTTTCTTCCACACTAGGCAGATTAGGGAAATCCTCAGGTGCAAGTCCTACAATTTTAAAATGAGACTTTCCTGCACTTACTTCAATTCGGTTCTGATCCTTCTTTTTAATATGA
This sequence comes from uncultured Pseudomonadota bacterium, assembly GCA_964414715.1. Classification (GTDB taxonomy): domain Bacteria; phylum UBA10199; class UBA10199; order JADFYH01; family JADFYH01; genus CAYPXN01. The sequence goes on along the minus strand of CAYPXN010000089.1, from coordinate 4,212 downwards.
ATTTCGTCTACAGGAATTTCTCTGACAATGTCATGAAGGTTTTTTGCAGAAACACAAACCTTTCCGTCACTCAAAACTTGAGCGGGTACATGGGTAATAACTCCCACCTCAAGATCTGTAGCAATAATTTTTAGTTTATTGTTTCCCACTTCCAAAAGAGCATTTGAAAGTATGGGCATGGTGGTTTTCTTTTCTACAACAGATTGAGTCCAACTTAATGCATTGAGAAAATCAGTTCTTTTAATTTTGAATTCCATGTGGTTCTCCAGAGTTTTTAACAAGCTCTTTGTTTTTAATCTTCATAAATAATATATATAGTAGATAATAATAGTGTCTGTGGATAAGTGATTAAGTTTGTTAAGAGTTGATAATATATACATTTCCTGTCTAAAGAAAATATGTGAAGAATTTTTTTCAAACTGAACTTAAAACTGGGATAATTTTTTCTTCAGTTTTCATTCACATCTTTTTACTTAACTTATCCACAATCTCTACTGAATAACGAATTCCAAATCAATCTCCATAAAAGTGCAAGATTAAAAACACACAAACTCTCCAAATAAGATGTTTTTAAGAGTTAAACTAAGAGAAGCTTTTCAATGGAATCAATTTCTTTTCTAAAAGAAGGATCGTCTTCCAATTTTTTTTCTACTTTTTGGACTGCATGAACTACAGTGGAATGGTCTTTTCCACCAAATTTTATTCCTAACTCTGGAAAAGAAGACTTCACATGCTTTCGACAGAGATACATCGCTATTTGACGAGGTCCCGTAAGGGTTTTTAGCCGTCGAGAAGATTTTAGCTCAGTTAATTTTATATTATAGTGATCTGCCACTAATTTTTGGATCGCCTCAATGCTAAGATGTCGATTTGTATCGGGAATAAGGTTTTTTAAAACCTCTTTCGCTAAATCAATACTAATTTCGGAGCCAATTAAAGAAGCAAATGCACTCACTCTTATTAAAGAGCCTTCTAATTCACGGACATTCGATCGGATATTCGTCGCTAAAAACATGGCGACATCGTCTGGAAGTAAAATTTGATCTTGTTCCGCTTTCTTTTTAAGAATGGCCACCCTTGTTTCAGTGTCAGGCGCTTGGATATCCGCAATTAAACCCCATTCGAAACGGGAACGAAGCCTTTCTTCTAATTGAGGAATATCTTTTGGAAAGCGATCACTTGTCAGTACAATTTGTTTTCGAGATTCATAAAGAAAATTGAAGGTATGAAAGAATTCTTCCTGAGTTCTTTCTTTACCCGCAATAAACTGCACGTCGTCTACCAGGAAAATATCACAGGAATCGCGGTATTTTTTACGGAACTCGAACATCTTTTCATAACGAATAGAATTGATGAGCTCATTGGTAAAACTTTCCCCGGATATATAAATTACACGTGTGTTGCGATTTCTTTTTAATACAGAATGCCCGATAGCACTGAGAAGATGAGTTTTGCCGAGCCCTACTCCACCATACAAAAACAAAGGATTGTAAGTTTTTGCGGGAGCTTCCGCGACGGCCATTGCAGCGGCATGAGCAAACTGATTTGAAGATCCTACTACAAAAGTGCCAAAAGTATACTTTGAGCTGAATAAATCAGAACTTTTATTAGTTTCCTCGGGGGGTTTTATTGTAGTTGGAGGAGCTTTTTGAGCTTCTGTAACTAAATTTTGTAAGGATCCATCTTCAGGTAGAAGGTCAAAACTTACTTCATGTTCAGTTCCAGTGATTTTAAAAAGTTCGTACTTTATAAGATCAAGATAATTTTCACTAATCCAATCACGGATAAACTTATTCGGAACTTCTACCTTTAATTGTCCCACAATGGGTGTAGTAAAAGTGGCAGGACGAATCCAATTATTGAAGTTGAGCTCACTAATCTTTGTTTTTAATGATTCTACAACTTGTTGAACGGTATCGCTCACTACAACCCCCCAAACTTACTAAGTTTTTTAATGCAAGCTTGGTTTAAACAAAAAAAACTGTAAGCCACAGTTTATTCACAACTGTGAATTCTTTTAAAAAGCGTTATAAATCAATGTGTTATGAAACGTCGGCGGGGAAAAACCCTGTTTTGAAGTTTATATCCCTTTTACCTACCCTCGTACTTCATAATTAGAAATACAAACCCTCTTAAATTTACTAAAAATACTTTCCACTTTAACTGTATCGCCAAAAAATAACTGAGCTAAAATTTTGTGCCAATAAACTTGACCCTTTCAGATAAATATCGCATAGGTCCCAGCACAAATTATGAGTAACAGAAAATTAAGAACAGAATTCAAAATTATTAAAGATCTAAATGGTAATTAAAAAAATAGCAGTAAGCTATGATTTGTATCAATCTCAATTTTTTTTGCAAGACATATTTCCCGATTCTTTAAAAAAAAATTCTGTTTGATTTTTAAAGATCTTTCGCTTTGACAAAGATCAATGAAGATGATTTTAATCGCGTTCATTTTTCCATTCAGTTGGAAAAAAGTAAAGCATAACGGAGAAAAAAATGAAAAGAACCTTCCAACCTAGTAAAATCAAGGCAAAGCGCAAGCATGGTTATCGAAAAAGAGCATCCACAACTGCGGGTAAAAAAGTTTTAAAATCAAGAAGAGCTAAAGGAAGAAAAAGATTAACGGTAAGTACCTATAAAAAGTAAGTTATAGGAGTTCTTCTTTTGGGAAAAAATTTCATTTGTGAAAGAAAAATTTCCTCGAAATCGAAAAGTTGTTTCATCAGATGAATTTAAGAAAATAATTTATAAAGGAACAAAAGTTTCTAATCGCTTTATAAATGTTTTTATATTACCGAGTGCTTTTCAAAAAAGTAGATTTGGTTTTTCAGTTCCGAAGCGGATTGCAAAAGCAGTAGATCGAAATAAAATCAGAAGATTTTTAAGGGAAAAAGTTAGAAAAAGAAGAGAATTGGATTCCCATTCGGTAGATATTGTTTTTTTGGTAAAGATTAATTTTCTTGAGTTAAAAAAAAATGATAGAAATCAAGTGTTTGATGTTTTGTTTGAACAACTTATCAAGAGGATATCCACAGTTTGTTAACAAAGGTTTTTGCCAGTTTGATTGTGTTTTATCAAAGAATTCTTTCCCCTTTAAAACCAAGAGCTTGTCGTTTTTACCCGACTTGTTCGGAGTATGCAAAGCAAGCTCTTGAAAAAAATGGTTTTAGCAAAGGAGTTTGGCTTACATTAAAGCGTCTTTTTAAATGTCATCCCTTTCATGCAGGAGGGTATGATCCCGTACCCTAATATTTATGGAAAAACGTTCATTACTTGCGATTTTATTGTCTGGATTAGTTTTTATATTGTAATATTCATTCTTTCTGAAGCCATACGTTCAGAATTCTCCTCCTGCTTCACAGCAATCATTGAGTGCATCACAAGAGACTAAACCCGCTACTAATGTTCAAAGCTCAGGACTCGTTGAATCAAGTCCTAAACCAGTTCTGTTTCCGAACAGCCCCGAGCAGATTTTAAACTTTAATAATGAAATTTATCAACTTGAGCAAAGTTCTTGGGGGGGGCGGGTCCTTTCTTTTTTAACCAAGGGCTTTCATGAGACGGTAGACCCCAAATCGCCACTTGTGGATTTGTTTTCTGGAAAACCTTCTAATAATTTTCTGATTCGTTTTTCAGATTCAAATTTTTCTTTGCCAGAGTTTTTGCCTTATAAAGTTAATTCCAAAACAGATAATTCTGTTGAGTTTGCTTATGAGCAAGAAGATGTGAGTGTTGTAGAAAAAATTAATTGGGACCCTAATAACTATGTTGCCAATGTGCAGGTTGTTTTGGAAAATAGATCTTCTCATTATTTGGAAACTTCTTTGGGTTTACGCCTAGAAACAAGGCAAAATGCTGAAAAGCAAGAAGGTTTTTGGATTTTTAAGAAACCGCTCAATCTTAAATATCCTGTTACTTATAATGATAAAGGCCTGAATGCTCATAGTGATGTTAAAAAGCTCACTGCTTCCACCGAAGAAAAAGGCGCATTTGAATGGTTGGGGATAGAAGACCGTTATTTTATTTGGTCTATAGTTTCCCGCTCCATCTCTTCAGAGAATACAATTAAATATGGAATTAAGGATAGCAACCTACTCTATTCCGAATTGTTTTATCCAAAAGAAGGTGTGGCACCTCAAGCAAAAATTCAAAAAGAATTTACAGTATATGTGGGGCCCAAGGAAGTTGATCGCTTAAAACAGCTGG
>CAYPXN010000088.1:0-4377 GCA_964414715.1 uncultured Pseudomonadota bacterium | reverse complement strand
GAGAATCGTTGCGGGAGAGCCGGAGAGTAGGGGGCAAAATAATCCAGAAGTTCCTTTTGGAGCGCCTCTTCCCCTTACATCTGGAATAGTAACTAGCCCCCTTACGGTGGGACTTGATTGAGGCCATACATTAAATGTGTGGGGAGAAGGTTATTGGTCCCTCAGGGGAAGAGTGCTCGGAGCCATGGGGGAATATTGGGGGGAGAGAGACGACGACGATATTCGAGATATAATGAGGCAAGATTTAAGTTTTTTGAGTCAAGAAATAGAGCGTATGACAGGTCCGGGAAGCAAAGGCTTGAAATTGGCATGGGAATCTTTCAGAGAAAAAGTGTTGAGTGAGGATGAAGAAGAGTTTCCTGAAGATTTAACAGAGCTCTATATAAAATATATACAATGGAGAAATTTACCTCTCAATCAATTAGATGATTTATCTGTTCGTGATATACCGATCTGTTTTGTTTTTGAAGGAGATGAAAGGAGAGGGGATAATTATACTCTGCAAGTAGGTTTGTTAAATATGTTTGATCAGAACGATTTTACGGTCGGTCAGTTAAGGGAAATGAAAGAGAAAGAATTTAATAACAGCATTATTTCGGATGGATGGATGAGAGTTGATAACTCTTTGATTCGAGTTGCTTTGAATCGAGTTTTCTCGATGAGGCATATTTCGCCAATTGAGGAAAGTTTAAAAAGAGACGATTAGTTTTTAACGGGCAAATATGTTGCTAATGTTTTCATACACCACTTCCACCACTTCCGCCGCGGAGCGGGGATCCACAATAATATCGACATGGTTGTAGTGTCCGCGCATTTCATAGTGTCGAGTGCGTTGTGGTTTTTTGACAAGCGCATCTCCGTTGCGCGCACGGACTAAAAATGAAATTCCGTAAAACATGGCGCCGGTTACTTTATAAGCGAAAGCGTTTAAGCGTGTACCAGGATACGAATTACCTAAAGATTCAAGTAAGCCGGGCATTTTTGTATGGATGACGATTCCCACTTCATCGGCAGATAAACCCGCTCTGTTGAAATAATCCGCTAAGCGGCGTGGATCAAAGCCATGAGCAGATCCTTCGAGAAGTAAATAATCTACTATTTGTACCGGAAGAGAATAATCGACTCCTTCGACAGGAGATCCGAGAAGTACGGAATGACTTCTGCGAAGGACTTCCATGACAGGTCTTAGGGTTTCTGGATGAATTGCATCCAATCCGGGATAAAGATCATGGAGATGAGGTGAAATAAAACCTCCGTTCGCATGATAGTTTTCTGAAATTACTTGAAGAGCATGATTCAGAAGACCGCCTTTGGAGTGTCCCACGATCACCAATTTATCAACTCCCTTAAAGATTCTGGGATGTTGCAGGCTTTGTGCGAGGCGACGAATAATCAGGGCAACCTCAATTTCCCAATGGGGTTGGAGGACGTGGGTATTTTCACCTACAATGGAATAAAGGGAATGATGCTGAACTTCGTCCTTTCCCATCGCAGCACTAATGACGAGGCCTCCTTTTCCAAAAGCAGCACTCATCTGGTTCATCCAGTCCGGATCGGGTGCGTGGTTGAGCATTCCCGGGATAAAAACGACGCCATAATCTTTTCCATATTCACGAATCCGTTCTCGAAGAGAGTGGGGAAGTTTCGCAAGCCAACGTTGTTTCAAAAAGGCGGGATGACAGGGAACTTCTTCAGGATGAGGTTGAGTGCGTGTTGCGGTTCTCATGATTCGCCCACTCAGCCCCAGGCGAATGCTTCCTCGAGCTCGCTTGCCTCCGTGAAAAGGAAGTGTTTCTGCTCTCGCGGCAGACATTACAGGAACAAGAGGAAGGACCTTGTCCGAAGCAAGAGGATTTTCGCGAACTCGTGCCTGAATATTCAGGTCGAGAGATTTTTCCAACAAAGGAAGAGCGGGGAGGAAAGAATGAAGAAGGCTGATGCCTGCCTGCATTTGCCAATTCATGACTTCCGCTTCTAGCAATTGTTGATAAAAATTTTTGTCTGAATTTTCTTCAAGATGCAAATTTTGGGCGATTTGATGTGAAACCACCACCCCGATATCTGTAAAAAAATGTTGGATGAAAATGTTTTGTTGCTCGCTGAATTTTCCAAAAAGTCGAAGAGAAGAGAGGGAAATAAAAGATTGTAAAAATTCTCTTTGAAAAGTTTCGGGAGAATGTTCCCTGAAAGCACGTTGAAAGCCTGTAAAAACAGCAGATTCACTTCCGAGTGCAGCGACGTAGGAAGTGGCTTTGATTACAGAAGGAAGAAATGTTCCTGTTTGAACAGAGAGTGATGAAGCTAAAGCCAGACCGCCCATGCGTGTCAGGCGAAAAGCCAGGCCAGCAGCACCAAAGGCCAACAACATTTTGGGATCGCTTGCTTGCTGAGAAAAATTATCAAGCAAAGCGTCCATTTGAAGTTGAGTTTGATTGAGATGCGACGAAGCAAAAACCCTTCTTTCATAGAGAGAAGGGGACGATGAAATCATTCTTACCATATCTCCTCAAAATTTGTGTAAATCCCTTATGCATCCTAGGAAATTTTTTAAGGTGGGCTCAACTAAAAAATAAAAGGGACAAAAAATCCAAAAACACCCATCTTTTGTCAAAAAAATGACAAAGTAATGATTTTTGCTGGGCAAAAAAGTACAAATAATTCCTACAAAGCACGCCATTTGTTTTACAAATTCATTACAGGTTTTAACAATTATTTCTAGGCATGAGATTTGCTTGCTCGATCTGATAACATTCTCATCTTATAGGGGGAATTATGACTTCTTTTTTGAGAAGAAAATTGATTTATGGAATTCTTTTAATGTCGTTTGCTGCTTTACAAATGCAGGCTTGCGGGAGCTCTTCGACTCCTGCTCCTACACCCACTCCTCCCAATTATCAATCCCAGGGTTTGATGCTTAATTATTCAGTAATAGAACCAATCGTTTTTATCATGTCTCATAATAAAGATGAAAATTTGCCACCCTCGCAAAACTCGAATGTGGCTGATGCAGATGTTACAGAACTTTGTCCCGGAGGCACGGGGACTGTTGTGATTAATACAGATAATACCCTGGTTACTTATGATAAATGCTTGTTTGTAAATGTGACGATGAATGGCACAATGACTTTGGGAGCTTCTCAGGATAGTTTTCCTTCGCCCATTACTTACAATGTTGCTGGAACTTCCGATTACACGGATGCGAGTGATTATGCCATTACAGGCACTGTTGCGACCACGACTTCTGGTAACTCTCAATTGATTAGTTTTGATATGATGGGTAGTTTTGTAGTGAGCGATACGACGAACCAAGTAAAGTTGTCCGGAGCATTGAGTTCTTTTAATAAGGGGATTGGTACAGGAAGTTTTACCTTAAGCCAGGGTGATACAACGATCGCCACTTGTACTTTTACAGATTATGATTTTTTAAATAATACAACTTGTACTGGCTTGGCTGGAGCTTGTGGTTTACCGACTTCATTGTGTCCTTAAGATAGTGCTTGTGTGATTTTGAAAAGCCCCCGGAGAAATTCGGGGGCTTTTTTTATGTTTTGATTTTGTAACCGGTTCGGAAGAGAAGCCATACGAGAATCAGGCAAATCGTCAGGAATGAAAGTGTAATTCCGATGCAAATACTCAACTTTACATCCGAAGTTCCAAAAAAACTCCAACGGAGTCCATTGATTAAATAAACGACGGGATTAAAGAGAGAAAGATTCCTCCAAAAAGGCGGCAGCATATCAATTGAATAAAAACTTCCCCCCAAAAAGGTGAGGGGAGTGATGAGCATTAGGGGGATGATTTGCAGTTTTTCAAAGCCGTCTGCCCAAAGGCCAATAATAAATCCAAAAAGACTAAAAGAGAGTGCAGTCAGACAGAGAAAGGTGATGGCCCATCCAGGATGCACGACAGAATAATCCACAAAAAAGTTTGAAGTAATATAGATGGTAATTCCCAAAATGATGGATTTACTTGCCGCGGCACCCACATAGCCTGTGACGATCTCAAATGCGGAGATGGGGGCAGAAAGAATTTCATAAATGGTTCCGGAGTATTTTGGAAAATAAATTCCAAAGGAAGCATTGGAAACACTTTGAGTCAGAACGGAAAGCATGATGAGACCGGGAACAATGAAAGCCGCATAACTGATTCCGTTTATTTTACTCATGTGAGAGCCAATCGCAGATCCAAAAACGATAAAATAGAGCGAAGTTGAAAGAACGGGCGATGCAATGCTTTGAAAAAGAGTGCGAAAGAAACGTGCCATCTCAAATTTGTAAATGGCTTTGATGCCGTAAAAATTCATTTCTCCCCCCTCACCAGTTTTACAAAAATCTCTTCGAGAGAACTTTCAGAGGTTTGAAGATCTTTAAAGTCGAT
>CAYPXN010000087.1:0-5408 GCA_964414715.1 uncultured Pseudomonadota bacterium | reverse complement strand
CACAATCTGGCGCTCTAACCAACTGAGCTACACCCACCATGAAAAACTTTTATGGTTTCTAGTGCTTAGTGTGCAGGGAATCAAGTCTTTTTCATCGATAAACAAGAAAGGCCTCTTAAGGTTTTTGATTCAGAAGTTTTTGGGGGAGGCTAAAGGTGAAAACGGTCTTGCCTTGGGGAGTGCTTTTAACCCAAATTTTTCCGCCGTGGGCTTCTACGAGCCCTTTAGCGATATAGAGTCCCAGGCCAATTCCTGAAGCCAAGCCCGCGCTGCTTTTAGCTCGGGAGAAGCGCTGAAAAAGGCTGGATATCTCATCTTCCGTCACCCCTGTCCCGTAATTGGTGATGGAAACCCTGAATTCATGCGTATTGCGTTCTAAAGAAACTTCTATAGGAGAATCTTCCTCGGAATATTTTACGGCATTGGATAATAAGTTGTTCAAAACCTGTTCAATTCGTTGGGTGTCCACATAGACTCTGCTGGATTCCAAGGGAGGAGAGAGTGTGATGATTTGCCTCTCTGGAGCGATTTTTCTGAAACTGACAAAGACATTTTCTACGATGACATTCAAATCCGCTTCGCTCGGATGGATGTGAAGGTGGCGACCTTCGATACGAGAGGCATCGAGCAGGTCTAGAATCATCCGGTTCACTTTTTCCGCATTCGAGAGAATGATTTCAATTTCACGGGCAGCATTTTGATAAAGGTCGGGGTGGGCTTCTTTGATGGCCCCTGCTGCCATGCCGATGATGCTCACGGGTTGTCTCAGGTCATGTGCCACTACAGAGGTCCATTCTTCGCGGAGTCGTTCCAATTCTTTGAAGTGGCTGATGTCCCTCACAAAGCCCAACCATCTTCCATCTGGTAAAATTTTGGCATTGACTTCGATCGGCAAGTCAGGGCCGTCTTTTGTTTTAAACTGCCATTCCGATTTTTCAGATTTTCCCGACATCAAGATTTTTTTGCTTTTGATGAGACGCTCAGCTTCCGCGGAAGGAATAAAATCGACAATGCTTTTTCCTATGATTTCATCACGAGAAAACCCGAATGTTTCCAGTGCCGTTGTGTTCACATCGATATATTGTCCCTTGATGTTGGCGACGAAGATCGGGTCTGGAGATAGCTCGATGATGCTTCTCGAGAGTTCTTCGCTATCTTGAAGCTTTTTTTCTGTTTCGGCTACCTTTCGGGCTGTGCTCCAGGTGAGGATCAGAAAGAAGGTTAATATCAAATAAAGGCTCGCTGCTTGCAACATGGGATGAGAAGTAACGTTCGCTTTTGTGGCGATATAGTGGATGATACCCATGAAGATCGGAATAAAAAGAAAGGTGAAAACAAGCCTGCGGACAACGATGCCTCCGCTGTTGTTTTGGGTCATGGGTCTTAAAAAAGCGGATTCGCTGCGAATCACGAGATTGGCGACGGAGAGGCAAACAAGCCCGACCGCTGTGTTAAGTGCCATGCCACTTTTATGGTGATGAAGAAAAAGGCTATATAAGTAGACTTCCCCGAGAAAATATCCGGTGAGTACAAGAATGGAAAGTCCTAATCCCAGAATGCCTGTGATGAGAGAGAAGTATTGCCCCCATTTGCTTTGAAGTTCGCGGGTCAATAACGAGCATCCTATTAAAAGAATGACAAAGGCTGTTTCGGGCGCAGGTCTTCCGGGAAAGTCTTGTTGAAAAGACTGGGGTTTGATTACTAAATCGATGCCTAGATCCCAATGAAAAGCATATTCTAAGATCACTGCCGCTCCGAGGAGCGTACTTCCCCCTATCAATAGGTAGGCGAATCGCAGGATGCGTTGAGCATAAGAGGTATTTTTTTTTCTAAACTGAAAAATAAGCCCAAAGCTTAATCCCAAAATAAAAAGAAGGATTGTGGTAATGGGCATGATGGGGGGAGCCCCTTTTACCACGTGGGTGAGAAGGGGTTCGTCGATAAACCAGCCTAAAAAACCTAAAAGACCCACCAGGCAAGCAATTCCTGCTAGAACTTGGGTAAAAAGAAAAATCTGACGTTCTGATTGGGTATCACGATTCTCAATCAAGTTTGGATTGCTTGAGGGGATTATTTGAAAGTTTTTCATTAAATTGAATCATGACTGAGTTGTAAATTCAATTTAATGACTTTAGTCATTTATTCAGAATCTTGAATAAAAATATTGATGGGAAAGAATAGAATATGTTTCTTTTTGTGCCGCGGAAGGGACTTGAACCCCTACAACCTTGCGGTTACCAGGTTCTAAGCCTGGCGCGTCTGCCAATTTCGCCACCGCGGCCGATAAAAAGCAGTGATCAGTGTAAAGTTTCGAGTGTCTAGAGAACAAGCACTTTATTCCACTAGATACTATTCACTAAGCACTATCCATTGCCTCTCTTGTGGGTCATGTAGGGGTCGAACCTACGACCTAGCGATTAAGAGTCGCTTGCTCTACCAACTGAGCTAATGACCCGTTCTACTTATTGGGTTACGTTGTGTATCCAAAAACGCTTGCTCATTACAAGAATATTCTTAAGAATTAGATTCTTGCTTGATCTGTGGAGTACTCTATAATACTGCAACTTGGCTATTTGTGCCCATAGCTCAGTTGGCCAGAGAAGGGGAAGTTTCCAGCAGCTTTGCTGGCGGAAACTGGGGAAGATACTTCTTCCCCCTAGAGCTATGGGAAAATAGGTTTGATTGTGCCCATAGCTCAGTTGGATAGAGCATCAGCCTTCTAAGCTGAGGGTCGCAGGTTCGAATCCTGCTGGGCACGCATTTTCAGGAGCAGCGGGTGGTCGAAGGCTGCACGAAGCGACTAGAAAATGCGTTGTACTTTTTGCGAAACAAAAAGCACACGCAATTTTCTCAAATGATAACGGCAAAAAAGGATAAAACATGAAAGCGCAAGTCGAAGAAGTGAGTCCGATTAAAAAGAAACTTTCCATCGAAGTAGAGCCAGAGGATTATAAAAAAGAACTCGAATCTGCTTATAAAAAGCTTCAAAAGAAAGTGGAAATTAAAGGTTTCCGTAAAGGAAAAGTTCCCCGTGATATTTTGGAAAAATATTACAAAGACAGAACCGAAGGGGAAGTGCTCACTCATTTGCTGGAACACAGTTATGTGTGGGCGATTGAACATCACAAGCTTGTGCCTGTAAATCAACCCAAAATTTCGGATCTTAAAACCTTGGGACAAGGCCTTACCTATGTGGCAGAAGTCGAAATTAAGCCTGAAATTACCGTGAAAAATTACAAGGGTATTAAGGTAGAAAAAATGCCTGTGCTTGTTGAAGAAGAAGAAATGAATCGGGAGTTGGAAGCCCTCCGTAATGCTCATGCACAGATTAGTCCTTTGGCAGAAGATGCTGCTGTGGTGAATGGTCACATTGTAGTTATTGATTTTGCAGGAAAAGTCGATGGAGAAGCCTTTGCAGGTGGAGAAGGAAAAGGCGTGAGTGTTGAGGTGGGAGGAAAGCGCTTTTTGGAAGACTTTGAAAAAGGGCTCGTGGGGATGAAAAAAGGGGAAACTAAGAGTGTTGAGGTGAAATTCCCGAAGGAATATCCCGCAAAAGAATTGGCGGGGAAGAAAGCTGTTTTTGAAATTACCTTGAACGACGTAAAAGAAAAAATCCTTCCTGAATTAACAGATGATTTTGCAAAAGATTTAGGGAACTTCGAAAGTTTAGCTCAAGTAAAAGAAAAGCTGAAAGAACACATGGGGCAGCAAAAAGAATCTGTTGCGAAGTCTGATATTTCCCAACAAATTTTGGATCATCTTATTAAAGAAAATCCTTTTGAAGTGCCCGATTCAATGGTGGAAATGGAATTGGATTCCATGCTGGACAATGCCAAAAGGCAGTTGCAACAACAGCGTCTTACCATGGAACAGGCAGGAATTACCGAAGAAGGGTTTCGTACTCAAAATCGTGAAGCTTCACTGCGTCGAGTGAAGGCTTTTCTTCTTTTCGATGCTCTTGCCAAACTTGAAAATGTACAGGTAAGTATTGATGAATTAAAAGCAAGAATTGCCCAGGTGGCTCAGTCGATTGGGCAACCCGCAGAAGCGGTTGAGAAATATTATCATCAACAAAATATGCTTCACATGCTCCAAGCCCAAATTTTAGAAGAGAAGATTCTTGATTTTTTGATTGGTCAGTCTAAGATCGAAGAAGTAAAAGCGAAGAAAAAATAATCATTCAAAAAAAGGATGGCTCATGAGTTCATTGATCCCCATGGTAATTGAGCAAACTCACCGAGGTGAGAGAGCTTACGATATTTATTCTCGTCTTCTGAAAGATCGAATCATTTTTATCGGAACCCCGATCAATGATGAAATTGCGAATGTAGTTATCGCCCAGCTTCTTTTTTTGGAAAGTGAAGATCCTGAAAAAGATATTCATATCTATGTCAATTCTCCCGGAGGATCTGTGACGGCAGGTCTGGCAATTTACGATACCATTCAATACGTGAAGCCGGATGTGTCTACCCTCTGTGTAGGACAGGCAGCCTCGATGGGAGCGGTTCTCTTGGCTTGTGGAACTCCCGGCAAGCGTTTTGCTCTTCCTCATTCCAGAATTTTGATTCATCAACCTTTAGGTGGGGTGCAAGGTCAGGCCACAGAAATCGAAATTCAGGCGAGAGAAATTCTTCGTTTAAGAGAAGAGTTAAATAATATTCTTTCCAAGCATACCAAACAAGCCATGAAAAAAATCCAGCAGGATACGGAGCGTGATTATTTCATGGGCGGCATTGAAGCAAAAGAGTACGGCATTATCGATGATGTCGTTAATTATCGGGAAAAGGACAAAGCCAAAAAAGGCTCCTAAAGAGGGCTTTTTTATGACGCAGTCCGCCGCATAAAATAATTATAAGCCTTTTTTAGCCACTTCCTTGACACCTCGATTATTTCGGTCAATACTATAAGAGTGAGTATTTGCCTTAACCGCATAATGCGGTAGGTCGTGGAAGGGAGAGAATTGTGGCTAGAACCTTTAATGACGATCCCACCAATTTGAGCTGCAGTTTTTGTGGAAAGTCCCAAAGAGAAGTGAAGAAGCTTATCGCGGGCCCTACAGTTTATATTTGCGATGAGTGTATCGAGCTTTGTAACGACATTATTGCTGAAGAACAAACCAAGCAAGAATTGTTGAAAACACGTTCGGGAATTCCCAAGCCGGTTGAAATTAAAAAAATATTGGATGAGTATGTGATTGGTCAGGAGCGTGCAAAACGTATCCTTTCAGTGGCAGTTCACAATCATTATAAAAGAATTGAAGCAAAACAGATGGGGGATGTGGAGCTTTCCAAATCCAACATTCTTTTGGTGGGCCCCACAGGAACCGGAAAAACACTCCTCGCTCAAACCTTGGCGAAAATTTTGAATGTTCCATTTACCATTGCAGATGCGACGACCCTTACAGAAGC
>CAYPXN010000086.1:0-12786 GCA_964414715.1 uncultured Pseudomonadota bacterium | reverse complement strand
CGCTAATCTGGATTTATTGGGAAAATAAAAATTTACCCATGCTTGCACAATACACCTGGGATGTTTTTATCTGGGTACTCCCAAGTCTCGCTTTTTTTTTAGTGGCCTACTATTTATTCCTTAAGCAAGTACCTTTCGTGATCAGCTTATCACTTGCGACTTTATTTTTATTTTTGGCGGTTTTTATCTTTCACAAATTGGGAATACTAAAATAAATCCATGCCAGGACTTAAGAAAACAAATTTCATAGGAATTATTTTTCTACTCACCTTTTTGATCCAGCCGGTTTATGCGATGGACGACACCTGGGATTTCCCTCCCAATGCCCAAAAAAGTGGAGAAGTCAGAAAAGCACGTTATGCGGAAACCCTTCCCCATGTCCCAGATATCCTGTTTCCCTATTATTACCTGAAAGGCATTACCTACCCTATCAATCAACTCGCCACATGGATAGACCACTATGGTTATGCCGCAAAAGCAATGGATGGAATGAAAGATAAAAGCAGCAACTTCACGGTATATCCTATTTTGACAATGGGTGATGGTTCTCGCTTTGGATGGGGTTTGGGAACCAACAATACCAATCTGCTTCAAAACAATTACGTGTTTACGGGAAGAGCGGTCATGTACACGGATTTCGATGTGCGTGCACAAGTTGCTTTCGGAAAAAGAGATGCCTTTCAATGGAAAGGAAAAAAAGTTTCTTTCATCACCGCGAGTGATTTATTCATGGACTCGGATGAAAGCTATTACGGAATCGGAGCCAATACTTCAAAATCAGTTTCTGGAAATTTCAGCGACATCACGTTTCGAACGGGAGGGGCCATAGGAATAGAAGTGCTTCCTCATTTTACAATTGCACCTCATTTGATCTTCGACGGTGGACATGCAGGCTATCGAAATTTAAATACGGGACCCAGCGTACAGCAAGTGTTTCCCTCCTCGGAATTGGCGGGTTTCGGACAAAATATCAATTACATCGATCTTGGACTTCGTTTGGCCTACGACACCCGCGATGATCTTTATTACGCCGAACATGGTGGCCTCCAATCTGTAACCTTTCATTATATGCAAGGTCTCAATGTAACAGATTTTAATTTCTTTAAGCTTAACCTTGACTTTGAACGCCATTTCAAACTTCCCCCGCCCCGGCTAGTAATTTGGTTACATAATGGATGGACTTTTGAAGACAGTTTTTCTGGTAGCCAAATTCCCTTCTACCGTTTGGCCACTGCAGATGTTTTTTCCCCTCTCCGGGGATTCAATCGTGGACGTTTTCGAGACAAAAGCAGCGTCGTCTTCAATGCCGAACTTCGTTATCCGCTTTGGCAAAAAATCGATGGGAATGTCTTCCTGGATACGGGACGCGTCTTCCATGGTATCGAGAATTTTTCTTTCAAAGACTTCCGCTATTCAGTGGGAGGCGGTCTTCGAGTCACCGTACACAACTTCTATATTTTCAAAACAGAAATTGCTTACGGGGGTGAAGGGGTAAACGTCGTCTTTAAGGCAATTCAGGAATTATAGTCTTTTAACTTTCAACAAATTGTTCGTGAATGAAATGTTCTATATTTTTTGTATCGCCTCTACTCTCTCCAAAGTGGTCGGATGAGAATAATAATAAAAACTATACAGAGGATGCGGCGTCAGATTCGATAAATTTTCTTTACTCAACTTAACCAAAGCGGTTTTCATTGGTTCTGTTTTTTGAGTCGCTTCTACTGAAAAAGCATCCGCTTCGTATTCATATTTTCGGGAAAGATAATTCGAAAGTGGCGTCAAAAAGAAGCTAAAACTTCCACCAAACAAGGCAAACAGCACAAGAGCCTTCCCTGGAGAAGGATTTCCCGCTCCAAAGGCCTGATAAAAAGGCAGCCAATTCATCACGAGCGAAAGTAACCAAAAGCTCAAAAGCCCACTCACAAAACCCAAAATCAATTGTTTTTGAATATGTCGCTTTTTATTGTGACCCATCTCGTGGGCAAGCACGGAAATAATTTCTTCCTCATTCATCTGAGTCATCAAAGTATCAAACAAAACAATACGACGAAATTTCCCTATTCCTGCGAAATAGGCATTTGAATGCGAAGAACGTTTAGAGCCATCAATCTTGAAAATACCGGACATCTTGAACTTTATTTTTTCGGCGATTTCTTCGATCGCTTTTTTCAGACTCCCCTCTTCCAAAGGAACAAATTTATTAAAAAGCGGTGCCAAAAAAGTCGGGTAAACCGCCGCCAAGAAAAGTTGAAAGCCAAAAAAAGCAAGAAAAGCCCATAGCCACCAATAAGCCCCACTGACTTGATAAAGCCAAAAAACAAGATACATCAGAGGAATTCCAAGAAGTGCACTAAGCAGAAGCCCTTTCAACAAATCCATCACAAACAACTTCGCAGTCATTTTGTTGAAGCCGTATTTTTCTTCGATCACAAATTGGTTATAAAGAGAGGAAGGAATTCCCAAAATCATCCCCAAAAAACCGATACTCAAGCAATACAAGACCGAATAAGTGAGTGAGCTTGGACTTACAAATCTCTCCAAATAAGTCCCCAAAAGGGCAAAAAAACCGGAAAGAATCACTCCCCAAGTAATTGCAAGTCCTAGCCAACGCATCATGAGAGAAAATTTCGACTTTTCCAAATTATAGGCGATACTTTTTTGGTAAGTTTCAAAGTCAATTTTATCTTTAAAATATAATGGAATTTCTTGTTGATGCGCTCGAATATAACGATTATTGATCACACTCAAATAAGTTTCAAAAATTTCGTGGGCAAAATACACGCAAACGAATAGATAAAAAAACCAGGAATGCATACGATAGACCTTTTCTATTTTCCTCCTCTTAAGATTAAGAGGAGGTCCTCTGCCTTTGGCAGAGGGGAGGAGTTGTGAAGTTATCATAACACCCCCTATCAGCCTTCAGCTGATTTTCCCCCTCTTAACTTAAGAGGGGGAAATAATGAAGAAATACTATTCTATGAAAATCGTCCTCTATCAACCAGAAATTCCCCAAAATACCGGCAATATCGGAAGACTGTGCGTCGCCACCGATACCGAACTTATTCTTGTGAAGCCTCTCGGATTTTTTATTGGCGATAAAGAAATTCGACGATCAGGTCTGGACTACTGGAAAGATCTTAAACTCACTCAAATCAACGCGCTCGATGAAATTCCACCCCCTCCCCCTCCATCCAAAGTATGGTATTTGAGTACAAAGGGAAAAACGCCTTACTATGAAGCACATTTTCAAAATGACGATGTGCTGGTTTTTGGATCCGAAGGTTCGGGATTGCCTGCTTCCGTATTTGAAAAATATCCCGATCAAATTCTCACAATTCCCATGTGGGGACCCGTGCGCAGCTTGAACCTCGCCACCTCCGTCGGAATTGTTCTATACGAAGCTTATCGACAGCTCAGAATAAAAAAGTCATAATAAAAAAACGGAGTCGGAAACCATGAAAGCGATATGTGTTTTTTGCGGATCCAGTACAGGACTTAACAAAATTTACATAAAAACCGCCCAGCAATTGGGGCGGCTTTTAGTCGAACAAAAAACCGCACTCGTTTATGGGGGAGCCAGTGTCGGTTTAATGGGCGTCTTAGCCGATGAGGTCCTCAAACTAGGAGGTAAGGTTTACGGTGTAATTCCCCGTGCTATTTTTCAAAAAGAAGTTGCCCATTCCAACCTCACGGAACTTTTTGTCGTTGAATCCATGCACGAGCGCAAACAAAAGATGTATGATTTATCCGATGCCTTCATCGCAATGCCCGGGGGAATTGGCACTCTCGAAGAAATGTTTGAAATTCTCACCTGGGCACAGCTCGGCTTCCATCAAAAAGCCTGTGGCATTCTCAATGTAAACGGCTATTTTGACGATCTGTTGAAATTCATCGACCACATGATTGGGGAAAATTTTTTAAAAGAAAAAAACAAGAATTTGTTTCTGAACGATTCTTCTCCTCACAAACTCCTCGAAAAAATCCAAAACTATAAAGCTTTCTCTGAAAGTAAGTGGATTGAAAAGAAAGATCTTTAAAACTAAGCAAATTTAAACTGAAGCTTATCCTTCGAAGCAGAAATCGAAACGCTTCCCCCCTCTTCCAATTTTCCAAAGAGAATTTCTTGAGAGAGGACTTGGGCGATTTCGTTTTCGATAAGGCGTTTCATCGGACGGGCACCAAACTTTAAATCGAAACCTTTTTCCGCAAGATATTTACGGGCGGACTCGTCGAGTTTAACCTTCACTTTCTTGGCTTCTAGGCGCTTCTGCAATTCAGCCATCATCTTGTCCACAATTTGTTCCGCAATTTTTATTCCCAGCGGACTGAATTGCACAATCGATGTCAGACGATTTCGAAATTCGGGGCTGAATTGCTTCTCAATCGCCTTCATGCTTTTATCTTCGTAATCTGCTTTTCCAAAACCAACGGGCTTCGCCATACTATCGCGCGCACCGGAGTTGGTGGTCATAATCAAAATTACCTGGCGAAAATCGGACTTACGACCATTGTTATCGGTAAGCGAAGCATGATCCATCACTTGCAACAGAATATTAAAAATATCTTCATGAGCTTTTTCAATTTCATCGAGCAGCAAAACCGCATGAGGATGACGATGAATGGCATCGGTCAACAAGCCACCCTGTTCAAAACCCACATAACCGGGAGGGGAGCCAATCAAACGGGAGACAGTATGCTTCTCCATATACTCGCTCATATCGAAACGCAGAAACTCGATTCCCAAATTTTGGGCAAGCTGTTTCGCCAGTTCTGTTTTCCCCACCCCTGTGGGACCGGCAAACAAAAAACTTCCAATGGGTTTATCGGGTTCGGACAAACCCGCGCGCGATAACTGAATGGCACGAACGACCTGCTCCACTGCATCATCCTGACCATAAATCAGCTTTTTAAGCTCAGGAGCAAGACTTGCCAGTTTTTTCTTGTCATCCGTTTTCACGGATTGTGTAGGTACTTTTGCAATGCGTGAAACAATCTTTTCGATGTCTTGTAAAGAAATAGCTACGTTCTGTTTTCTCAACTTTACCTCAGCACCCACTTCATCCATGACATCATTGTATGGGGCTCGCGTCGCCCCCTCCCGAAGCAAAGCTTCGTGAGCCTCCCCCTCAACGCCTATCGGCTTCAAGTGTCCTGAATCTTGTTTTCTTAATTTTACTTCCGCTCCCACTTCATCCATGACATCAATTGCTTTATCGGGAAGGAAACGATCATTGATGTATTTTGCAGAAAGATCTACGCAGGCTTTCAAGGCTTCCCTGGAATATTTCACTCCATGGAATTCTTCGTAATATTTCTGGAGTCCTTCTAAGATCTTGTAGCATTCTTCGACTGTCGGCTCTTCCACTTCCACTTTTTGAAAACGGCGGGACAAGGCATGATCTTTCTCAAAAATGTTTCGATATTCCGTAAAAGTCGTTGTACCGATACATTTGATTTCCCCATTCGACAAAGCCGGCTTCAAAATATTGGAGGCATCCAAAGACCCTCCACTCACAGAACCCGCTCCAATAATCGTATGAATTTCATCAATGAATAAAATATGGTTTTTATCTTTTTTAAGATTCGTAATCACAGCCTTCAAACGTTCTTCAAAATCACCACGGAATTTGGTTCCCGCGAGCAAGGCTCCCATGTCTAAGGCATAAACCGTGCAATCTTTCAGACAATCCGGAACCTCTTTTTGGACAATGCGCAGGGCCAAACCTTCGGTAATGGCTGTTTTGCCAACACCCGCATCTCCCACAAAAATCGGATTGTTTTTCCGGCGACGTGCCAGAATATGGATCATGCGGTCAAGTTCCAAACCCCGACCAATCAGGGGATCAATCTCTCCGCGTGCTGCCTTTTCATTCAAATTCACACAAAAACGTGAGAGAGGATCCTTTTTCGGGGAGCTTTTTTCACCGGGTTGCAAGGGTATCAATTCCCGATCATGTTCCGGATCCAACTTCGATACACCATGAGAAATATAACGAAGCACGTCCAAACGGGTAATTCCATTTTGGGCAAGAATATAAACTGCGTGGGATTCTTTTTCGCGATAAAGGGCAACCAAAACTCCGCCCCCATCCATTTCATTTTTTTCGGCAGACTGCAAATGCGCTGCGGCACTTTGCAATACATACTGAACCCCAATGGTATACTGGGGCTCCTGTTCATCGTTTAATTTTTCAAGATGCTGGTTAAAGAAAACCTCGAGTTCCTGCCTGATTTTATTCAGGTCGGCTTCGCAGTGAATAAGAATTTGAGAAGCCACTTTATCATAAGTCAAAGCATACAAGAGATGTTCCAAGGTAACGAACTCATGCTTGCGAAGCCGCGCTTCTTCGTAAGCACGACGCAAAGTTTTTTCGAGTTCTTCGGTGAGAATCATCTATTCTACCTCCATCACACATTCCAAAGGATGTTGATGTTTTCTGGCGAGAGATTTTGTTTGATAAACTTTTGTTTGAGCTACATCGTAGGTATAAACACCGCACAACCCCTGTCCTTCGGTATGAACTTTCCACATGAGGCGAGTGGCTTCCTCGATGGATTTGTGAAATATTTTCTGGAGCACATGAACGACAAAATCCATGGGAGTATAATCGTCATTCAGGATAAAAACGCGGTAGAGCTTGGGTTTGCGGATCTCCACATCCTCTTCTGTAAGAACCTGACCTTCTCCTTCGAATTCATCCAAATTATGATATTCTTTTTCAGACATCATTTTTATTTTACCAAATTTTAAGCAGCGGAAACAAGCGTCCAGTTTGCTTTTGATAGTCGATATAACCAGGGTAATATTTCGAAATTTTATTCTCCTCGATTTTCGCACGCAAAATCAGGAGAAAAACAAAAAGACCCGTAAGCCCGATATTAAACCAGGAAAATTTAAGAAGACAAAAACCCAAGGTTGCCAGGATTTCTCCCAAATACATGGGATGCCGTATCCATCGATAAGGCCCTCTCAGTTGCAAGTCCCTCACCTCTGCCATAATACTAAAAGATCTTCTCAAATAAAGAAGAGCCCAAAAAGCAATCACATCTCCCAAAAAAATGAGAACAGAAGCCAGCCAATCAAAATAGGTATAAGAAAAAGGATAAAAAGGTTTAAAAATTGAATATAAAAAGGGGGTTTTTCGAATCCACACATCATAAATCAGCTTGTTCGATTCATAGACTCCAAAGGGCATCGCCGCCACAAAAAGAGGAAACACGATTTCATTCCATTTGTTCGCCAGAGATTTTGCAGGCCCCCGAAACAAATAAGAAAACAAAAAAATCACGAAGGGGAAAATAATTAAAATCCATTGTATCCAGCCAAAGATCGAGGGAAAACGGCCATAGACTGTCACATTGATCCATTGCAGTTTGATTCGATATAAAAGATAGAGGGCAAAGAAGTTGGTCCCCAACATTCTCGCAAACAATTCTCCTCCCTCTTCTTGTTTTAGGCGAAAATGTCGAAACAACAAAAACAGATTCAGAGCAAGGAGAGTAAGAAGAAGCACCCAATGCAAAAGAGAACTGGTATCAAAGGATAAAAGACTCATAAGAAAAGAAGTTTAGTTTTTTTCAGAGCAAGAGTCTAAGAATTTATGAACTCGCCGGAGCAGCAGGAGCTCCAGCATTTCCACTCCCTGAAGAGGGGGCTTGAGAAACATCCACCTGAAAATTATCTAATCGATCCGGATTAGAACTAGCCGCCGAACGTTCTCCCGAAATTGCAGTAAAATTATAATCACCAGGGGGCAAATCTACCACAGTACGCGAATTTCCAGGCGGCAAATTTACAGAACGCAAAACTTCTCCCGTATGAGCATTGGAGATTTCCACCCGACTGGGACTTCCTCCCATATGATGCACATCACGTGCATCCAGCACAAATCGACTTCTCGCTCCAGAAGCTTGGGGGCTGCTTCCTGTTTCCACCACTTGAGGAGGGCGACTCGCATGAACAGAGTAAGCAGAAGGATTTGCAAGCGACGCATAATGCACACGCGCAGCCTGTTCGCGTGCCAATCGGCGTTGTCTTTCCTCTTCTGTTTCCACAATATCTCCCCCGCCACTCCAAAAACTACCTCCAGACTCTTCCACAGGATGGGCAGCCTCATCTGAAGGAGTTCTCACTTCGTTTCCATGATTGGTGTTGTCTCCCTGAGGAGATTCTGCATGTACCGTTAATGAATCTCGAGGATGAGAGGAAGTGGGTCTGGCAGCAACCGTTCCCGAAGAATTTTGACCAGAAGACACATAACGATCTCCCACATTCAAAGTACCCAAATGCGTCAGACCATTCGTGGGAGCCACGGTTCCATGAGGGAGAGACACGGTTTGAACTCTTATTTGGCCGGGATCACCTTGCCCTGAATCTTCCAAAGCACCCAAAGCACGATGATCTGTTCCGTTTATGTCTCCGGGAGGATCTGCAGGATGATTGTTTCCACTCGGTGCAGGAGCAGGGTTTACACCATCTCCTAAAGGTACTCCCCCTGCCGAATTCAAATTCACATTATCAAATAATCCCATACAAGTTCCCCCGTTGAAAAATATTAACTCAGTTTTCGGGGGAATACGAGACAAGAGTTGTGAAAATCATCACTTCCAATAGACATCTTTTGACAAAGATTGACTCTTATTTCCGCATGTTCGATGCGAGAGTCACCTTGCGAAGGCGGATACTTTTGGGGGTTACCTCCACCCACTCATCATCCTTGATGAACTCGATGGCTTTTTCGAGAGTCATCGGCGTAATGGGGGTAAGCACAACATGCTCATCTTTTCCTGAGGCACGCATGTTCGTCAGTTTCTTTTCTCGACACACATTTACATTCAAATCATTGTCACGGTTATGCTCACCCACAATCATTCCTTCATAAACAGGAACTCCCGCCTCGATAAAAAGAACTCCGCGAGGTTCCAGATGAAAAAGACCATAGGCCACACTCTCACCCTGGCGATCTGCAATCAAAGATCCACTCACTCGACTCTTAATTTCACCTCTCACAGGTTCATAACCCATGAGATAAGAGTTCATCAATCCAACACCTTTTGTGTCGGTGAGAAATTCATTACGATAACCAATCAAGCCCCGTGAAGGGACTGAAAATTCGAGACGGATTCGACCCGAACCATGATTCACCATGTTGATCATTCGCCCTTGGCGGAGAGAAAGTTTTTCGGTAACAATTCCCATATAATCTTCGGGAATATCGACGAATAAATGTTCAATAGGCTCCAGCTTTTGTCCGTTTTCTTCCTTGAAAATAATTTGGGGACGACCCACACACACTTCGTAACCTTCACGACGCATGGTTTCGAGGAGAATGGCCATCTGAAACTCTCCACGACCCTTCACAATAAAACTATCTCCGGTAGGACTCGATTCCACTCGCAAGGCAACGTTATGCAAAGTTTCTTTTTGAAGCCTGTCCCAAATTCTTTGTGATTGAACCAACTTTCCTTCACGTCCCGAGAAAGGCGAAGAGTTCGGCATAAACTTCATGGCCACCGTAGGCTCATCCACCACCAAACGCTTGAGGGCTTTGGGTTGAGCTTGAGTGCAAATGGTGTCACCGATTTCCACATTTTCAATTCCGGATAAAATCACAATATCACCCGGATCGACTTGCTCAACTTCCTGAAATTTCAAACCTTCGTAAACTTGCAAACAGGAAACTCTCAAATTTTTTGGCTGCCCATCTTTTCCAATACATACCAAGGTTTCATTTTTCTTGGCTGAACCTTGAAACACTCTTCCGATGGCTAAACGTCCCAAATAATCCGAATAACCCAAATTCGTCACCAGCATCTGAAAAGGTTCAGACTCATCATATTGAGGAGGAGGAACTTCCTGAATCACCGTATCGAAAAGAGGGGCCAAATCCTTACCCTTTTCTTCCAAGGTTAATTGAGAAATCCCTTCACGTCCAATAGCGTAAAGTACTGGAAATTCTATTTGTTTTTCATCCGCATCCAAATCAATAAAGAGGTCGTAAATTTCATTTAGAACCTGTTGAGGGCGAGCGTCTTTACGATCAATTTTATTCACGAGAACAATAATTTTTAGATGGGCTTCCAAGGCTTTGCGAAGCACAAAGCGGGTTTGAGGCAAGGGACCTTCCGAGGCATCCACAAGCAGGATGGCTCCATCCACCATTTTCAAACCACGTTCCACTTCACCGCCGAAATCCGCGTGGCCAGGGGTATCGATGACGTTAATTTTGATCCCCTTCCATTGAACCGAACAGTTCTTGGAAGCAATGGTGATTCCGCGCTCACGTTCCAAATCCATGCTATCCATCACCCGATCTTCCGTAGCCTGGTTTTCACGAAAAACCCCTGCCTGACGGAGCATAAAATCAACGAGGGTGGTTTTGCCATGGTCAACGTGAGCGATAATGGCAATATTTCTTACTTTTTCATTTTGGGCATTATTTTTCATAGGGCTCCGCCCCTACAAATATTCTCTCACAAATGCAAAGGTAAAGATGAGATATTTGATGATTTTTCATTTGGGATTAGAAGCTTTTCATTGTAGAAAAGCTCTTCATGGGGATCAAAATCGGCGTTCCAAAAGAGATTGTTTCCGGTGAAAAACGGGTGGCACTCACTCCAGATGTGGTTTTGCGCTACCTCAAGTCGGGATTTGAAGTTCATATTGAAAAATCTGCCGGCATTGAAAGTTTTTTCACACCCGAGCAATATGAAAAAGCAGGCGCCATTTTAGAAAATACCAACAGCGAAATTTATCGAAACAGTCAAATCATCCTTAAAGTACAAATTCCCCAAAAATCCGAAATCAATGACTTACAAAACAACAGCACTCTCGTTTGTTTTGCTTTTCCCCAACGTTACCCTGACGAATGCGAAATGATTCGCAACAAATCAATCCGTATTTTTGCCATGGAAAAAATTCCCCGAATTACTCGTGCCCAATCCATGGATGCCCTCTCTTCTCAAGCAACCGTTGCAGGATATCGCGCAGCACTCCATGCGGCGGAACTCTGTCCCCGATTTTTTCCCATGCTGACCACTGCCGCAGGAACCATTCGTCCTGCAAAGGTTTTGATTATCGGTGCAGGAGTTGCGGGTCTCCAAGCTATTGCCACCTGTCGTCGTTTGGGGGCTTTGGTAGAAGCTTATGACGTACGCGCCTCCGCACGGGAGCAGGTGGAATCGCTGGGAGCAAAATTTGTCAGTAGTCAGATCAATGCCGAAGCACAAGGAGGTTACGCCCGAGAACTCAGCGCAGAAGAAAAAGCCCAAGACACTGCAAAACTTGCCGAACATGTCGCTTTGGCGGATGTCGTGATCTGTACCGCCCAAATTCCCGGAAAAAATGCCCCTGTTTTGGTGAGTGAAGAAATGCTTCAAAAAATGAAGCCAGGCTCTCTTATCGTTGACCTTGCGGCAGAAGCCGGAGGTAATTGCGCCCTTACCCAGCCTGGGAAATTGATCGAAAAAAACAATGTGCGAATTTATGGCCCCTTAAAACTGCCCAGCGAGCTTCCGATACATGCTTCAGAAATGTATGCAAAAAACATATTCAACTTTGTGGAATGTCTCACTCAAGGTGGCAAGACTCTTGAATATGACATGAAGGACGAAATTCTTTCGGGGGCTTTGTTATGAAGATAAGCCTAAAATTCTTAGTGGATGTCATTGCGAGGAGTCCTGTAAGCGGGACGACGTGGCAATCCCCCGAGTGCACTTGTGAGATCGCCACGCTTCACTTCGTTTCGCTCGCGATGACAAACAGATTTCCCCGAGGTAATATATGACCGAAAACATTTGGCCCGCACTTTACATTTTCCTTCTCGCCATTTTCACCGGTTATGAGGTGATTGCCCGAGTTCCAGTAGTTTTACACACGCCCCTCATGTCTGGTTCGAATTTTATTCATGGCATTGTGCTCGTCGGAGCAATCATCACTTTGGGACATGCAGATAATTTTCAGGAAAAAGCGATTGGTTTTGTGGGAGTTTTTCTCGCATCCATGAACGCAGCCGGAGGATATGCGGTGACGGTGCGCATGCTCAAAATGTTTGAAAAGAAAAAGAAGGGATCATAACGCCCCCCGACCCCCTCTTATCTTAAAGAGGGGGAGCACATTATGGATACACTCATTCAAATCACCTATTTCATTACTGCGCTTCTCTTTATTATAGGACTCAAGCGCATGAGTTCACCCCTTAGCGCGAAAAGTGGAATTGTATGGGCAGGCGCTGCCATGACCCTCGCAACAATCATCACTTTTTTAACACCCGGACTTTCCAACTACGGACTCATCGCCTTGGCAATTTTTCTGGGCGTTTTACCCTCATGGATCGCTTCCAAAAAAGTCCCCATGACTGACATGCCGCAAATGATCGCGCTCTTCAATGGCATGGGAGGCGGTGCTGCCGCTGCCATTGCTGCGATGGAAATTTTGGGCAAACATTCTCCTCATTCCCTCTGGTCAGCACTTACTCTCGTAGGAGGACTCATCGGATGTATTGCTTTTTCGGGAAGCTTTATTGCATTTTTAAAACTCCAGGGTTGGATGCGCGAAAAACCCATCACCTTTCCATTTCAAAACATTTTCAACCTTCTTATTCTTTTTCTTGCTTTGAGAACCGGACTCACCTAGTGGATGCAAATTCATGAACTCATCGCTCACCTCATTTTCTCTTCCGAACTTCTCTTTGGAATACTGATGACCTTGCCTATCGGTCGCGTTGACATGCCTGTATTCATATTCTTATATAATGCCTTTACCGGTCTGGCAGTTGGATTCGATGG
>CAYPXN010000085.1:0-14257 GCA_964414715.1 uncultured Pseudomonadota bacterium | reverse complement strand
GACCACCAGCACATGGGCGGTAAAAAGCTTGGAGAAATTGTATTTAAAGATACCGAGAAACGACAACTTCTTGAAAGCCTGGTTCACCCTGCTGTTCGAAAAGCCATCCTTCATAAAATAAAAGAGGCGGGCAAACTGAATCACCAATTATGTATTGTAGATGCTGCGTTATTGGTCGAAACCGGTTTCTACAAATATTACGATGGCCTCATTGTTGTAAAAGCCACGCCAGAACAACAATCCCAAAGGCTCAAATTAAGAAACGCTCTTTCCGATGAGGAAATCAGAGAACGTCTCAACTCCCAAGCGCCTTTGGAAGAAAAACTTAAAGTGGCAGACTGGGTGATCGACAACTCTTCCACTCTAGACAAAACTGAAAAACAGGTTCGAGACCTTTATACCTTGCTCAGTAAAATTTAAACTAACAAACACCCTGAATTTCCGAATATGGAAGCAAGCAATTACAAACTTTATATCTTGGTATAAATACGAAAGGTTGTCGCTGGCACAGGACCACTCCCAAAATCTACCATATCATCATAAGTGTCCATAATGAGTTGATTGTTAACCAAGTCAAAGGTGATAATATCAACAGTAGTATCACCTGCAAGATTTCCAGAATAGTTATTAATAATATTTAAATAACCTACTTCGCTTTCCGTGTCCGTTTTGAATATCACTTGTCCATCGCTAGAAATAATCAAGGTAGGACTCTTCCCATTGAGTTGATCTTTTGTTTCGGAAGAATTGCTATTGTTGATAGAAATCATCACATCTTCTCTCCAAGTACCTGCCAAATCTGCTGCGGTAAGATTGTGAGGATATTGAACCATGTTAAACGTTGCTGTCACTGCCTCATCGGAATGTATATGAACCTGAGTATTGTTGATCATGTTAAAGCTTGCCGTAACCGCACAAGTGTTAGCGTTTTGCGTCACAGTACCCTTGATGTAAAAGAAATCTCCAAAATTGAACTGTATTGTATTTTCTCCCACACTTTCCCAAGTTCCAGAAGCAATCTGGCCATTATTGCTAGCCCCATACATATAAAAAACAGCTGTCGCAGTCCCATCCTCAGACACGGTAATAAACTGACTCCACACTTCGATAGGAAGTGTTAAATCTCCCTGAACTGTAGAAGAACCGACAGGCGTATAAGGCGCGGAAGTTGTTGCATAAAAACCAGCAAGACTCAGAGCCGGGCAAGTGGTTGTGGTATTATTACTGCTAGAGCCAGAGCTAGACCCACAAGCTCCGCAAAAATAAAGCACAAAAAGAGAGCCCAAAAATAACGCAAAAGATTTCATGAGATTCTCCTTTCAAATTTGGATTAACAGTTGATTGTAATCAATTGATACGAAGAAATAAATGGGTAGGAAAAAACTGATAAAAAGTACTCAGACCTGTTTAATTATGAATGGCCTGTAGAGCCAAATCCGCCAGTTGCACGAGAAGTATTTTCGAGTTCAGATTGCAGCGTCCATAAAACTCTTTCTACTTTCTGAATAATCATTTGGGCAATACGATCCCCTCGATGAATTACAAAATCTTCTTGCCCAAGATTAATCAGAATCACTTTTATTTCCCCTCGATAATCCGCATCGATGGTTCCAGGGCTATTTAAACAGGTAATTCCATTCTTAATAGCCAGGCCGCTTCGAGGTCTGATTTGAGCTTCATATCCTTCGGGTAAGGCAATCGCAATTCCTGCCGGAATCAAGGCTCTCTCTCCTACTTTTAAAACGATTTCCTTTTCACAAGCCGCACAAACATCCATTCCGGCTGAATGTTCAGTCATATATTTGGGGAGGGATATTCCTTGGGCATGGGGAAATTGAATGATGGGAACCTGAATCAGCATTTTTGCTCCTGAAAATAAAAAAGCGAATGAAAATATCATTCGCTTTTTTAGAGATGTTTATCAATGATAATTTTAGACTTTGAATTTCACGGGACGAATATCCGGAGTAAGTCCAACGGCATCTTTTCGTGAAAGACGAATCTTGCCATCCTTACCGATTTCAAGAACTTTCACAACAACTTCATCGCCTTCTTTCAAGATATCCGTCACTTGATTTACGCGTTGAGCATCAAGCTGAGAAATATGAACCAAACCATCGGTGTTAGGAAGAATCTCCACAAAAGCACCGAATTCCATGATTTTTACAACTTTACCCAGATAAACCTTACCTTCTTCGGGTTTTGCCGTAATATAAACAATGATTTCTTTTGCCTGTGCCAATGCTGCCGGATTATTCGAGAAAATATTCACCTGGCCATCGTCATTCACATCAATTTTCACACCCGTCAATTCGACAATACCTTTAATCACCTTACCTTGTGGTCCAATCACGTCTTTGATCTTTTCTCTCGGAATCATGAGACTTTCCAGACGAGGTGCAAAAGGTGAAAGATCTTTACGAGAAACTCCAATTGCTTCATTCATTTTTGAAATAATATGGAGTCGTCCTCTTCTTGCCTGCTCAAGAGCCTTGGACAACAATTCTTTGCTCAGACCTTCAATTTTGATATCCATTTGAATGGCAGTAATTCCTTTTTCAGTTCCGCAAACCTTGAAATCCATATCACCCAAATGATCTTCATCTCCCAAAATATCAGAGAGAATTGCTACTCGGTCCCCTTCTTTAATCAAACCCATTGCAATTCCTGCCACAGGTCTTTGAATGGGAACCCCTGCATCCATCAATGAAAGTGAAGCTCCGCAAACAGAAGCCATTGAAGAAGAACCATTGGATTCCAAAATTTCAGAAACAATACGAACTGTATAAGGAAAATCATGTTCGGAAGGCATTACCTTACGAACAGCTCTTTCAGCCAAAGCTCCATGACCAATTTCACGGCGACCCGGACTTCTCAAAAATTTTACTTCTCCCACGGAGAAAGGAGGAAAATTGTAATGAAGCATGAAGTTCTTTGTACCTTCTTCCATCAAGTTATCGATGGTTTGAACATCATCTTCGGTTCCCAAGGTCACTACCACCAAACCCTGAGTTTCACCTCGAGTAAACAAGGCAGAACCATGGGTACGAGGGAGCAAGCCCACTTCACAACTAATGGGACGAATCGATTCTACATCACGACCATCAATACGAATTCCTTCATCAAGGATCATGTTTCTCATGACCTGGCTTTTAAGGCTTTCATAGATTGCCTTAACCTTGTCTTTTCTTTCATCGGCATCTTCTGCATCTGCAGGAACTAAGGCGCTAACAACTTCCTCTTTCACCTTAGACAATGCTTCATAACGCTTTAATTTTTCAGGTATTCTAATCGCGTCTTTAATGAGCTGCTTTCCCATGGAATGAACTTTTTCAACCAGTTCAGTATCAACCGGAGGAGGAATCACTTCCCAGCGTGTCTTTCCTGCCAACTTTACCAATTCATTTTGAGCTGCGATAATTGTCTGAATCGCACTATGAGCATTAGCTATCGCATCGATCATGTCCTGCTCACTCACTTCATTTGATCCACCTTCAACCATCACGACGGCATCTTTGCTACCCGCTACAATCATATCGATATCAGATTGCATGATTTGATCAGAGTTAGGATTAATCACCCATTGCCCTGCGATGCGACCCACACGACAGCCAGCAATAGGTCCCAAGAAAGGTACTCCAGAAATCATCAATGCTGCAGAAGCCCCGATCATCGAAAGAAGATCCGGATCATTTTCAGGGTCTGCGGAAAGAACCGTCGCAATAATTTGGGTATCATTACAATAATGTTCAGGGAATAAAGGGCGAATCGGACGATCAATAAATCGCGAAGTTAAAGTTTCCTTTTCACTCGGACGGCCTTCTCGTTTAAAAAATCCACCTGGAATTTTTCCAGCGGCAAAAGTTTTTTCAACGTAATCCACCGTCAAAGGAAGAAAATCGATCCCTTCTTTAGGAGTCGGATTTGCAACGGCCGTCACCAAAACAATGGTGTCTCCACAACGAACGGTCACGGATCCTGTTGCTTGTTTTGCCAGTTTTCCGGTTTCAATAATGATTTTTTTACCACCGATTTCGGCGGTCACAGAATGGATGTTAGCCATAAAATACACTCCTTTAATAAATGAGCATCCACCCAATAAAGAAAAACCTTTATTGTGGATACATCATAATAAAAACCTGTTCAAAACAGGTTGGATTATCTGTCGATTTAAAAAAGGAAGTATAAAGAAAGGGATGCTTCAAAAAACTCACTGATAATTTAAGAAATCAAACCCTAACAATGCAGGATATGCTCTCTAAAATTATCAGTTTCAGGAAGCAAAACTTCAATTCCTTCTCTTTAAAAATCACAACTACTTACGTAAACCTAAATCACTAATAAGCTTTGAATAACGATCACGATTTTTAACTTTTAAATAACCTAAGAGCCGTCTTCTCTGTCCTACCATTTTCAACAAACCTCTACGAGAAGCATGGTCTTTTTTATGGGTTTTAAAATGTTCGGTAAGATAATTAATTCGATGTGTCAGCAAAGCGACCTGAACTTCGGGAGAACCGGTGTCTTTATCATGAATCTTGAATTTAGTAATGACGCCCCCTTTGGGGTTATTTTCGGTAAAAGACATATTTTTAAATCCTTCTTATACTATATTTAAGAGCGGACGCTCTTAACATAGGTTTATTTTCCTTGTAAAGCCCAATATTTACAAGATTTTTATTTTTATTACTCTGCGTGAGAAGGGTTTAAAAGGGCCTTAAAAGCATGAATGGCGGCTATTTCACGCCTCTTTAAAAGTACCAAAACAAAATAAACCCCACACAAGAACATATAAACCCAGGTTATTTCCTCTCGAATTCCCGGTAACACAAACTGCGCAAACCATAAAACAAAGAGCAAGACAGCTTCGTACCAGCGAAAGCGCATATCTAACAACATAAAAAAAGCCAATAATGATTGTATCCAGGTGAGAGCCAATTCACTTTTTTGATGAGCATCAAATTCAAAACCTGACAAAGAACCTTTTGAATAGGAAAAAACAAACATCATCATGGCTACTAGCAAAGTCCACTGGTTTACATTGGAACTCACCATATTCATCAAGGCCATCCCCGCTTTTCCTTCACGACGAGCCCAGTTAAATGCTGTTAACTTCTCCGGAAATTCCGACAAAAATGGGGAAAGCCACTGAATGAAAACAAACTCTGAAATTCCCACCATCATTGCCAAGCCCAACATGCTTTCCAAGAAAGGTTCTACACAAACATACAAAATCACCCCTCCTCCCACAAAAAGGAAGAGAATCGAAAAATTCCTCCAAAAGGGAGAAAAAGTGATTATTTTACGGGGAATAAATGGCATATCCCTCATTTCTTCCATTTCTTCCGGAGGCACTTTCTGAACCCAGATCAAATACAAAATATAGCAGGCCAAAAGCACAATCCCATCCCAAAAATGAAGGGAGTTTTTCCAATAAATGACAACAAAATATAAGAGTGGAAGTAACAAACCGATAATGCTTGCCGAATCTGATTCTTCCAAATGAATGGCTTCGAAACGTTTCTTAAAGGAAACATTTTTTTTAAAAATTGCCCGAGTAAAAAAGATCATGGGCCAAGCCAAACCAATCAACAATCGAAGACTCCCCGTCAAGTTCGCCAACATCAGATGAATATCCTGATGCCATGCAATCACTGCCTCAACTGCAAACTCTGGCAAAGTTTGAAGCCAAGCTAAAATGGCAAGAGCCAAACCTTTCGACATAAAATATTGGGCAGCTTCTGCAGCCCAACCAATTGCGAATGCAGAAAATAAAATAGATGGAAATGTCCAGAGTGCTGCGAGGGCTTTTGTTTTTGCGGCTTGAATACTTAAGGGTTTTAACATTGACATAAGTTTTCTTATAAACTTGTCAGAATAAAGTTGGCAATCAGAAATAAGCTATGATAGCGGGCCTTCACTATGAAAAAAGTTTCATTGTCTATTTTGCTGATTTTATCCTTTCAGCTTCTCTTTCCTCTTCACTCTTCTTTTGCAAAAGATCCTCAAATTGAAAACGTAGCACCGATTGAACTTGCAGCAGCTCCTGAAACATCTTCCGATGAAAATGTTCAAATACCCAAAAAAGATGAAGAGTTTGGAGCCAGATCCAAAAAAGCATCCAAATTTACATTCAAAGATCTTCCCAAGCATTTAGGTTACGATATTAAAGATAGTTTTTGGGGATGGGGCGCTCTTGGCTTTGCAGTCGGTGCAGGAATTTCAGGAGCTCTCTACACAAAAGACAAATCCATTGAATACAGTTTTCAACCTCACGCCATGTTCGGCAGTACAGCAGATACGGTTATTAGCGATATAGGTTCTCCTTACGCAATGCTGGGTGCTGGTGTTATCACTACTATTGTGGGAGCAGGCACACACAACGAAAAACTCACCACGACCGGTGAATCCATGTTAGAATCTCTTTTTTGGTCAGAACTCATCACGATCGGCGCAAAATATGCTTTTCGCAGAACTCGACCTGACGGCGGAAAAAACGGATTTCCCTCAGCACATGCCGCAGGTGCTTTTAGCACTGCATCGGTATTACAGATGATGTTCGGCTGGAAAGTGGGACTCCCAGCCTATGCTTTTGCGAGTGTTGTCGCTCTCGCGCGGGTGGACGCCTACAAACATTTCCCTTCGGATGTATTAATGGGAGCCACAATTGGTACCGTCATTGCTTATGGAACTTCAAAATTTCATAAGCAACTTCACAACAACTTTGCAATTGTCCCCGAAGTGGGAAAAGACCGTTACGGGTTACTTCTTTATCATGAATTTTAAAAAAGAAGTTTTAAGGAAATCCCTTCATCTGCCTGGCGTATTATTTATCGTAAGCGCCCACTATCATTATTGGGCAAGCTTGCTGATTCTCGCTTTCTTGGTCGTCACTTACTTTATTTCTTATTACTTACAAAAAACCCGAGGGAAAGGTTTGCCTGTTTTTGGGACTCTCACTCAATTTTTAAAAAGAGACGAAGAACTTGACTTGGGTCCTCCCCTCCTCGGCTTAGGAATTTTGTTTTCCCTGCTTTTCTTCAAATCAAGTATCGCAACCTGTGCAATTTTACAAGTTTGTGTCGCAGACACTACTGCTTGTCTTAGTGGAAAATATTTTGGAAAGACAAAAGTCTTTTATTCTCCCAAAAAATCCTACTTGGGTTGCAGCATCTTCTTCTTTACTGCTTTTTTATTACAACTCCCTTTTATAGGACTTTTCCCCGCTTTCATTCTTGCCTTCATAGGAATGTTCCTGGAATCCCTTCCTTTCGGAGCTTGGGATAATTTCCTCATTCCGGTAGGAGTTTCTTTCGCAGCTGTTTTTTTAGGAATTTAATCACCAAGTTGCCGGTTGGGATGTAGGTGCGGGTTGAGAACTTGTCTGAAATCCCGTTGGCAAGGATGAAGGAATACTTGCAGGCATACTCGCGGGTGCTTTAGCAGGCAATGTTGCGGGCAAACTTTGGGGCATTGAAATACTTTCATTTACTTTTAGGGGATTGGAATCTTCACTAGTTTCTGTTTTCTTTCCACAACCCGTGATCAAAAAAATAAACACCAATACCGACAATAAAATATTTTTTTTCATAAACTCAAAACCTTCATTACATTTTAAAATAGAAAGGGTGCTCCCTTTTATGAGAGCACCCTTTCCAAAACTACTTCAATTCATGCCACTCTTAAGGAACTGAATTGGGCACAGGAGCAGGAGCCGTGGGTGCAGCAGCAGGAGGTGGAGGAGGCGGTGGTGGTGGTGGCAATCCAGTTGTTGCAGGAGCAGCTACAGGTGCACTTGGAATAGCTGCAGAGGGTGCTGCAGGCATACTCGTTGGAGGTGCAGAAGGTAAAGCGGGTACTGCAGAAGGCATACTTGTAGGCAATGCTGCTGCAGGAGCTGGTGGAGGTGGTGGCGGTGGTACGGGAGCTGTAGCTTCAGGAGAAGCTGCCCCTTTTACATCTACCACTTCTTTTTTTACCGTGCCTTCGCTTCCAGTATCCGTAGAAAGTTCCTTCTTTTTACAAGAAATGGCTCCTGTTGCTACGAGAGCCAGCAAGCCACAAAAAATTAATCCTTTCCTGAACATAAATCCCCTTTCTTATAATTGGTAAGATTACCAAATAATTACGAAATTTAAAAAATTGTTATCCATCCCCTCTTCTTCCGTCAAGCGATTTTCATGATGTAATTTAAGTTGCAGAGAAGAGACAAGAAAGGTATGTAACTTAAAACCAATAAAGGAGTTATTTCCATCCCTTATGAATAAAAGCAACTCACCTCAAAAGAGGTCTTTTTTTTCAAAATTTCTTCGATTTCTTTTATTTTCATCTCTCATCATGATTTTGCTAGGCTTGGCACTTGGAACTTTTGCCTACTTCTATTTCTCTCGAGATTTGCCAAAGCTTGACAGAATTGAAGATTACAAACCACCTCAAGTCTCCGAAGTTTTTGATACAGATGGAAACAAAATTGGTGAATTTTGGATTGAATGCCGTTTTGTAACTCCTTTTAAAGATATCCCTAAAAAAATGATCGAAGCCTTGGTAGCCACTGAAGATGAAAGGTTCTACCAACATCATGGTGTGGATCCTTGGGGAATTTTTCGTGCATTTGTCACCAACTTAAAAGCCGGGCAAGTTGTTCAAGGGGGATCCACCCTCACTCAGCAAGTTGCAAAAGCTTTGGTCCTTTCTCCTGAAAGAACCTATGACCGTAAAATCAAGGAAGCCATTGTTGCAACCAAAATTGAATCTACGCTTACCAAAGATCAAATTCTGTATCTTTATTTGAATCAAACTTTCTTTGGAAATCGCGCTTACGGGGTTGCTGCTGCAGCCCGCAATTATTTTCACAAAGACCTCAAAGATTTAAACATCGCTGAAACAGCAATGATTGTCGGCCTTTCAAAAGCGCCTTCAACATTTAATCCCTTGGTAAATCCTGAGCGTGCAAAAATTCGTCAAAATTATGTAATCGATCGCATGTTGGATTTGAATTACATTAGCAAGAAAGAAGCGGAAGAAGCAAAAGCCTATCCTCTCAAGGTTTTTAAAGCAGAAACAGACAAAGAATTTAATATCAGAAATACTCCCTACTTCACAGAAACTGTCCGTCGTTACATTCAAGAAAAATATGGCGACGAAGCCCTCTACAAAGGGGGGTTAAAAATTTACACTACTGCCAGCCTTGATATGCAAAAAGCTGCTGAAACGGCTGTTGAAAAAGGAGTTCGTGAAGTCGAAAGAACTTATGGTTATCATGGCTCTCACATGAAGTTGAATAGTCCTGAAGAAATCGAAAAGTTTAATCAACAAAATCAAATCATCATTCTTGAAAATACCGGCCAACTGGATCATGGCGAACACAAAAATATTGGTTCTATTCTCAAAATTCCAACTCCTATTTCTGACAATCTTTATTACGACGCCGTTATCCTGGGACGATCCCGCAGCAAAGGCTTTGACGTCCAAGTTGGAAATGCAAAAGGTGTAGTTGCCCCTGAAACAACCGGTTGGGCCTATGGTGCGGACAGCCTATCCACCGGAGACGTTATTCAAGTAAAACTTTACAGCAAAAAGCTTAAAAGCACTCCTGACAAAACAGACAAAGTCGCAAAAAATGACAAAAGTAAAAACGTAAAACCTGTGGAAGAAAAAGCTCCCACTCAAACCGCGGATGGAAAATACGTTTTCTCTTTAGAACAAACACCTAATCTACAAAGCGCCCTTTACTCCTATGAACCTTTCACAGGTGAAGTAAAAGCAATTGTAGGAGGCGTTGATTATAAAAAAAGTGAATTTAACCGTGCAACTCAAGCACTTCGTCAGCCAGGCTCTTCTGTGAAACCTTTGATCTATTCAGCAGCTGTTGACAAAGGCTATACTCCCAATACCATCGTGATGGATGCGCCTATTGTTTATGAAGAATCTCCTGGAAAGTTTTGGAGTCCTAAAAATTATGGCGGTAGTTTTAGTGGTGCAATGACTCTGCGTAATGCCCTCGCCCATTCCGTCAACGTGGTTTGTGTGCGCATCACCATGGATATCGGCACACACTATATCGATGCCTACATGAGAAAATTGGGACTGACTTCAGACATTCAAAAATATTACTCCATGGCCCTCGGCGCCAATGATGTTTATCTCTCAGAAATGGCACGCGCTTACGGAACCTTTGCTAACGGCGGCATTCTTCCTCAAACTCACATCATTCGTAAAATCGTGGATCCTTCAGGAAAAGTCCTGGAGGAAAACAAAGCCATGGACCCTTCCAAGTTTGTCATCACTTGGGATGCTGATAAAAAGTCGGAATCAGCTCCCGCAGATAATCCCTCTGCAGTTTCGAGCAAGGGAGAAGTAGCAAATGGACAAGCCTCCATCCCAGAGTCTCAACAAGCTTCTGCAGAGTCAGGACCAGAATCTTCTCCTGTGGCTAAAGTTGAAACAAAACCTGCCGAAAAATCGAAAGCCAAAAAAGGAATCCCCTGGGACGAAATGGATTATAACGGTCAACTGATCGCCCAAGGGGATGAGGCCATCAAAAAGGACCAGCTCAATTTGAGCGAATATGAAAAGAAAATTCTTTACGGTTCCTATATTCCCGAAGGCTATACCATTACTCCCCGTACGGCAGCGACCATGGTTTCTATGTTACAGGATGTTGTAAAATACGGTACTGCTACCAGAGTTCTCGCTCTTGGCAAACCTGCCGCAGGCAAAACAGGAACCACTAACGGTGCAACAGATGCCTGGTTTATCGGATTTACCCCTACCCTGGTCACCGGAGTTTGGGTGGGACACGATGAAAAAATTAAAACAATTGGCCATGGAGCAACAGGGGGCCATGTCGCGGCTCCTATTTGGTTATATTACATGACCGAAGCCACCAAGAAATATCCCACCAAAGATTTTAAACTTCCTTCTTGGATTGATCTTTCTCAATACCAAACACCCATGGAAATTGTAAAAGGTGATACGGAATCCGTGGATTTCGTAGGAAGCATTCCAGGTTCGGGGAGCGGCGGTGGCGGCGGAGGAAACCATAGCAGTGGAGCAGAATTCTTCTCCAAAGATTTATAAGGTGCTTTATGTTTGGAATGGGTTTTGGCGAAATGTTAGTTGTACTCATTATCGCCGTGATATTTTTAGGTCCTGACAAAATTCCCGAAACTGCACGCACTTTGGGAAAATGGTTTCACGAACTGAAAACCTCAATGGATGAAATCAAGCAATCCTTTGAAGCGGATGTTCGGGAAGGCAGCCAGAATATTGTCAAACCCACTCCTCCCAACTCAAATCCAGCCCCTGAAACAAAAACTCCGGACAACAATAAAGTATCATGAAAGAAAATCCGCATTTAATGCATTTGGTTCAACATCTGGCGGATCTCAGGCGTGCCCTGATTCACTCCATTATCGCTCTCATCATCGGAACCAGCCTCACCCTTTATTATTCGAAAGAGCTTTTTGCACTTCTCATTCATCCTCTCGAATTAGCTTTGCCCAAAGGAAGCCACTTTATCACAACCACTCCCTTTGAATCCTACATGGTTTATATCAAGACTGCCTTTTTAGCAGGGGCTTTACTTGCAGCGCCTTATATCGCTTATCAAATATGGAGATTTGTCTCTCCCGGTTTGTATAAAACTGAAAAGAATACCATTGTTTGGATGGGAGTTTTATCGGCCTTCTTTTTTGTAGTAGGCGCTCTCTTTGGATATTTTTTCGTTTTTCCTACCGGCTTCAAATTTGTGGTGGATATTTTAAATGACACTCCCATTCTTTTCATGCCCAAAATGGAAGATTATTTTTCTTTCAGCTCAAAATTCCTTTTGGCATTCGGCGTAACTTTTGAACTCCCCCTCATTATTCTGATGCTCTCTCGAGTGGGCCTCATTGACTACTCTCACATTCATAAATTCCGTAAGTATGCCATTATTCTTATTTTCGTCATTGCAGGAATCCTTACTCCAGGACCCGACATCCTTTCCCAATTCATGATGGCCACCCCGCTTCTTGTTCTTTATGAACTGGGAGGACTGGGTGCTTATTTCTTTGGAAAGAAAAAAGTCAAAGAAAATACTGAAGAAAACCCGACTTAAAATTTTACTTCCGGAGCCTTGCTCGCAGCAGCTTCTGATTGGAAATAGGCCTTTTCCTTGAAGCCAAAAATGGAAGCTACCATGGCTCCCGGAAATTTACGGATGGCCACATTAAATTCCTGAGCTGCATCATTGTAACGTTTACGTTCTACAGTGATTCTGTTTTCGGTTCCTTCCAACTGACTTTGCAATTCCAGAAAATTTTGATTGGCCTTCAAATCCGGATATCTTTCTACCACTACCATCAACTTCGAAAGAGCTGAAGACAAAGCACTTTGAGATTCCTGAAACTTCTGAAAAGCCTGAGGATCGTTGATCACATTCTTTAAGGCATCGCCTGAAATCTGGGTCGCTTTCGAACGTGCTTCAACAACTCCCTCCAATGTTTCTTTTTCATGAGAGGCGTAGCCTTTGACGGTATTCACAAGATTGGGAATCAAATCCAAACGGCGTTGATACACATTTTCCACCTGTGACCATTTCGATTTTACGTTTTCTTCCTGAACAACAAAATTATTTCGGGCAGAAACTAGCCAAATTCCCAAAACTGCCACAATAGCCAATAATATAAATAGATTCTTTTTCATTGATTTCTCCTTAGATTGTTTAAATTACTCTCCCAAAATTTTGACAACAACCCTCTTTTTTCTTTTTCCATCAAATTCCGCATAAAAAACTTCCTGCCACCTACCCAGATCCAATTTTCCCGCTGTAATTGGCAATATCACTTCATGATGCACCAACATGCTTCTTAAATGAGAATGCCCATTATCTTCGCCAGTCCGATGATGCAAATAATTCGGATTTTTGGGCGCCAACTTATCCAACCAAACCTGAATATCTTCAATCAAACCCGGCTCATCATCATTCACATAAACACCCGCTGTAATATGCATCGCGGAAACCAACATCATTCCTTCCTGAACTCCGCTGAGTGAAAGGATCTTTTTCAGCTCTGGAGTAATATTGATAAACTCTTGTTCTTTGGAGGTATTAAACCACAAATATTCCGTATAAGACTTCACCTGATTTCATTCTCCTTGGCCTAACAATTTAAAGTTGATTGAATATGCAATTTTTGCTACCCCATCCTCCTCATCGGCAGATAATTTACTGTTATTTCAACCGCTTCGCAAATTATTAATCATTGGAGGCTTTCGAATGTATCCTATTCCTGTCGCAATTATTCTGATCCTGGCCTTGGGCTTTTTTG
The DNA here is from genome assembly GCA_964414715.1 of uncultured Pseudomonadota bacterium. Lineage (GTDB taxonomy): Bacteria > UBA10199 > UBA10199 > JADFYH01 > JADFYH01 > CAYPXN01. The sequence goes on along the minus strand of CAYPXN010000085.1, from coordinate 944 downwards.
CCTATTCCATGTTCAAAAAATACAAACTGATGATGATCGCAAAGCCTTCCGATCGTACTGATAATCTCGGAGATCGCATCAAATCCCTGATTTCATACGGATTCGGACAAGAACGCCTCATCAAAAGAGACTTCTGGCCCGGCTTATTACATGCCTTTATTTTTTGGGGATTTTGCATTGTTGCCCTCCAAACCATTTATTCTTTTGCTTTGGGATTTGATGCCCATTTTACTTTTCCTTTTGTGCCTGAATGGCTTTGGAATGCTTATCGTTTAATAAAAGACTCCATCGAAGTTTTGGTAGTTACTGGTGTAGTCTTCTTTCTCTATCGTCGTATTTTTTCAAAGCCTTCTCGAGTTACTCTTTCCACGGAAGGAGTGGTTATTCTTTGTTTTATTCTCCCCTTTATTCTGACAGACTTTATCAACGACGGAGTTCATTTCATTCGTCACGGCTTTCCGGATAGTGCCCTTTGGGGTCCGGTAAGCTACCAGGTAGGTCAAGCTCTTCAGGGTCTTTCTCCCTCAGCACTCAATGTCATCGGAGCCATTTCCTATTTTCTTCATATCGGCGTAGTGCTCGTTTTCCTGAATTTTCTTCCTTATGGAAAACACTTTCACGTCATTACTGGCCTTCCCAATGTTTTTCTTCGCAATGAAAAACCTTATGGAGCTCTGAATCCAATCAATCTGGAAGATCCCAATGCTACTACATTCGGAGTTGAGAAACTTGATGAGTTCACTTGGAAAGACATCCTGGATGTTTATTCTTGTACGGAGTGCGGACGCTGTACTTCTCAATGCCCCGCACATAATACCGGAAAACCCTTAAATCCTAAGGAAATCAATATTCTCCTCAAGGATTACATGTACGAGAATCTCAATTCGCTCACTTCTGACAAGACTGAAGTTCGTGATGCCGCCTTAAAACCTCTGGTGCCGGAA
>CAYPXN010000084.1:0-36382 GCA_964414715.1 uncultured Pseudomonadota bacterium | reverse complement strand
ACACCGGTCGCACGAACAATTACAGGACCATTTGCAAAATCGGCATTTAAAATTTCGAGTTTTTTATAGAAAGGCGTCCAAGAAATATTAATCAAGGGAAAAGTAATTCCAAAATGATCATGACCTGCTTCGCCCTTTCCTCGGGTAATATCCGCATCAATGATATTTCCCCCGTAAAGAGGAACCCCCGCATTGCGACGGGGCTTTTGAATTACCAAACGAATTTTATCATTCTGTAAAAGCACATCGCCTGTTCGACCCATGGCAATCGCGCCCCCAATCAAATACTTATTTTCACCAATAATTCCTGCACCGCGAAATGCCCAAGGATCTCCACTCACCATGGGACCCGTAACGCCTTCGCCAAAATCGGTGTTTCCGCCTTTACCCCCTCCTCCACAGGAAAAAATTCCCAGGAAAGGGATACTTAAAAGGAATGAAAAAAGGACAAATCTTAAAATTACACTCACTGGATTGCTTCGCTGCGCTCGCAAAGACTCAAGATGTGTCATTGCGAGTCCTTGCCGTAGGCAAGGGCGTGGCAATCCCGTGAGCATCTCAACACTTTTTCGGATTTTATAGTTTTTGAAGAACAAGCAATAACCTCCCAGTCATTGATGGGCATTACTTAAGCGGTCTGCCCTACTCCTAGAGAGATTATCGGCACAAGCAAAAAATGGTTGTTGACGCGGGGTGTTAGAGATTTAGAATAAATCTTGAATACTTCTCCTAAATTAGACAATATTGAAGATATATGAATGAAATACTCTTTATCATTGAAGAATCTCCAGAGGGTGGCTTTCAGGCTAAGGCCTTAGGGGAATCGATTTTCACTGAAGCAGATAATCTGGAAGATTTACATCACCAAATTAAAGATGCGGTAGAATGTCATTTTGAAACAAATCAAAAACCAAAAATGATTCGACTCCATTTCGTTCGTGAAGAAGTAATCGCCATATGAAGTTACCAAGAGATCTCTCCGGTGAATCCCTCATCAAAGCCCTCAAAAAACTTGGATATAATGTAACTCGCCAAACAGGAAGCCATATCCGGCTCACGACCCTTGAGAATGGCCAACATCATATTACAATTCCCAATCATTCTCCCCTAAGAATAGGAACTTTGGCTTCTATATTCTCGCACATCTCTGAACATTTCCAAATTTCCAAAGAAGAGTTACTCAAAAAATTGTTTGGGAAATAAATTGGAATCCCCCAAGGAAAATCAAAAAAAGATGCTCTAAGAATGATAGCGGATGCTGAAGTTGCCAAAAAACTCGGCCATACTTCTCCCAGTGCTTATTCCCAATACGAGTCCGGAAAACATATTCCCGGGTTGGATAAAATTCCCAAATTTATTTCTATTATGAATCCAAAAGCCAAATTTGCTTTAGAAATCATTACGGCCTAAGCAGAAGAAATTTCCCTTACCTCCTCAAATACGGAAGGCCTTGTTCCAGTTGGGCGATGGGTCGGGGCAAGACTTCTACCGGTATATGCAGTTCCTGACTCATGGCTCTCAAACGATCTGCCTGTTCAAGATGTTTCGTATCTGCCTGGGCTTCAGATTTCACCCCATAATCCACCTCTATTTTCTCTGCAACTCCATAGGGGTTCAAATAAACACGGACTTCTGCCATGCCATAGGGATGCCGTACCCAATTTCTAAATATCCTGGTAGAGCGATCATAGAAAATAGAAAGATCCAATTGAGGATTTGTGCGGGCAAGTTGAAAAATACTTTCTGCATGATGCTTGAATAAACGAATGTCTTGCTGGGAAAACATCACATTACGTGTATCCTGATTGGTTCTGGCAACATCCAATACCATCGTTTGTCCCCGATAAGCCGCCGCCCCCATAATCTGGCCCCAGTGATTCAAATATTCTTCGGGATGAGTATGGAACACAAAAAACAGGTTGTCCTTCTCAGGATGCACCGAACCCAAATCCCCCAAACTCAAGTTGGTAAATATTCTTTTTCCGCGGACTTCGAGAGTGACTCCCAATTCACGATAAAAACCCACGTCTCCCAGAAAATTTGCCACTTCGAAGGCTTTATAGGGATCAAACATGTATCGATGTTGGGAAATCCCAAAAAATGTTTCCATCACCAGAGCTCGTGTTTCCTGATCCGCTTTTCGTAAACCTTCCTGAACTTCAGGGCTGAATCTTTGAAGATGATCCCGAATGGCTTCTTGGGCGTCGGCGTAATGAACATCTCCCCGTACATGTAAAACTCTTTTGCTAAAATGAGTCAAAATTCCTTTTTCGCGTTCAGTAGGCTCCCCAAAGAGCGGCAGCCCCATGCGTTGATTCATCAACATGCGCGCAAAACGATACTGAGCCTGAAGATATTGTTCGGCTTGCGTGGGAGATCCAAACTTTTCACCTGTAAAAGCATTCGAAGCACTCGAGACGGACATTTTCCAGCGATATGAATCCACATACTCCGCCATTGAAACCACATGGTTCATGTAATCTTTGACGGTCCCTCTCACTCCTTGCGCGGTGGGAATCATTTCCAGGGGTTTTCCACGCTCCAAGACTTCATGAACAAGATCGAGAAGCTCTGTGCTCTTGTATGTTTTGCCACTTCCCCGAACCGGACCCAAACCTCTTACAAAACCCAGCAAGTTTTGTTTGATTCTCTCTGTTTCCCCAAACAAGGTTCGTGTAACTACATCTACAGAAGGATCTAATTGAAAGCCTCCCATCTGATGTTGACGATAATATTTTGTTTCTTCCAAATCGGACACACGTTGTTGAATTCCAAAATCCTTGGGTAGCATCCGGAAATCAATTTTTTCACCTCTAAAATCTTCCAAACTTCTCACCACATCATCCCGATAGCTACCTTCCAGATTATTCAAGGGATATCTTCTCAAAAGACCGATCATTTCTCCCACAGATTTGGCGGTTTGGATTCTGTCTCTCAAAAACACTGCTGCCCGGTAAGCATGATAACGCTGTTCCGTTCTCAAACCTCCTTGCAAAGGATGATCATCCACCAAAGCCACATCAAATCCCTGGGGAAGATGAGGTTTCAAGCTTGCATTCGCCTCTTCCATCAAACTCATCACCTTCGCTCTCACCAAAGGGGAAAGAAAATCCAAACGACGTTTTCCAGATAAACACTCCTCCACAAAAACCACTTCTTGATCAGCTCCCACAAAGCCTGTCGCGCGTATCCTTGCCTTAAGATCATCGAAACTTTCTGCTTCTGTAATATTTTTCCACTCCCTATTCTGAGCAGGGATTTCCTGCCGGTAAAATTCTTGCTCAAATAATCCGCTTTTGATTTCAAAAAAATAATAGGGATGATCTCCGATTTTAATGAGAGCTCTATCTGTTAAATATAAGACCTCTCCCATCTTTACCCGACTCCCATTCAATGTAAGAATCGCATTTTTTCTCGAAGGCGTTCTCATGTCTTTCAGAGTCAAACGACCGTGCTCATCACGAGACACTCGGACAAAACCCGACAAGTTCCATTCGTTTTCGGAAATTTTTTCAGCCTCTACTGTATGTTCTCCGTGAATACTCCGTAAAATAAAACTATCTTCCGGGAGAGGAACCGGTGATTTATGTTCCCTCTCTGTATCGGGAGCTCTTTTTGAAATTACCTCCCTGAGTTCTTCCTCTTCATCAATTTCCCCCAACACGTTTGGAGCTTTCACTCTTTCACGGAGCAACAAAGGCATCTCCGGACCCAATAACTGGTGAGCAATGGCTCCTGCTGCGGTCGCATGGGCGTAAAATCCAAGATCCAACAGAAGACGTGCAGAATAGTCCATTTCAGTAGGCATCCACCCCAATGCTCGCTGCAATTCATTCACTCCATGAAAGGTCGACACAGAAGCAAGATGAAGAGAAACAGATTCCAACCCCATTCTTTTCCAAAGCTCTCCGGAAGCATGAAAAACTCCAAACACGGCCGTATTTTTCAAGGCAGAAGTCGCAAAACCCTCAAAAGACCTTCCCTGATGCAGACGATCCATGGCTTCAAAAGCTGAAGCCTCTGCAAACACTCCCATGAGAGAAACAAAAGTACGGGCGGACACTCCTGAGGCAATTCCAAACTCGTTCAAGAAACCCAAACCCAGAAACTTGCTCACCCGGAAACTGGATGCCCCCACAAAAAAGGACGCGAGGGTAAAAGGATCTTTCACCGTTTCGCTCCACAAATTGTCAATTTGATCCAGGACATTTTCAGAGGAAAATCGTGAACTTCGCGTCAGAATATTTCGCTTCGAAAAATCCCCCTGCGATAAGGGGGAAAAACGGGGAAGATGCTTCAAGGTGACATGGGAAAAAGCAGGATAGAGCTGTGTTGCACCTTGACTTTTTCCACTACCAGAAAAGATATCGATGGCTGTTTTGCCTTGGCCTATTTCTTTCTCTTCTTCCCTCACAGGAGGGAGACTTTTCTGAAAAGGCAAAATGACCTTTTCATAAAACATGCGAATCTTGTATTGTGGAAGTGGAACAAGCCGATGATCGAGGCGATCCGCCAAAGCCACGGATTCTTGTCCACTAGAATTCGGCAAAATTTTTCGGCTAAACACCAGGTTGTGGGAGTTCTTGTCTGTCGGATCAAAGTCAAAGCGATCCTCCAAATAAATTCTCCCGTTAAAGGGGCTGGCATCCCCATCAATCACATAACGCAAGGTACAAGACGCGTGATGGGAATCCTGGCTTTCAAAGCGGATCTGGGATTCGTCTATTCCCACATCCAAACTCAGGGTTTTTCCATCCAATTTTTCAGAAGAAATCTTGTCCAAAACAGGATTCAAAAAATCCAGATTTTGGAAAATATGATCTTTAAGATCAGAGTCCTGAGAGATCGGTTTTAAAACTTGTGGCCCCAACTATATTCCCCTTCTGGTTACTTGTCCTCTATCGGTAAAAGGGATAAAAAGTTGTGGAGGGAAAAAAACATTAATTTCTATGATAGGCCTTGTTGAGAACGCCTTCGAAAGTCGGATCTGTGTAAATTTTTTCATAACCGGCATTACTCCAACGAGCCCTTAAATAAGCGATGGGATCTGTCTTTTTGGGGAAGCACGGTCACCCGATCATTATCAATCAGCAAATGGACATTCCCCGTTACCACCAGTGACATATGGGTATATTGAGATTGAACGCTCTGCAAAGCCGGTGATTCCGACACCGAAACAGGATGTGCAGAATCTCCCAATACCGCAACGGCCTGTGTTTTTTGATAATCCGCCAAAGCCAGCCTGGAATAATCCGGCGGGGTAAAATTCTGTTTTGCATCCGGGTCACTTTCCTTGGAATAATAAAGATAGGTAAATTTCAAATGGGAAATATCTTTCAAGTCAGAATGGGCAAGCTGGATAAAAAGGGTGCAATTAAATCTCAAGAAACCTTCCCGTGTGCGTGAAAAACCATTCTCATTTTCAAGTAAAACGTTTCCCTCAAAAGGAGATGCTGAATGAATGGCTGTGGCAGAGAGATGCAAGGCAAGCCTTTCTGCCAAAACGGAAAGGGAACCTGATTTCCTGTATTCTTGCGCAAAGTACTCCCGGGCTTTTCCAAAATCATGATCTCTTGTAAAAGGACGCATTGCACGGGGCAAAGCTGTAAGACGATCCCCCGAAACACTCACATTTTTTTCATCATTAAAATAAGTCGCCAAAGGAAAAGAAGGCGATGGTAAAAAACAAGTAAAATTTAAATAATCATAACAAGGTTTCAGAGAAAATGAATTTTGAAGTCGCACCCGATCCATGTCTGCGAGGTCCACTTCACGCAAACCATCTCCATCACGATCAATCAAGGCGAAGGGATTCACTTCCAGAATCTGTTTTTCCAAATCGGGTGAAATGGCTCCCGGACGGGTTTCTTCCAGAATGGAAGCGTCCGCCATACTCGAAGCATAAAGCTCCGGTCTATATTGAAGGTATCGTGTGCCCATAGAAATCAAGAAACGATTTCAGCCTGCAAATCGTATTCTTCTGCCTTGCATATTTTTACATTCAGGAAATCGCCGGATGAGGGAATTTGTTGCGTAACTTTTAGATAGGTAAGACCATCGATTTCAGGGGCCTGAATCGCAAGACGTCCCTGCATGTAGCCAGGACGTTCGGAAACTCTTTCACAGAGAAAACGCATCGTTTTTCCCATCAAGTTCTGATTATTTTCGAGGGAAATTTTTTGCTGCAAGCGCATGAGGCGATCAAAACGTTCTTCCTTGATTTCATCCGGAATTTGTTCCGGCAAATCCGCGGCAAGAGTTCCTTCTTCCTGGGAATATTTAAATACCCCCACATGCTGAAATTTGTAATCTTTCACAAACTGATAAAGTTCCTCAAACTCTTCATTTGTTTCTCCAGGATATCCCACAATGAAAGTCGTACGAATTGCAATATCAGGCATCGCTGTTTTGAGTTTGTCCAAAACTTGACGAACATAACGAGAAGGAGAACCCCGTTTCATCGAACGCATCACACGATCGTTGATATGCTGCAAAGGCATGTCTACATACTTCACCAAATGTTCAGAATTTTTCATCACATCGATCAGGCGATCTGTAAACTCCAGTGGATACATGTAAAGAGGACGAATCCAGAAATCACCGGGAATTTTTTCAAGTTCTTCCAGCAATTGGGTAAGATTGGAGCCATTGCGCAAATCTTTTCCGTATTCATTCAAATCCTGGGCAATCAAATTGAACTCTTTTGTACCCTGAGTCACCAAAGCACTTACTTCTCGCACCACGGAATCAATGGGACGACTTTTCAAATCACCACGAATATGCGGGATAATGCAGAAAGAACAACGATGCGAACAACCTTCGGAGATTTTCACATAGGTAAAATGTTTGGGGGTCGCAAGTATTCGGGGAAGATCCGGATCGGGAAGAATTTGGCGATGGGTGGTAAACTCACTCAGGTTTTTCTTCAGGGGATCTCTCTCGAAGTTTTCATTTACATAAACCTTCTTATGTTTTTCTGAAAACTGTTCCCTCAAAATCCCCGACAATTTATCAAATTCTCCCAGCCCCACAAAGGCATCCACTTCCGGCAAATCGTGTTCCAAGGTTTTGCTATAGCGCTGCGAAAGACAACCTGTTGCAACCAAGACCTTGCAATTTCCACTCTCTTTGTACTCCGCCATTTTCAAAATCTGATCGATGGATTCTTTTTTGGAATCTTCAACGAAGCCACAGGTATTCACAACGATCACATCACTCTCGGCGGGGTTGGTGGAAAAACCAAAACCATCTTTTGCAAGAAAACCCAGCATCATCTCAGCATCCACCAAATTTTTGGGGCAACCGAGAGAAACGAGGCAGATTTTTTTGTTTGTAATTGATTCTGTCATGAGGAAGCTTCTCTAACTTTCCTTGAAGAGTGGGTCAATAGTCAGAATTTACTGTTCTCGCCCTGCAAACAAAGCGGGGTTAGGAGTTCCTGTAATACGATAAGCCATATATGCATTCGGTGTCCAAGTGGAAGTATCGGTTTCATATAAAACATGAGCCGGCTCTCTCACTTGCATTTCAGGTTCATAAGGATCCATTGTCATGGCTAACACCCATACCCTGGCATCTGGAAGATACATATTCAAACCATCCTGAAAAGGTCTGTTTGCAGTTTGAATCAGTTTTGGATTGGTGATGAGATCACGCATGAATTGCCATCCTGCAACATGCGCCTGATAAAGGTGATACAACATAATCACTTTACCCAAATTTTGCCCCTGCATTGCCGAAGAAATCTTCATGTCAATCAAACGGAGAGTTGTGGTTTCAGGAATTACTTGATGGGTTAAATAACCCACATAGGCACCATTGAGATAATAATTCAGTGTATATCTCATTCCATCAAATGAATTTTCTCTCTGCGAGATTCGAGCCATCAATTTCATTTCACCATCCCGAGCAATTTCAAACTCTTCTGCTGGAGTATAGGGTGAAAAATCACGAGGCCTCGACAAAGACGCAATGGGATTAACAAAGATGAAAGTTTCTCCTCGATTCCCAGCCCTCCCTGTCTTTATGATTTTTTCCGCTACTAAATCTGCCAGCCGTTGTTGAGGCTTCTGACTGCCCATCACAAATAAATTTTCTTGTACAAAACTACGATTACTTTCGGCAGACAGGGGAAACATCGCTTCCAATTGCGCTTCCTGCAATTTTTCTATCTGTAAAACTCTTCCACCCGTTGCCCAATGCATAAGGCCCATCGAGACATTTTGTTTGAGATTAAAAAATTCTGAATGAATCAATTGTTGAAGAATCGTTCCCTGAGGAGCTTCCTTGATCCAGCCTGCACGATAAGCCAAATTCTGGGCCAGCACTGCTCCCCCACTTTGAAGAGCATGCACAGCAATCGGATTGCGTCCTTCACCCAAAATGCCTGCAGTTCTGAGAATTCCAAAAGTCAAAAGATCGGAGACAAACGCTTCTCTTTCAAAAGCATGGGGAAATCCCTGCGTGAGCGTTCGATACGTTCCCACTTCAGCCAGGAGAGAAGAAGCGTGATAAGCTCCTCGCGTCAGCAAAGGAGAAAAGCCGGCACGCATGCCCATACCTGCCATACCCACGCCTACAAGACGCCCAAATAAAGAAGCTCCCGCCAAGGCAAGAATTCCAGAAGAGGATTGTTGGGACAAATCCTCGGTAAAGGCATCCATTTGTAATTGTTGGCTATTCAGCCGGGAGGTGAGTCCACCCAAAGCCGCACGCCGACTTAACACATTGGTCATGCTTCAGTTTATCGTCGGATTTTATTAAAAGTTGTGAGGCGGAATCTCCAAGCCATTCAACATCTGGCCAGGAAAGCGAATTCGATAAGCAGGATCGGGGGGAGCGGAAAGTGCTACAAATGAAGCGGGTGAAGGGGCTCCCCAAGAATAAGGAGTATCTTCATCCTCCACGAAAACTTCTTCTTCCACACACTCCAAACCCGCTGCTAAATAACGATCCACGTTATAAGGATTACGGACTTGATGAAAGGTCATCTCCAAAGCTTCACTCCGCTTTCTCAATACAAGAAGCGTTGCTGCCAAAATATTTTTTTGGAACTGGTCACGATAGGAATTTCCACGGAATGCCTCATCCACCCAAACATACATAAAAGTGAGCTTCCACACATTTGCTTCTTTTTCTAAGTTAAATTTTTGATACCCAATAATTCTTTCACCCGATCTTAATGCCAGGACCCCTTCTTCAATTGATCCAGACTGTTTTAACAAACGATACAAGGCTTGAAAGGCATGGTGAGGATTTTCGTTATCCATGTAAACAAGCGAAGTTCCTTTCATTCTTGCCAAAGCTTCCACCGCCGCCTGACTACTTCCCCCTTTTCTCCCCGGATAATCTCCGGGAGTGCGTAATCGTGGAACCGCAGTGTTGAAAGGAGGAAGCCCCGATACAATTTCAAGGGTTCTTGCAACTACTCTACGAACTTCCACCTCTCTCTCTTCCTCTCTCGCCAATTCCTCAAGACTACCCATCGTCATACCCTGACCATGATCACGTTCTTCCTGTAAACGCTTCAACTCTGCCATGCTCACCCTACGCATTTCAGATAAAGCAATCGGTTGAGCAGCCGGCGGACTTAACCTGCCTTTAAAGCGCGCCCCAATAAAAGAATAACCCTCTCTCAAAGCAGCCAAAGCATGATGATGGCCATCTCCCAAAACCAATTGACCCATCTTGGGATAAAAATGCACCTGAACAGGATGAGGAAAAGTTCCATCTCTTCTCAACTCTGCTCTTAAGCGTTCTACTTTTTCATCCCCCACCACATCTTGAAAGACGGAAAGCCTATGTAAGTTTAGAAAAAGAATTTCATCTATTTTGAAATCGCCTGTATTGTTTGTCACTTGAATGATTTTGGGTGCAAGTTCCCCTCCTCTTGCCCATCTTTGCACAAGAGGAAGATCGCCGGTGGCGGCAAAATAAAACACATCTCTTCCCGCATCATTTTGGGTTACAAACAAATCATAAGCGCCTTCTTCACGCTGCATTCTTACAATTTTTGTGACGAGATCCCGATTCCACCCAAAGGCATCCCTACTCACCATAATATGCCTTAAATAAAGCGGTCTCAAACTTTCCAAAAAGGTTAAAACACCTCCCAGCTCTTCAGATTGAAAATCATTCAATCGCCTTCTTTCTTCTTCCAAAAATCGTCTGCGAATATTGTTTTTTTCTTCTGGGAGTGATCCTTCAATGGCTTCAAGCCTTTCTGTTTTTGCTCGATGGAACAAATCCATAATTTTTCGTGTAGCTGCTGTAATGTCAGACACTTCTCTAGGTGAAGACATCTCAAGTAATGGAGGGGCTTCTTGAAATGATTCTGATTTTTTTGCGGAATCAATAAAATTGTGCGAATCCAAGCTTCTCTCCCACATCTGCAAACGATTTCCTGTAAGCAGTCCTCCCAAGGCCATTCCTGCCTGCATTTGCAGATTCATTACTTCCGCATGAAGCAATTGCTCGAAAAGACTTCCCTCCGGACGAATCGCCAAATTCAATCCATAAGCCAAATGATGACCGGCCAGCATGCCCACATCCTGAATCGCATGAGATAAAATGGGATTTGCGTTGTGCGCTGCTAAGCCAAAAAATTTGAGAGAAGCAAAATTGATGAAGTCTGTGGACCAGGAAGAAGAAGGCAAAGGGGAAAAGGGAGAAGTGAGAAGATTTTGCGTTCCCCGATACACTGTCACTTCTGACATTAAAGCAAATACAGGAGACAAGAATCTTGCTCCCATCGACATCGCCCCCAACTTCGTTACACGATAGGCAAGACCGCCCACACTCATCGCCACGAGCGAACGCCAGTCTGTTGCACCCTCAATAAAATTGGAAGTCATCGCATCCATTTCCAGTTGAGTATTACTCAACAAAGAATGCGACACACCCAGAGATGATCTCCGGGCAAGAATATTTGTCATTTGCACGCCTCTTATGCCTTAGCCCAGAGACATATTCCTCAAATGACAAAAAAAGTTGCGGATGAAAGAAGTTAACCCATGAATCAAGGATTCGCAGGAGGCAGGTTGAAATGTTGAGGTCCCTCTACAGGTTCCCAATGTCCATGATGGCCCATCTCATAATATTTTCCGAGGGTTTCAAGGGCTTTTGGAGTTCCAATTTGTTTAAGGGCTTGAGCGGTTACGGTAACCATTGAAGGATCTTTTGTTTGTAAATAAGTTTCCAAAACCGGAATCCCTCGCGTGCTTTTGAGTTTCCCCAAACTTGTAGCCACTGCAATTCTCACATAATAACGGGGATCCTTCGCATAACTCAGAACTAAACGTTCTGCTTCCGGAGTCTGAAAATCTCCCAGAGCTTCCACCAGTGTCGAGGCTTCTTTTTCAGATTTTTCAGCCTTCAAATATTTTTCAAAAATTGCGAAAGTGTCTTTTCGTTGATGTCTCGCCAGAATAACCAACAAACCCACACTCAAATCCGTCGGGCCCTTCTGAATGGAACTTTCATACTCATAATAAGGCAACTCAATCCCTTGGGATTCCAAACTTTCTGCCACTCGCAAACACATTTCTGTTGGAGGAAGACAAAACAATTGTTTCAACATCTCATGCATTGCAGAGCTCTGAACCGTGGTCAGCTGTTTGATTGCAATAATTTTTGCTGCAGAAGAAAAATTGGGATCTTTCAAGCGAGATAACCAAAAATCTAAATCCGAACTCTGCAAATTCAGGGGAGCAAAATGACGGAAATAGGACTCTGTAACTTCTGTTGCCAAAACTCCCGCAGGATTTTTGGAAAGAAACTCCATCAAATAAGCTTTGAGTTTCTTGTCTTTTTCATTTTCGTCCTTTATTTTTTCAAAACCAAGAATCTGGCCGATATAAGCTGAGTAAAAAGAAATATCGGCGGCCGTTTCCACCACTCCTTCTTTGTTCCCCAAAAGACCATAGCGCACTCCCCCTTCAATCAGATCTTTCCATGCGGTATAGGAAGGCAATTCCTCAAGAAGAATCAAGGCCCGCTCCCCTTCTTTCAGGGGAAGATCTTCTGTCGGAAATAATTTGGGAACAAATACCTTTAAGGAAGAAGTAGGCGACCCTTTCAGAATTTTTTCAGGTTTCAGCGTCAGCACCCACTTGTCCTGACTTTTTTTCCAAGACTCAACCCTCACCACTTCGGCAACTAGAATATAAGCCGCCTTTGAAATTTTATCATTGAGGCTCAGGTTATTCTGAAAATCATTCTGTGACAATGGAGGATTGTTTTGTTTTTTCTCCACCGGACGGCAAGAGAAATTACAAAGAAGAAGCAAAAACACAAATATAGAGAAAAATTTCTGAAAAGACATAGAAACTGATTATAAACGAAAGCCCCGTATCACAAAATAGGGTTGATTAACTTTCAATGCATACACTTGGAAATTATCAAGCACCCCATAAAGAGGGGCCGCTCTTTATGGGGTAAGTATTTCTAACTTTTAATAAGCACTATCGTACTCATTAAAAGTTGAAATGCTATAAAAAAAGGGATCCGCCTAAGGCAGATCCCTTTTTTTTATTCAAGAAATCTCACTGACTAATTTTTGATTCTTCGGAAAATCATCATCCCCGATAAAACCATCATAAAACTGAGTAAAGTCGAGAATGAGAAAGTTCCATTCACAAGCGCTAAAGAACAACCTCCCCCACTTGCATTAGAAGGGGTTACAGGAGTGACGGAGGGTGTGGGCAATACAACAATACCGCTCAAACTTACGCGATGAGCAGAAATGCTATCGTTGCTTTCCACTACCAAGACCGCTGTTTGCGTAGAAGTTGCAGTGCCTGTATAAACAATCACCACATTACAGGTAGCTGAAGCTGCCAAAACTGTGGAAGAACAATCATCACTGGTCACTGTAAAATTGGAAGCATTAGGTCCTGTGAGCAAAAGATTTCCCAAAACCAGATTCGCATTGCCATTATTTCCCAAAGTAAGTGTTTGAGGGGCGGATGCTGTATTTAAAGCTGTGGTATTGTAACTCAAACTACTCGCACTCAAACTCAACAAGGGAGTTGCTGCCGTAATACCGGTTGCATTAAAACTGGTAGAAGATACGCCGGCCGAACTCAACAAATTCAGGTTTGCCAGAAAAATCCCCACAGCCTGAGGGTTAAAAGAAATCGCTACGCTACAAGTTCCAGCTCCCGATCCAGCGAGGATTTGTCCGCTACAATTGTCTTGTGAAATTTGGAATTGAGAAGGATTCACACCCGACAAGCTCAAACCTAACACTGAAATACTGGAGTTTCCATTGTTTGTAAGAGTGATGTTTTGGACATCGCTCTGACCCACTTCAGTGTTGCTGAAAGTAACAGGAGAAAAAGCGATGCTTGAGAGCGTTGCATCGGCAGAGAAAGAAGCCGCATTTCCAGCACTATTGGTGCTAATCACATTAAAAACAGCATTCAAGCTTCCATCAAGTGCAGGACGGAAAGTAACATCCACATTACAAGTGCCTCCGAAAGCAGCGACTACAGTTCCGCTACAATTATCCTGGTTAATTGAAAATTGACCTGCATTGGCTCCGGAAATCAAAATAGCCGTCAAATCCAAATCACCACTTCCATTGTTGGTCACTACAAAAGTTTGGGTATCACTGCTACCCACATCGGTTGTATTAAAAACAGGAACCGAAATTTCAACTTCTGGATTTAAACCCTCTGCGCTCAAAGCAAGTGAAGCACTCGGAAGACTTGCGCTCAAAACATTGAGCTGGGCATTAAAACTTCCACCATCGCTCGGAGCAAACTGAATACTCAAGTCACAAGTTCCACCACCCGCTGCCACAAGGTTGCCTGTACAGTTATCCGAAGAAATTGAAAACTGATTAGAGTTGCTGCCTGAAATCGTAACACTTGAAACATCGAAATCTGCAGAACCATTGTTGGTTACCGTGAGCGTCTGAGTATCTGCTGAGCCAACATTGGTATCGTTAAAACTGATGGAACTAAATGAAATATCAGGATTTGTACCGGTTCCATCCAAAGAAACGCTTCGATTGCCTGCATCCGTATTTAAATGAAGAGTTGCGCTTTGGTAACCTGAAGAAGTGGGCGAAAATACAACGGTGACAGAGCATTGATCCAGAAGACTCAGAAACAGAAGCGTTTTACCTGAACATTGATCTCCGCCTGCAGGAATTGAGAAATCACTGGAACCGCTAATGCTCACGCTGCTTACGGATGCAGCAATAGTTGCACCTCTGAGAAGCAAAACTTCTTGGGGAGCAGAAGTCGATCCCACTAATGTATTTGGGAAATTAATACTCGATGGCGAAGTACTCAAGGCTTTTGCTTCACGAGCAGAAAACAGGGTAAGCGCTATAAAGCTTAAAATTAGAGATAACTTTTTCATATGGAGCCTCACTTTAAATTAAATGTGAACTTATAATACAAAACTCAAAATTACTTCTTCATCGATTCAATCAGAATCTTTGCCACTTCAGGGCGACTGAACTCCGGAGGAGGAAGTTGGCCTGCTTGGAGTAATTCACGCACTTTCGTACCTGAAAGGGCCACACGATCTTCGGGTGTATGAGGACAAGTCTTGTTCGAAGCCATTGAACCACACTTCTTGCAGTAGAAGCTGTGGTCAAAGAACAAGGGAGTGATTCCAACTTCTTCTGCAGTAAAATTATCAAAAATCAAATGGGCATCGAAGGTACCATAATAATTTCCAACTCCCGCATGATCGCGACCGACGATAAAGTGAGTGCAACCATAATTTTTACGGATCAAGGCATGAAAAATCGCTTCACGAGGACCCGCATAACGCATGGCTGCAGGATTCACCGCAAGCACGGTACGATCTTTGGGATAATAATCCGCCAGCAACACTTGGTAGCATTTCATGCGAACGTCTGCGGGAATATCGTCCCCTTTCGTGTCTCCGACCAAAGGATGAATGAGAAGCCCATCGCAAATCTCCAAACCGCATTTGGTGAGATATTCATGCGCACGATGAATGGGATTACGAGTTTGAAAAGCCACAATGCGCTTCCATTTTTTTTCTTCGAAGAGCTTTCTCAAATCTGCAGGATCTTTTCTTTGTTCCAAAAAGTTTTCATATTTTACACGGTTCAACACATCCACTTTTCCGGCAAGATAAACATCCCCTTGGGCGTAAACTGCTGCCACACCCGGATGTGCTTCTTCTTCGGTTTTATAAACTTTCAGGGCTTCATTCTTTTTGTTGGGAGAATATTTTTCTTCGACATGCAAAATTGCGAGTACAATTCCCTGAGGATCGAGCAAAGCCACTTCTGAACCCACTTTGTATTGCCCTTCATTTTCTTTTTTCACAGCGAGGTTGACGGGAATGGTCCAAGGCAAACCGTTTGCAAGTCTCATCTTTTCAACAACTGACTCATAATCTTTTTGACTCATGAAACCTTCAAGAGGAGACAAGGCTCCGCAAGCGATCATGTCCAGGTCGCTCATTTCACGGGAATTTAAGGTAATTTTTGGAAGCGATGCAGCCTTAGATAAAAGCTTTTCACGATCTGCAGCACTCACGATTCGATTAATTAATTTGCCACCATGGGCGGGAATAGAAGACATGAGAACTCCTTATATAATGTAAAAATGTTCATAGGCCCTAAAGCACGCTTTCAAAGGGCTTTCAAGAGAAAATCTAGGAGCCGATTTTAACTCCCAAAACGGGCCACCAAAATCTGGCGGTAAGAAGTAAAATGAACCAGGAAGTCACCGTTAAAATAATTGCAGGAGCCATCACATCCTTAAACTTCAAAAAGCCGGAAGAATAGGCGATAGCGACTGAAGGAGTGCTCATGGGAAGGGCATAAGCAAGACCTGAAGCCGAGGCAACAGCATAAACTACCACCTTCGGATCCAAACCCATGGCAGGAGCCATCGTGATTCCCAAAGGTACCAAAATCGCAACCACTGCGGAGTTACTCATGGCTTCTGTCAAAAGGATTGTGACCAAAGATAAAAGAGCTATCAACATCCAGGGCGAATGAAGATGAGGAACCAGATAAGTGTCTGCCAACCATTGACCTGCGCCTGTGGAATTCAAAATCGAACTAATTCCAATGGCACCTCCGTACATGAGAATAATTCCCCAATCGACGTTATCTTGAAGATCTTTCCAACTCACCACGCGAAACATGAAAAGTAAAACCACCACAAGAATTGAAATCGAGGCCATGCCGATCTTGTTTCCGAAAACCATCCATGAAAATATCGCAGCAGTGGTAAGCACCAGAAGAAATCTTTCTTCCAGAGACATCAAACCCATTTCACGAACTTTGTTTGTAATCACCTCATCGGCTTTTTCAACAGTATCCACATCGATGGAATAATAACGGGTAAGCAGAAAATATACTTCAACAAATAAAATGATCACCACAGGAAAAACCGCCAAAGACCATTCAATGAAGGTAATGGGTGGATAACCCGCGTCTTGCAAAATACCGATGGCCAAAGGAACACGCCCTCCCCCCAGCAAAGTTGCAATCCCACCCACCACGCAACCCCAAGCCATGGCCAGAAACAGAAGCTTTCCATAAGATCCCCCTTCCGGGGTGTAATCCAGGGCTTTGACAATCACGAGGACCAAGGGAAACATCATGGCAGCCACAGCATGCTCACTCATAATGAAAGAAAGCAAAGCCGAGGCAATCATGATCTGCAAAATCAGACGACGAGGAGAATGTCCCGCGCTTTTCAAAATTTTCAGTGCCATGCGGGTGGAAAGACCGGATTTCAAAAGTGCGGCCGCCAAAATAAAAACACCCAAAATAAAAAAGACGGGTTCGGTACCAAAAAAGGTGAAGGCCTTTTTCGCCGGCATCACGCCCATCAGGGCAGGTGCCACCAAGGCGAAAAGTCCTGTGATGGGAAGTGGTAAAAGATGAAAGACCCACAAAATCAAACAGGTGATAAATACAGCCAAAGTCCGGAATCCTTCAACACTCAAACCACTGGGAGGATTCAGATGAGCTACCCAATACAAAAAATATCCCAGAACCACATAAACAGGAAAACGCCACCACCGAGATAAAATCACAAGAGGTAGAGGTCGGGTGTCAATTTTAACAGACATGGTCCTTCCTTTAATGCGAATGGCCTTTTGCTTGCTGAACTCTCAATCTTCGACGCAAAGCAACCATACTCATTCTCAAACTTCTCCCAAAAGTGGTTTGATAAAAATCTCTCAAGGCCAAATGATAGGATGCCGACTTCGAAGAAAAGAAACGCCCTTCAAGAGGGGTTAAGACTACATCCGCTTGCTGTACCCAATGAGGGGTATTTTTATAATGAATCAATCCTTCAAAAAGATGGGCATATAATGTTGCCGCCTGTTTGGGTGCCACCTTCCATTCTTTGCCTAATTCTGATTCTGGGTAAGGAGGAAAATAAACCAAAACGGGCATTACGTTTCGATCCAGCAACTCTTTCACTCGTTTTTCACTTTCCTTGACGGATTCCAGGCCAATCACCACATGCGACAACACCGCTCCTTTGGGAAAAATTTTCGCAGCATACTCTAATGCCTCAAGATGTCTTTGATTTTGTTTTTCAAGATCCGCGCTCGATTTTGCTTCTTTGGGATTGAAAAAATCCAAATCATAGTAGAGCGCATCAACACCCATCGCATAAGTCTGGTCAATCCATTCGTTGGATTTTGGGGGAACTAAATCGAGAGAAATTAAAATATTCACATGTTTCCGGATTTCATTCACCCAGGGCTTAAGCCAGTCCACTCCGCCATCTTCTGTTTCTACACGACCGGAGGAAAGATTCACAAAATCGCATTTCTTTTCCTTTAAAACAATTTGAATGGCTTCAATCAAATCTCGTTTGGAAAAAGGCGGATGCTGAGAAAGTTCACGACTTGAACCACAATAACGACAAGACAATCCCGCCAAACCAAAGCGACAAGGTCCTTTGGGATGAACGGCAATATAGCCTCCATGAACCGTCAGAATATCCGACACTTTAATTCCCGAGGAAGTTTCTTTTTGATAAGCCTTCAAGGGGGGAGTCCAGGATACCGGAATTTTTTTTAAAGCTTCTCGGGAGTCTTCCAAAAAATATTTTCCCTTTGCTGTTTTCAGGGTGAAAGGTGTTTCCGCAGAATCTTCCACACGATGAACACTTACGGCCACCTTATCTGGAAGCACAAGATGCACCAAACCAAAGGGATTAGAAAGCGGTTCAGGCAAAGATTTTTCCGCCTTAATTCCGCAAGCAATCAGTTCCAGTTTTAAGAGGCCGATATTTTGCATAAGAAAATTATTCTCCCTCTCCTTAGATAAGGAGGGGAAAAAGCTTTACAGTCCACCCGCGATGGCAGGTACGATGGAAAGCTCATCACCATCTTTCAAGGCGGTTTCATCGCTTTGCAAAAAGCGAATATCCTCGTCATTCACATAAAAATTAATGAATCGGCGGAGACCGCCTTTGTCATCATAAAGTCTTTCATGAATGCCGGCATATTTCTTGTTCAAATCCGCCAAGGCTTCCTTCACATTACTACCAGCCACTTCCACTTCTCCCTGGTTCTGGGTAAGTTTTTGCAATGGGGTCGGAATTCTTACTTTGATTGCCATAATGTTCTCCTTCTATTCGTACGGGCGCAGCATGCTGCGCCCCTACAAATTAAATTTTCAATTTTCTTTCCACGTAATCTTTTTTCTCTTCTTCCCAACTAAATTCACTCGCGGCGATCGCTTTTCCTTCTTTTACCGAAATCACTACCCAGCTCACTCCGGGATGATTGGGTTCACCCCAGGGGGCGGCCATTAATTTATCTTCTTCTGAAAAATAAACATCATGATCCGGATGGGAATGATAAACCACCTTCGTTTCAAACCCTTTATGCTCCGCTTCCTTCTCCACAATTTTCATCTGTGTAGGATCCATATAATACGCGGTTTTCGCGTCTCGCGTATATTTTTGAGGATCCTGGGCATGCAATTCGTTTTGGATATTTTTAATGGGAAAAACCCCAATCGCGTTTTCTTTTCCCTTGGGTCCGATAATCAAACCACAAGCTTCGAAAGGATATTCACGCTCTGCATGCAAACAAATTTGCTCTAATACGTATTCGGATATTATTGCCATACATTCTCACCTATTGCTGTCATCCTGATCCGCCTGGGGCGGAGAAGGATCCCCCGAGTACACTCACGGGATTGCCACGTCCGCCTCCGGCGGACTCGCAATGACACACGATTATAATTACAGATACCTCTCTCCTGAATCACAAAATATTGTTACCACCACACCTTCCTTAATCTGTTTTGCAATTTCCACTGCACCCAACAAATTAGCACCCGAAGAATGCCCTACCAAAAGTCCTTCTTCACGAGCGAGCCTTTCGCAAATATCCCAAGCGGGTTCTGTAGGAATGGGAAAAAGTCCATCGAGCGTTTCCGGTTTATAAATTCCCGGAACGATGGAAGTAGGCATGTGCTTCAAACCTTCCAAACCATGAAGAGCATTATCGGGTTCCACCGCATAAGCTTTGATCTTGGGATTTAAATCCTTCAATCTTCGGGAAGTTCCCATCAAGGTTCCACTCGTTCCAATGCCCGTTACAAAATGTGTTACTTGTCCTTCGGTTTGATTCCAGATTTCCACACCTGTTGTATCGTAATGTGCCTGAGGGTTGAGTGGATTATTATACTGATTCGGGCAAAAATATTTTTCGGGATTTTCTTCCTTCAGTTTCATGGCCAAACGAATAGCACCATCCGAACCTTCCATCTCCGAAGAATAAGTCAGTTTCGCTCCATAACTTTGAGCAACGGCTTTACGACGCGGGCTCACATTGCCTGGCACTACAAGTTCGACGGGGTAACCCAGAGTGGCACCAATCATAGCTAAAGCAATTCCCGTATTTCCACTCGTGGGATCCATAATGGTTTTACCTTTTACCAAATCCCCTCGAGCAATTCCTTCCCTCACCATTCGAGCTGCAGGACGGTCTTTCACCGACCCACCCGGATTATTGAACTCCAACTTTGCAAAGATCTTCACCTTCGGAAATTCTTTCTCGAACATTCGAACTTGGTAAAGAGGGGTATTGCCAATGTGGTCTAGTATGGTTTTATTCATAAATTAAACTCCCTCTCCTTAGCTAAGGAGAGGGTCGGGGAGAGGTCTGATCAAATTGTCAGACCTCCCCTGAATCCCCTCCTTATCTAAGGAGGGGAAAATAAGTTACCCCGCAATCACATCCATTTCTACAGGTTCTACCAAAACACCGCGAGACTCGAAATACTTCAAAGCTTCATTCATTTTGTCTTCGGGACCTTCGAGTTCGAGAGCAATAATTCCCACTTCTTGGGTTACGGAAGAATTGCGAATATTGAAACGAATTTTATATTGGTCGTACATGTCACAGATAATGGCTTCTTTGGTTTTCGTTGCTGGAAAGGTCAGATAAACTTTTCTTCTTACTGTGTTGGACATTGAGTTCTCCTTTTATCCCCTCTCCTTTTTAAGGAGAGGGTTAGGGTGAGGTCTATTCCAATTATCAGACCTCCCCTCGATCCCCTCCTTATCTAAGAGGGGAAGTATTATTTCATTGTCTCCACTACCGCATCAAACTCAGCGAGTTTCGCATTGATAATTGTCGGGCTTCCCACATGAGCGGCAACAGCTTCCTGAGTTTTCAAGCCATTGCCGGTGATACACACTACAATCGACTCGTCTTTGGAAATTTTTCCCTGCTCGATGAGTTTCTTCGCAACACCCAAGGTCACACCGCCCGCAGTTTCCGCGAAAATTCCTTCGGTGCTGGCCAAAAGTTTGATCGCTTCCACGATTTCATCATCGCTCACAACTTCACTCCATCCACCGGATTCATGGATGGCCTTATTCGCATAAAAACCATCGGCAGGATTTCCAATCGCAAGAGACTTCGCAATCGTGTTGGGTTTTACCGGCTTGAAAAGTTCCCAGCCATTTTTCACCGAAGTAGAAATCGGTGAACAACCGGTCGCTTGCGCGCCGTAAACTTTGCAAGTTGCTTTCTCGATCAGTCCAATTTTTTCAAATTCTTTGGCAGCCTTCCAAACCTTGGTCAACAAAGACCCACTAGCCATGGGAACCACCACGTTCTGGGGAGTCTTCCAACCCAATTGCTCCATGGTTTCATAGAAAAGCGTCTTGGAACCTTCCGCATAATAAGGACGAATATTGATATTCACGAAAGCCCATTTATATTTTGCACCAATTTCGCTGCAGAGACGATTCACTTCATCATAAGTTCCCCGAATGCCAACCAAATGGGTACCATAAACGAGAGTGCCAAGAACCTTGCCCGCTTCGAGGTCATGCGGAATAAACACATAACTATTCAAACCTGCAGAAGCCGCATTGGCTGCCACAGAATTCGCAAGATTTCCCGTCGAGGCACAAGCCGCCGTGGTAAATCCAAATTCTTTTGCTTTTGAAAGTGCCACCGACACCACGCGATCTTTGAAGGACAAGGTCGGATAGCAAACTGCATCATTCTTGATATAGAGTTCTTTCACTCCCAAACGCTTCGCCAAGTTGTTTGCACGAACAAGGGGAGTAAAGCCGGCCTGAGTACCCACAGTCGGTTCTCCATCAATAGGAAGAAGCTCACGATAACGCCACATGGTTTTGGGGCGACTCTGAATTTTTTCACGCGTGAGAACTTTTTGAATTTCCTCGTAGTTGTAGTCCACTTCCAAGGGACCAAAACAATATTCACAGACATGAGTAGGCGCCACCGGATAAAGATGGCCGCACTCCCTACATTTTAATCCTTTGACTAATGACATAATTTCTCCAAAAAAAAATCCTCTTCTCAGTCGGCATCCAGATATATACCGATTAAGAAGAGGACTCTATTAACTCTCCTTATCTCTCTCTCCGCCTTAGGCTGAAAGAAGGAATTAGCACCTATCCATCTGATGTGGACGGTTGCTGCAGGGTCACCGGGCCATTCCCTCACCTGCTCTGGATAAGACAGTGATTTTTCACATAAATGATGACCTGCTGCGTAAGTTCTCGTTCATGATCCTCACGTACTTTTCAGTACGCTGCGGTCATTCTCTCGACCTTGCCTTGCATCTCATGCATTTCTGCAAAAAATCCAAAATTTTCAAGACAACCAGCATTATAGAATGCAGAAGTCCTTGTCAAGGCTACACTTTCAGTTTATGACATTTTTAAAATTCTAAAAGTTATGAATATCAATAAGTTACAACAGGCCTTCGAAGCTTTTGACCGTGAAAACGCCCAAGATCCTCATCAGGAAATTTGGGAAAAAACCTCCTACCCCCGCGAGCTTCTTTATGCCGAGCGTCTCACTGATTGGGTAAAAAAACTCAACCCTGAAGCTTCAGAAGCTCTTTTGTTGGCTTCCCGCTGTCAACATTTAAAGCGTTGGGAAATTCCACGTACAAACTTCGAAGAAGGCCGCATCGGCTATTTGAAATGGCGAAAATTTCTTTACCAATATCACGCAGACGAAGCTGAAAAAATTTTGCAAGAAGTAGGCTACGATGTTGAAACGATCGAAAAAGTGAAGTCCATCAATCTGAAAAAAAACCTCAAAGATCCCGATACGCAAATCATAGAAGACGCTCTTTGTCTGGTTTTTCTGGAATATCAGTTTGCAGATTTTGTTAAAAAAACAGCTCCAGAAAAAATACCCGGCATCATCCAAAAAACCTGGGCGAAGATGAGTGAAAAAGCAAAAACGTTTGCCTTACAACTCCCTTTTCCTCCTGCAGAACTCGATTTGATACAAAATTCCCTCAAATAATGATCTTGTAAGGCCCCCGGATTTTATTGTAGGGCCAGAACCTGCTTAAACAACCCTAAAAGGAGTCAACAATGTCTGAACCCAAATCAAAAAACCTTACCTGGCATCATGGTAAACTCACTGCCGATCAACGTCGGGAAGCTCTTGGTCAACAAGGTGCTGTAATCTGGTTTACAGGTCTTTCAGCCTCTGGAAAATCCACGGTCGCTCGCGAAGTAGAGCTCGCCCTGGTCGAAAATGGACTTTACTCTTATGTTCTCGATGGTGACAATATTCGACAAGGCTTGAATTCAAATCTCGGTTTCTCTCCGGATGATCGTAAAGAAAACATCCGACGCATCGGCGAAGTGGCAAAACTTTTTTGTGAATCAAATGTCGTCACTCTCACTGCTTTTATTTCACCTTATAAAGCAGATCGCGATCTCGCCCGCAAACTCGTTCCAGAAGGACAATTTTTTGAAATTTATTGCGCCGCTTCGGTAGAAGAATGTGAAGCACGAGATCCCAAAGGTCTCTATAAAAAAGCGCGTGCAGGACAAATCCCAGAATTCACTGGCATCTCTGCTCCCTATGAAGCTCCGGATAAACCCGAGCTCGTATTGCATACCGGCAAAGAAACTTTGGAAGAAAGCACGAAAAAAGTGCTACAATTACTGCAGGAGAAGGGTATTATATAACCTCTTATTCCCCCCTCTTAAGATTAAGAGGGGGTTAGCACCTCTCTCCTTCTGACTTTATAATGTCAGGTGCAATCCCTGTCATTTAAGAAACAGATAGAAGAGAGGGATAGGGGGCGTTGTGAAGCAAGCGAGTGCACGCAAGAATCACAACTCCTCCCGACCTCCTCTTCATCTGAAGAGGAGGAGATTCATGAACGAAATTAATCAAAATCTTATCAGCGAACTCGAAAAAATTTCGGATCCTCGGGATCTCATGAAAGAAGTTTTTACTCGCTTCGGAAATCGCGCAGCCATTGGAACGAGTGGTCAACTGACGGGTTCGGTCATGATCGACCTTGCCTCCAAGAGCGGTGTAAAACCGCGAGTGTTCACCATCGACACCCTTCGTCTCTTCAAAGAAACCTACGAACTTTTCGATGAAGTAGAAAAAAAATACAAAATCAAGGTCGAGCGTATTCAACCTGATCCAAAAAAACTTCACAAAATTATTTCGGAACACGGGGAATACATGTTTTTCGACAGCAAGGAAAAACAGGAACTCTGCTGCGATGTACGAAAAGTTGAACCCAATGAAAGAGTTTTGGATACAGTAGATGTCTGGTTGACCGGTTTGCGTGCAGATCAATCCAAAGCACGTGCTAATACCTCGCGGTTTGAAATCATTCATCATGGAAAAGACAAGCGTCCGATTTTGAAAATCGCGCCCTTGGTAAGCTGGACCGAAAAACAACTGCGTGAATACGCCCAAGCCAATCAAGTTCCCGTACATAAGCTTCTCAACTGGAATCAGGAGGGTTGGTATTATGAATCACTCGGCTGTGTGATCTGTACAACACCCATCGGTCCCTACGAAGCACGCCGAGCAGGTCGTTGGCGCTGGTTCAATGCCCTCGATCCTGACGCAAACAAGGAATGCGGCTTGCACGTGGTAAAAAAAGATGAAGTGTGAGCAATGATGGAAAATACATTTCTCGAAAAAGCCCTCGAAATTGCGGATCTTGCATCTCAGAAAGTTTCTGAAATCCTCAAAACCGATTTCACCACTGAAAAAAAAGAAGATAAAAGCCCCGTCACCACAGCTGATCTTGCCGCGGATCAAATTATCCGCGAAGGACTTCTGAAAAATTTTCCAAATCACGCCATTCTCACGGAAGAATATGGCCTCATTGGCAATGAAAAATCCGAATACGTTTGGTTGATTGATCCTTTGGACGGCACAAAAGCCTTCGCCAAAAAAATCCCCGGATTTTGCGTGATGATGGGACTGCTTCAAAGTGGGCAGCCTCACCTCGGAGTCGTTGCAGATCCTTTGGATAAAAGCATCTATTGCGCACTCAAGGGAGAACAAGCTTACAAACTCCAGGGTCCTTTCCGAAAAATTCTGAATGTATCGAATCGAAAAGAGTCAAACGAAATGCCTTTGATTGTTTCCACCGGTTTTCCTTCAAGCACCCTTGAAAAAATCAAAAAGCATTTTGCATGTCCGGTTTTGGATCCCATCAACAGCGTGGGAATTAAAGTAAGTTATGTGATCCAGAAAAAAGCGGATGTGTACCTCAATCATCATAGCGTGCATGTCTGGGACACCTGTGCTCCACAAGTGATTCTGGAAGAAGCCGGTGGAATTTTCACACGCATCGATGGAAAAGCACTCGACTACTCTGATCTCAAAGCTCCCTACTCCCACAATGCCAAAACTTTGGCCAGCAACGGCACCCAACATCAGAAATGGGTGGAGTGGTTGGGAGAAAACAAAATATAAAGTATTCTTTATCAAGAAAACTTTATGTCTTAATGTCCAAATAAAAATTGCTCAAAATTTTTGGGTTTGGAATTTTTTTGGGATTTTTGTGGAAGAGGCAAGTTACCCAGAGGGTTTCCCTGAAGAGCGGAATTCAAAAAATCTCCTGGCTTTTGATCTCCCAAAATCAAACTCTTGAGTGTAGCGGCGGCCGCTTTTGCAATCAAATTCTTGAAATAGGCTGCATCCACTGCAAATTCAGGATTATCCACTGTTCCGGTTACATGAAAAGGGACCGACAAAGCTCCCTTTCCTCCGGTCAAGGCCGATCTGAAATTGTGATCCGGAATGAGTAAAGTAGTCACCGCAGTACTTAAAGTGGCAATTCCCGAAGCACGAAGGTTTTTTTGGTTTTTGAGAGTCGCTTCACCGGAGGCGGAAAAAAAGGAATTCGCCAAACGATAAGGATTTAGAGTTAAATCTTCTCCGCTAAAAATAACATGAGCATTCAAGCTATCCACTTGAGTTCCAATCACATTGGCACTCGTGGAAAGAAAAGCCAAATTCATCGCCTTGTCTTGCAAGGCTGCATCGGAAATAATTTCTGCAATTTTCAATTTATCTCGGAGATTGATCACGGGCAAAGGAATCGGGCCCACACTCACATCCCCCTCACCGGACAGCGAATGAATTTCACCCACATTGCTCGCCTTCACATCAAGAGTTCCGGAAAGTCTTGCAGGATGAGGTTTCCCGCTAATAGCCGCCACACTCAAACTTTTCAGATTCAGTTTAAAACTTCCTGATACGGTTTTTTCAGGCAACAAGGTTCCCGTTCCATCAACTCCCCCACCCAGAACATCCATTTGGGCTTTTGATATTTCAATCACCTTGTCTTTTCTCTGTATTTCCGCATGGAACCTTGAAATTTCCTGGTTGTTCACAATCAATTTTCGGGAATCCAGCTGCAAATTCAGAACGGGAGCAAAAGCAGTCCCGGAAATTTTCCCCTGCCAAGAAATATCTCCCAATACAGGCAAGGGATTCGTAAGTATTTTTGCAAAATCCTTAAAATCAAGGTTCGACAGTGAAAAATTGAGGTCAAGCTCCACATTTTTTCGGGAATCTTTGGGCAAAAGTATTTGTCCACCGAGCAGCATATCTGCAGAACCCCATTTAATACTCCCTTCTTGAACCTTAAGTAATTCCTGTTTCAGATCATGTTGCAAGGCCAATTGAATCTTTACACTTTTACGGCTAATGCGGGGTAAATCAAAACTGACTTTAATCCGTGCGGGGAGATCAGAAGATTCCAGACGGATATCATTTGCCTCCACATCCAGATTCTGAATTTCAGTCGGAGTGGCATTTCGGGCATCACTAGAAGAAAAACGGGCATCCGAAATCACGAGTCTATCCACGGAAAGACGCTTCCACCACAAGTTTTCAGTCAGCGTTGCAGGAGAATTTTTCTGACCTGTCAGCAAGGGTTCAAAAATCTTTTCAAAATTATTTTTCCCATCAATTCCCAAAACCATGTTAATTTGGGGTTTTTTGATAAAAATCCTCGTTTCGATATTTTTATGGATCAGAGGGAAAATTTTAAAACCCAAATCCGCCTTTTCAATATCCGCTGCAGGCTCTGTTTCATTGGGAGCAAACAGCTTGATGCCCTTCAGCTTTATTCCGGGAGGAAAAAATGAAACTTTGGCTTCTGTAATTTGAATGTCTCCCTGAATCTGGCTTTTCAAAAAACGAATGAGGGGATCTTTGATTTCTTTGAGTTGATGGGAAATATAAAAAAAGAAGGTAAGACCGAGAGAAAACAGGCCTATCAAAAAAAGTCTCAACCCCGATCGTAAGACATCACTTCTCATAAAAGAGAAATGAGCACAGCTTTTTTAAAAAACCAAGTCATTTCTCTTGCCTTGAGTGAGCTAACTTCTTATTCTTTCAGCAATTTTAATTTTCCAATCAGGATTTCCATCATGAAAAAAAATATTCTTCGAGGGCTTTTGCTCCTCTCTGTCTTTTTCTGCTTTCTTCAATCAACTCATGCGGCTTTTTTTGATCCCAAACTGAAATGGAAAACCCTCAGCACCCAACACTTCAACATCAATTTTTACCAAGGTGAAGAAGAAGTGGCTTATCGTTTGGCGGGAATCAGTGAAAAAGTTTACGCCACCCTTTCTCCCAAGCTCGAATGGAAACCCTGGCTTCGTACTGAGGTGGTACTGGTCGACAACACCGATGCCGCGAACGCCTTTGCAATGACTTTGCCTTACAACTATGTCCTTCTATTGGTCACCGCACCTGATGGAAATTCCAGCCTGAACTACTACGAAAACTGGCTCGAGGAACTTTTTACCCACGAATTCACGCACATCCTTCACATCGACAAATTTGGCGGCATTGCCACACCTTTCCGTTGGCTCTTGGGTAAAATTGTCACTCCCAACGGCCTCACACCCGGTTGGGTACGTGAAGGGATTGCGGTTTACGAAGAAAGTGTAAAAGGAAGGGGGCGCAACAACGGCTCTTTTTCAGACATGATGCTTCGTACAGATATCCTGAACGATCAATTCATCCATCTGGATCAGGGCAGTGGACAAATGATCAACTGGCCCGGTGCAAACTTTCCCTACATTTACGGAGGGGCATTTTGGCAATATCTTGCGGACACTTATGGGGCTGAAAAAATCACGGAATTCATCACCCGCTATGGAGATTCTGTTTGGCTCTTTTCTTTGAATAATAAAGCAAGAAAAACCTACGATAATAAAAATTTTTTCAAACTCTGGAATGAATGGAAAGAAAGTCTCAAGGTAAAATATCAGAAAGTACAACAAGAGCTCAGCGCAAAAGGTCTTACTTCTTTTGAAAAATTAGTTCACATCGATGGTAACCTGATGGGTGCTACCCCCTCTCCCGACGGGAAAAAAATGATCTATTCCAAAACGGACACGCATGGTCCCGGAGAAATCCGTGTACTCGACCTGGAAAGCAAAAAAGACGAGCTCCTTTATAAGGGGCGCGCAAGCGATCAGATCAGCTTTTCTCCGGATGGAAAGAAAATCGCTTTTTCATCCATCGGCAAATACAAATATTTCTACATGTATAATGATGTGTATGAAATCGATCTTGAAACTAAAAAGTTGGGTGTAATTACCAATGGCAAGCGAGCTTCTGATCCCGATTACTCTCCGGATGGAAAATCGATTGTATACGTCGTCAACAAAATGGGCACTACCCAACTTTTCCTCTATAACCGGGAAAGCAAAGAGGAAAAACAAATCACACAGGCTCCTCTCTTCACCCAGTTTTCCAATCCACGCTTTTCTCCGGATGGAAAAAATATTGTGGTTTCTGCCTGGATGAATGGAAACCGGGATCTTTACATTTATGATTTGGAAGGAAAAATTGTCCGACAGCTGACACAAGATCCTGCCATTGATAATGAACCTCACTACAGTACGGATGGTAAATCTGTTTACTTCACCTCCGACCGAAGTGGCATTTCGAATATTTATAAAATGAATTTGGCGGTAAATGGGAAAAGGGAAACGGGAAAAGGAAAAAGAAAGAAAAATTCTTCTACCCTTTCTCTTTTACCTTCCACCTCATCTCCTATCCAGCTCACCAATGTCCTGACCGGTGTTTTTGCCCCTCAACCGATTCCGGGCACGAATAAAATTGTCGTTCAGAATTATTTTGGCCGGGGTTATGATATCGAAAGTTTTGAGGAAACAAGCAGCAGCGCAAACAATGCTCCGGCAAGAAAAATGCCTGGCTTAAAACCTTCTCCTCTTTTGGGTAATAAAACGCTCGATTCCTTAAGACTTCAAAGTACAAATCAAAATTTCACTCTCACATCGAATGACAACAAAAGCTTGAGCGCTCCCACTGCCGAATCTCAAGCGGAAAGCATGCCGGCCTCGGAATATAAGGAAACAAAATACAATCCTTTCCGCCGACTTTTCTTTCCACGCTACATCATGCCGGGTGTGGTCATGACCGATAACGTCTGGTTGTTCTCCGCAGGACTCGCCAACTCGGATCCTCTCGGTTGGCATATTTGGACAGCTGATGTGAACTACCGCACCGATGCCCAGTTTTGGGGCGGCGATTTTCTTTACACTTACAATCGTTGGTGGACGCCTTTTTACGTCGGCTTCAATGATTATGCTGTAAACTACGGAGACGTCTTCCGAACAGGACGGGCTTATTTCGAAGAAAACAAGAGAGTTTTTGCGGGAATTCGTCTTCCCGCGGGACAACAAAAACTGGATATCTATTATTACTTCGACAATAAATCTGATGACAAGCACGTCGCCGGAGCCTTTACACCCTTTTTGAATATTGGAAATTTTGCCGGATTTCATCTGAACTATACTTTTAGCCGAGCCAGCAAATATCCTGCTTCCATCAGTTTGGAAGGTGGACCTCGCATCCGCTTTACTTTCGATGTGAGCTCCACTGCCTTGGGCGCACAACACGGCAACCAAACCCGCATATTCCAGCTGGACGCACGTGAATATATTCCGATGCCCTGGTCTGAAAATCATGTGTTCGCTTTGCGAGCGACAGGAGGTTACAACTTCGGAGATAAAATTTTTCAAGGGGTTTTCCGCTTGGGTTCCGCCACCGGGGAAGGTGTGGGAACAGAATATACAAATTATCTGTTAACTTTGAGAGGCTTGCCCCAAATTACATTCTCTGGAGAAGGTGGCATGCTGTTCTCCGGCGAATACCGACTTCCTTTGGTAGATGTGGAAAGAGGTTTGGGAACCGGACCCATCTTCCTTAAAAACTTGCACATGGCTTTCTTTGCAGATTATGGAACTGTGTTTGATACTTCTCCGAAGTTTAATGAATTTCTGTTGGGCGTGGGTGCCGAATTACGAGGTAACTTTGTCATCGCCTATGGACTCCCTATCACCGGTCGTTTAGGATACGGTATTATTGTAAAAGGAAGACAGTTCTTGGGAGGATTAACCGATCCCCTCACTCAAGCTAGCATCAAAAATGGTGTCATTATTCTTGAGCTGGGAACTTCTTTCTAAAAAATTACTTCTGCCCATTTTTTTATGAAGAAAAAAATCATCCTCTTTGTTTGTCTCATCTCCATTTTTTCCTTTTCTGCAAACGCCAAAAAAAAGGAAGAAAGTGATTTTTCCTACAAAGATTTGAAACCGACTCAAAAGCTTGTCTATCTTGCCAATCTTTTAATGTCCGGACACCAGAAAGAAGCCTTCCAACTGATTCTGGAAGGGGGAAAACTCAAATTGGATGACAAATCCAAGGAGCGTTTTCAATTCATGCAAGGCTACGTCGCCCTCATGCAAGGAAATGCTGAGCAAGCAAACCAGATTTTTTCAAACCTCTCCGGTAAATACAAAGAGTTGGATCCCATTCTTCCTTACTGGTTGGCCCGATCTCAAAGAATGTCCGGCAAAGCTTCAGATGCCCTAAAAACCCTGGATAAAGTTTGTGGAGGATCTTGCAGCAGCAGCTCTAATGTTTCACCCCGCGTGTTGAGAGAATACGCATCATCACTTTGCGCGGCAAAAGAAGGCGACAAGGCACAAAGTTTTTTCAATGAACTGATTAATTCCCAGAAAAAAGATTTGGATAAAGAATATACCCGTCTTGATCTTATTGAGTGTCTGAAAAGTATTGGAAATAGCAACGAAGCTTATGAACAACTTCGCAATAGTTATATGAAAGCCCAAGGCGGAATTGCTGAAAATTATCTTCAAAAAATCCTGAAAGATATTCATCAAAAGGATTCAAAAATCCCCCCGGATTTTTCTGCAAATGATACTTTCTCCCGCATTGATCAACTCAAAAACCAGGATCGATATGTCGAGGCGGCCAACGATTATAAAGCTCTCTGGCCTTCTTTAGATAGTTCCTCACAACAAAGTCGTGCACTCGACGCAGCGGAAGTCTATTTCAAGGCACGCTACTACAAAGATGCGGCAGATCGATACGCGGAGCTTGTTCACAATACCTCTGATACAAATTTAAAATCGGATTATCTCGACAAGCTTGCTTCTTCCTATGCACGTTCCAACCAATTCGACAAAGCCATTGCCACCCAAAAAGACATCGCGGCACAAAATCCGGGAGACTCTTCCAAAACCAGTTGGAAGATTGCATTTCTTTATTATGATGGAGGACAATGCGATAAGGCTGTTGAAGCTTTTGATCAATTTCTTCAATCTTATCCCAGCAATCCCAAAACTGAGGAAGCCCGCTGGCGAAAGGCCTGGTGTTTGGCCCAACTCAAAAAATATAACGAATCGATTCGAGAGCTGGAAGGACTTGAAAAAAGTTATCCCAAAAAAGTGGTTTACTGGAAAATGAGATGGTTGGAAGAATCCGGACAAAAAGAAGAACTCAAAGCCGCAAAAGCTGCGCTCAACCAGGACTCCGGATTCTATTCCCGCTGGGAAGATATCGTTCGACAAAATCAGGCTCATAGCTGTCCCCAGGTCAATCCCTTCAAAATTCTTAGTAAAAAAGATTCTCCCCCCAATCTCCCTGTAGCTTCTGAACAAGAAAAAACATTGAAAGAACTTTTACTTCTCGGTTTGTGGGAAGATTTTATTGATTACTATGGACAGCAAAATGCCAGTTCAGACCTGATCAAAGATCGCATGAATGACTGGGTCGAATTTTTTGCTTATGTGGAACAAATTCCTCCCGAATTGATTTGGGCAATCATGAAGGAAGAAAGTCATTTCAACCCGAAAGCACTGTCTCCCGTGGGTGCCATGGGACTCATGCAAATCATTCCCCAGACAGGTTATGAAATTGCAGAAGATTTGAATTTAAGCAGTTACACAAGCGACGACCTGATGAAACCTCTCATCAATTTACGATTTGGTTCTCATTATCTTTCCAAACTGAACCGACAATTCTCGGGCAATATCATTCAAACCATTGCGGCTTATAATGCGGGACCTCTCGCAGTAGAACGCTGGTCTACCCAGAGACAAAATCAGGCTTGTGACGAATTTATTGAACAAATCCCTTACAAGGAAACCTACAATTATGTGATGAAAGTCATGCAAAGCCTTTGGTCTTATCAAGGAAATAAAAAAGGCCCGTCATAACAACGGACCTTTTTTAACACACATCAGGATTTGGAATTTATTTTACAAAATATTCAGGTTTTTTGTGAGGATGTCCTTCAAAATGTCTTCGCAGCAACTCATCTCTTCCATGCCGATTCATGGGAACATAGGCGGTAAGTGATTTCTTTCTTCCGTTCTCTTCCATCCGGGTAATCACAATTTGATAAGTACCAGGCACAAAATCCTTTTTAGAAAAGCTGTGATCATCGCATTTAGAATGTTTATAAGAGCTCATAACTCCTCCTTACATTTTCGAACCCATCACAAGTATGTAACGGAGCAAGCTCTATGCCAGTCTATATAAAGTTTATAACATTTTGAAAAATAACAATATTTCAATTAACCCTTCTTAATCCCTCTTAACCAAAATTAACAATTTGATGAGTATTTTGACACCCTTTCTCAAAATGAGAGGGTTGATTAAGGAGTGGCCGGCTTTTCAACTAGAGGAGGAAGAACCATCATAAATAAAGTATCAAACTCCGTGGGAGATTTTTTGGGAGTTACTGCATAATCTCCGGAAGGCAATAAAATCTCTTCTCCTGCTCCCAATATTTTACTTATCTGATTTTTATCAGATTTTTGATTGTCTACCCACAAACCTTCTCCCGCCAGAGCGGTCAGTTTGTACATCCAAACTCCGTTTTCTTTTACATATTCAATTTTGAAATGATCTTTCGCAATCCAAGGTTTTTGATCTGTAAACAAATGAGCCTGGTGACTTCTCCCAAAACTGAGTGCCATCGAATCCGGAGAAGAGAAGTCATGGAACTTACCCTCATAAAATATTTTAATCACGGGAGCTTCAATCGGAAGCGCGCTTCCTTGCGGAGTGGGTGCCGCTGCGGGTGGAGGAGTTGGCGGATTCGGAACTGTCCCTGTAGAACCCGAAGTCGTTCCGGAAGACTGAGGATCCGCAGGAGAAGGTGTTGTATTTGAACCTGTCCCTGTTCCCGCTGTAGAAGGTGGAAGCCCTGTTTGAGGGAGAAGAGGCCCCACTCTCACCTTATTGGGATTATGACGATAGACAAGAGCAGTAACATTGTCGGGACCTACGTGAGCAACTAAGCTACCCCCTTGTGGCTGATTATGAATATCTCCATCCTTGTTGATAAATAAACCTTCGTATAATTGACCCGAGGGAATTTGGACGAATTCTGCTTTATCTCCCGGATGAGCGTAACGCCACTGATAAAGTTCCAAAGCCCTCTTTGTATAAAGCTCAATTGCATCGAGAGCACTTGAGGCATGCGGAGCATCTTTTATTACTCCCAAAAATTGCTCTTTATTAACAAGATCTCCCGGACCATCGCTCATCAAAACTAATTCATCGCCTTCCTGAAGAACAAAATTTTCCCATTGAGGCGCAGACTCAGTCCCCACATTTATTTTCAGAACTTCCTGATGTAACAACTGCCTGTGTTGCCCTAATTTAAATTCATTGACCAATTGAGGATGAACAGGATTACCCGTATTCGGATCAATGATGCCCAGACCTGAAAAGACTCTACCGGATTCGGATGAAGCATTTGCTTCTAATTCACTTTTTATAGTTTTGACACCAAAAGTTAGCCCTGTTTTTAAAAGATAATAGGCCAAGCTATCCGGTGCATGAGGTTCAATCAATTGACGTGAGCCATCTGGCAAGCGACGCAAAACCCAAAAGCGAATATCTCCTGCACTTACATGCGCCACGGTTCCATCTGGATTAATTCTTACTCCCCCAATGACAGTGGAACCTCCATGAGCATCCAATAAAATTTGTTCATGAGCCTTCATTGCAGCATCTCCCAAATCAGGAGAGCTCCCGTCTCTTAAAACTTCCGCCACCTTGTTTACTGCCCCCGCACTGGCAAAATCACCCGCTCCATGGCCTCCCATTCCATCTGCTACTATAAGAACCGGACGGCCTTGAGCATCCTTAAAAATTGCGAAAGCATCTTCATTCACAGCCTGTTTTCGAGAGCCATCCAGAAATTTCTTATCAATCCCCACCGCTGTGTAGGCGGATACTTCTCCAAATCCCGGAATAAAATAACTCACCTTTAGCTCTCGAGGAGCTGCTCCCAGAGTTTGTTCTGCATTTGCCAAAACCACATGATCAGGATGCAAATCCTCCAAAAATACAATGGGAATAGAAACGGGTGCTGCATCAGGAGCAGCGACGACTTCTTTTTCTTTTACAGAAGACGCCTGAAGATTTTTCTTTAACTGTAATTTGAATAAATTATTTTCTCCCGCCTTGATTTCCAAATCTCTTGAGGAATCAACAAGAATGGGATCCTTTCCTATACTTAGCCACTGATCGGATGCGGGATCAAAATATTCCAATTTCAGCGCTTCCTTGCCGGGAGCATCGAGATAACGTTGCACATAATATTTTCCATCTTCTCCCTTAAAAACATACACGGAAGAAGAATCTGGATTTATTGATGGCAAATCAGGCATGAAACCTTGCGCAGGATCAGAGAAACCCAAAATCCAGGAACTTCGATTGGGATCCAGGAAAAAATGTTCTCCCAATCCACCGGTAAAATAATATTTCTCAATCCCCTTTTGCACCTCTCCTCTTTGTACAAACATCTCGGCATTATTTCGGGTTTCAATGGCATATCGCAGCGACTTCATTTTTAAATCATGAAGACTTTCGTGCTGAACCATCGGAACTCCCAATGCCCGTCCCAAGGTAGCTTCACTCAATTGAGTCGTCATTCCCAGTTGGGCAAAAAGAAGTCCATCTCCCACTACACGTTGCATATAAGAAGAGTTCGAGGGTTGAAGACCGTAAAATCTTTCGAGTTCATTCATGCCGTGTAAAGCGGCAAAGGAGGCAAGAGGCGAACGGCTCACACTCGCCGCTCCACGGAAAGCCCCAAAAGTGAGATAGTTTCTCAAAATTGAAGTGCCCAAATCTGTTTGATCAAATTTACCTTCTCTCATGGCCCGAATTTCACGCGAAGCAAGTTCAAAGGCGGGAGCTTCAAACATTAATCCCACCGCGGTAGAAACAAACCGTGCAGTTCCCAAGGATCTAAATGCAAAAGTGGAAGCAAGAGACCGTCCCAAAACAAATGCACTGGACCCCACAAAAAGCCCCCCCAACATTTCCGGAGAATGGGCTGCGGCTATCAAATTATCATTTTGAGCATCCATCGCCCTTTGATCTGCATTCAAATGTCCAAGAGATGTTTTTTCATAGCGAGTCAAAACAGAACGAGGCGTACTTGCTCTATAATGGTGTGACAGCGCTACAACCCGATGCAAAGGTGCCATCCATGAATAATTCAGAATCTTCGGCAAACGATTAATTGGATCTAATCCCTTGGGAGGAGCCGGAGTTTCAACTTCAGGAACTCGAGCTTCGGGTGCTTTTTCGGGAGCAGGCAAATCCAGCTTTAAAACAACGTCTTTAAAAAATCTTTGTACCGCTGCACTCTTATCACTGGGAGATTGAAGGGTATTTAAAGCAGCGGCCGATCTTGTCCAAAAATCGGCAGATTGATTTGCTTCAATTTTTCTTTGAAAGGAAACTAAGGTCTTTTTATTGAGATCCACTTCAAAGGTATCTTTGAGGATGAGTCGCCCATTTCCAGAATCTGTATCATTATCAATACCATAAGAAAAAACGATCTGGGCTTTTTCTCCTTGAGAAACAATCGTATAGCCAGACTCCTCCACCCCCACGTCCAATGACAATGGCTTATCACTTTGGATTTTGCTGAGCCCTGTCACCACAGGATCCAAAAGCTTAAAAGAAGAAAATATCGCTGATTTTATTCCATCCCCGAATGGAACCGTGCGAGCCATGACGTGTGCCTCCAAAAGCTATCCTACATCTCCTTCGATTATCGGAAAGCTTCTGGAAAAGTTGTGAGGGCATTTCAAGATACTCTCCAGTTTACAGACATATTGTACCAGGGGTTATATTATTGGGTAAGTGAGAGGGATTATAAAAAGATACGCCGGATCCAGGATTCTTGGTATCGAATGGATCTCTACCAAAAGATTCATTTATACAAGAAAGGAACCGA
>CAYPXN010000083.1:0-11772 GCA_964414715.1 uncultured Pseudomonadota bacterium | reverse complement strand
TCCGGGTGCAGGACGGGAAAGCCAATCGATTGTGTTTTTCAATAAAGGAGTAATCGAGCTATTGTACTCTGGGCAAGCAATCAAAAATCCCTGGTGGGACTTGAAAAGCTCCTTGAGCTTAAGAACATTTTCCGGCAAGCCTTGCTCCGCCTCAAGATCTTCATCAAAAAGAGGTAAAGGGTAATCCTTCAGATCAATCGTCTTTACCTCCACTCCGGCAGCCTGAGCGCCCTGAACAAGATATTTCAGTATTTTTTTATTGAATGATTCTTTTCGAGCCGAACCTGCAAATGCTAAAATTTTTACGTTCATAAGTATCTCCATTTCTGAAAAGTTGCTGCTTGACCATAATATTTTTGATGCTCATCCAACAAATTCCACACCACTGCTTCTTCGATCACAAAGCGTTTTCCACTATGGGAAATTCGTATTCCCCTGTAATCATCGATGTAACCAAAACGACTCACACGATCAAGCAGCCTTTGTCGTTCCTCCTGATTTACAGTTTCTGCCGTTAAACGGGACGGGGTTTTTACAAATTCTTCCCAAGACATTTCCCACAACTCTAATGCTTTTTGATTTCCATAATTCAGGATGGGGTCATTTTCCACACCATGAGATACAATCACCCTGGGAGATTCCCAAACTTGTTTTACCCACTCTTCTTCGGGAACATTCAAAGGTATCAAATCTTTTCCTGTCCAATGGCGAAAGCTTTTCAACAAACACATGACATGTTTTTCAAGATGATTCATAATTCCTTTCTCCATGAAGCCAAAAATGAAACTTCCCATCGATACCCTGATTCCGGAAATTTTGGAAGCCTTTCCCAAATACCGGAATTTTATTATAGAGGCAGCTCCGGGATCCGGAAAAACCACCCGCATTCCCCCTGCTCTCCTTGAAACAATGAAATCAGATCAAGAAGTTTGGATTTTGGTTCCCCGCAGACTTGCTGCCAAAACAGCGGCTTCAAGAGTGGCAAAAGAAAAAAACGAGGAAGTGGGAGAAAGCGTGGGTTACCATTTTCGTTTTGAAAAAATGGAAAGTCCCAAAACCCGCCTTCGTTTTTTGACAGAAGGAATGTTTCTACGTCTTCTCTTTAAAAATCCCCATTTGTCAAAAGTGGGCTGTGTCATCCTTGATGAATTTCACGAACGTCATCTTCATACCGATGTTTCACTTTCCTATTTGAAATATTTGCAAAGCACAAAGCGTCCAGATCTTAAAATAATGGTTATGTCTGCAACTCTGGAAAGTGAAGCCCTCGAAATATTTCTTCCAGATTGCATCTGCTTTAAACAAGAAAGCAGTAGCCATCCTCTTCGAATAGAATATTTAAAAAGTCCATCTGCTCTCAGTCTGGAAGCTCAAGTGACATCCACGGTAAAAGAAGTTCTCAAAAATGACGAAAGCCGCGACATACTCATCTTTTTGCCCGGCATGGGAGAAATTCGAAAATGTGAGCGACACCTTCAAGACAATATCAGACATTCCTCTATAAAGATTATTCCTCTTCATGGGGATTTAGCGAAAGAACAACAGGAACTGATTTTCGAAAAAATCCCTGAACGTAAAATCATTCTTTCAACCAATATTGCAGAAAGCTCGCTCACGATTGAGGGGGTGAATGTCGTGATAGATTCGGGCTTGCATCGCCAGGCAAGCTATTCTCCCCATACAGGCATTCCCACTCTTCAAACACGAAATATCTCACAATCCTCCGCCATTCAACGCGCGGGGCGTGCCAGCAGAAACTCTCCCGGATTTTGCTATCGCCTGTATTTAGAACACGATTTCAACACACGGTCTTTTCAGGAAAAGCCTGAAATTCAGAGAGCAGAACTTTCCCAATCTCTTCTTGAATTAAAAAATCTGTCTTTAAATCTGGAAATTTTTCCTTGGTTTGAAAGTCCCTCCAGTAAACATTTGGAAAAAGCCCTGGAAACGCTTTACTTCTTGGAAGCTCTCAAAACTAAAACTCTTTCCTCAGACTTAACAGCACTAGGTAAAGAAATGGCTCTCATTCCCCTTCATCCAAGACTGTCCCGAACTTTAATGGAGGCCAGCAAATTACATTGCCTTGAAGAAGCCTCGTTAATTTCTGCAAGCTTGAGTGAAAACCTTTTCAAATCACTTGATGCAACAAAAATTCTGGAAGAAAAAAATAAAAATTATTTAATCGAAAGAGTTCAAAAACAAATCCTGAAAAATTTCACTTTACCCACCACTCCTTCTCAAACACAAAATCTTGCTGCTGCTTTTCTCAAAGGATTTCCAGACCAAGTCATTTTAAAAAAACAACAAAAGCAATCTCAAAGTCAGGAAATTGAATTTCTCTTTACCCAAGGAGGTTCGGGATTTACCAAAAATGATTCCATACTCTTGCATCATCGTTTTTTTCTAGCACTAGACTCACAGCATTCTCACAATCACAAGACATTGCTTCGTTCCCTGCTTCCCCTAGAAGAAGAACTGCTTTTGGAAAACCCTCTTTTCCTTCGTGAAAGTTCTCAGCTCTTATGGGATAAGCAAACTCAAAAAGTACTCGAACGCCATGAGCTAAAATATGGAGAATTAATCTTAGAAAGCAGGGATCAAGAGGCTCAAAACTCCTCTCTCGCCACCAAGATATTTCTCAAGGAATGCTTTGGAATCGATGTTGAAAAATATTCTCACAAAGTCGACCTTCATGATTTTATCCGTAAATTTACAGCCTTTGACGATCCAGAACTTCTGGAATCTGTACTCACTCGCCTGAACTTATTCTGTGGAACAGGAGAATTTTCACTCTCTGCCCCCTTGGATAATCTCCCCATCTGGCTGGAGAGGATTTTTCATTCAATCTTCTCTCTCAAAGAGTTTCAGAAAATTCCGTTACACCAACGTTTTTTAAACAGCCTGGATCCCGTCCAGAAAATAAAACTCGATCAACTACTTCCGGAATTTATCACTCTCACCCAGGCACGTAAAACACGGATTCAATATCGCCTTGATCAAAGTCCTTGGATCGCCTCACGTCTTCAGGATTTCTTTGGAATGAAAGAACTCCCACTTTTAATGAAAGGTAAAATCAAACTCTCGGCTCAACTCCTGGCACCCAACTTCAGACCGGTTCAGGTCACCCAAGATCTCATGAGCTTCTGGAAAAACACTTATCCAAAACTCCGCATCGAGCTCTCCCGACGCTATCCCAAACATAAATGGCCAGAAGATCCTCTTGCAGTCCTGTAATTTTTTACAGACAATACCTCACAAAGCAAACAAGGAGGAAAAATGATTTTCAAAATCCATGATGTGTTAATGTTGGAAGTTTTAGCCTTGGTAGCAAGCACTTTTCTATTGATGATGGCTCATAAGCAGGAATGTTGTCAGAAATTTTACAAACTGATTGCTTTCCTGGGAATTTTGATTTCTTTCGGTACCCTCATTTGCACAGGATATCACATCTACAAATATGCAAAAAGCGGCATCATCGAAATGCACGGCCCTGGAATGATGAAGATGGGCA
This sequence comes from uncultured Pseudomonadota bacterium, assembly GCA_964414715.1. Lineage (GTDB taxonomy): Bacteria > UBA10199 > UBA10199 > JADFYH01 > JADFYH01 > CAYPXN01. Next base: position 8,261 of record CAYPXN010000083.1, on the reverse strand, counting down.
TGGGAGGAATGGGAATGAGAATGGAAGAGATGGGAAGTCCCAAAAATCCTATCGCCGAAAGCGCCCCCTCACACGGCTGCATGCCTTAAACGGGTTCCACCTTTTTCTTTTCGAGCTTACTCATCAAACTGTAAGCACAAGGCACCACGAAAAGTGTCAATAAGGTCGAAACCAAAACCCCGCCGAGGATGACTATCGCCATGGGAACGCGGGTTTCAGAACCAGCGCCCAAAGCCAAGGCCGGAGGAATGGCTGCAGCAATCGTTGCAAAGCTGGTCATTAAAATAGGCCTTAAACGTTGGGGACAAGCGGTTTCTAAGGCTTCCCGAACGCTCATTCCCTCTTCTCTCCGCTGATTGGTAAAATCGACCAGCAGAATAGAGTTCTTTTTTGCAATCCCCATCAAAAGAATCAGACCAATGAAACTATAAATGTTAAGAGAACTGTCAAAAATTTTCAAAGCGACCCAAGCTCCGGAAACACTAAAAGGTAAAGCAAGCAAAACCACCCAAGGATGGACAAAGCTATTATATTGCGACGCCAACACCATGTAAGCGACCGCAATTCCCAAATAGAGAACAAAAATCAAGCTTTCAAAGGACTCTTGAAAGGTTTGTGCTGAACCGGTCCAGACAATGCGATAACCTTCCGGAAGAATTTTCTTTGCCAACTTTTCTGTTTCTTGAATCACTTTTGCCTGAGACTCACCCGCTGCAACGTTTGCAAAAATTCCTATGGAACGCTCGCGATCTTTTCTCAAAATACTTTTCAAGGTATCTTTGGTAACCGTTTGAGCAATCGCATCCATGGGAACCAATTCCCCATTTTGATTTCTGACCTTCAGTCTCGTAATATCTGAAGCCAACTGACGATCATTTTCGTTTGCTCTTACACGAATATCATTACGATGATCCCCTTCTGTAAATTTTCCGGCTTTCACTCCCCCAATCATGCCATTTACAGTCGTTCCAATATCTTCAATATGAACCTTGCGAGCGAAAGCCTCTTCCCTCAAAGGATTGATCTGTATTTCTGGTTGTCCGGTTTTGTAATCTGTATCCACATCTTGATAGAACTTGGTCTCTTTCATGGCCTTAAGGAGCTCATTGGAAACTTCCGTCAATTTTTGCCAATCATGACCTCTCACACTAAACTCAATGGGAAAACCACGCTGCGCCGTAAATCCACGAGTAGAAAGATCCTGAACAAAACCGGTCAAATCAGGAATTCCTGAAAAATCTTTTCGAAACTTGTTCATGATGTCTTTTTGAGTGAGTCTTTTTCCTGTTTGGGGATCCACCGGACGATCTTGTGGATTTTTGAGGGTAATGAACATCATTTCCGCATTCACTTCCCCACCACTAAATCCTCCTATTGCAAGGTAATAACGTATCACTTCGGGATAGCTCGAAATGATTTTTTCGGCAGCCTTCACTTTTTCATCCGTATAATCAATGGAAGAGCCAAGCGGCGTTTCAAAACGCACCAAAAACATGCTTTGATCCTGAGGAGGCACAAATTCTTTTCTCAAACCGGGAAGAACTGAAAAAGATCCCAAAAACATCAAGGTCGCAATAATCATCACGAGCCAACGATGATCCAAACATTTTTTCAAAATATAGGCATAGGCATTACTGAGCTTGGAAAAGGAATGATTCACCATTTTTTGAAAACGACCCTCATGTCCGGCACCTAGCATTCGAGAAGCTCTCATGGGAGTGAGAGTCAAGGCTTCCAACAAGGATAAAGCCACCGCCACCACCATGGTGACGCCAAACTGAAGGAAAAATTTTCCGATAATTCCCTTCATGAATACGACGGGAATAAAAATGGCGATAATGGCAATGGTTGCCGCAACAGCAGCCGAAGTCACTTCTTTTCCACCGTCCATGGCTGCACGCAAGGGACTTTTCCCCATTTCAATATGGCGCACAATGTTTTCCAAAACCATGATGGCATCGTCGACCACGATCCCGATTGCCAAGATCAATCCCAACAATGTGAAAGTGTTCAAGGTAAAGCCAAAAAAGTATAAAAAGATAAAGGAACCCACGATCGAAGTGGGAATTGCAAGCAAGACGTTGAAGGTGGAACCCCAGGAAGCCAGAAAAAGCAAACAAGCCAAGGCTGTCAGAATGGCTGCATACAAAAGATCTTTTTGCATTTCGTGGACAGAATCACGAATAAAGCGCGTGGAATCGAAGTTGATTTGCAGATGCAAACCTTCCGGAAGAAACTTGTTAATCTCATCCACCTTTTTGTAAATCGCATCCCCTACCGCAACTGCATTCGATCCTCTCTGTTTTTTAAGACCCAAACCAATCGCCGGTTTTCCATCGGTTCGACTGATTCGGCGAATATCATCTAAACCTTTTTCCACTTTCGCGACATCTTTGATGCGAATGGGAGCATAAATAGAGGCGCCCCCTCTTTTATCAATCAGGATTTCCCCAAACTGCTCGGGGGTCATCGCTTCACCCATGGTGCGCACATTAAATTCTTTTAAGGGAGTTTCGATACGGCCGGCGGGGATTTCCACATGCTGGGTTTTGATTGCATCCAACACATCCTGTACGGTGAGCTCATATTGATCCAGTTTTTTGGGGTCCAACCAAACCCGCAGCTCGGGCTCTACATAGCCCCCAAAGATCACTTCTCCCACTCCACTCACGGTTTGCAAACGATCTTTCAGCTGATCTCGTGCATACTCCATAATTTCACGAAGAGGTTTGTTGCCGGAAAGAGAAACCCACATAATCGGCTGATCTTCGGGATTGGTTTTCACAACGACCGGAGGATCAATTTCTTTGGGCAAACGCTTTTGTGCCTGGGCAATTTTTGTTTGAACTTCCTGCAAAGCCACATCGATATTGCGATCCAAATCAAACTCAATGGTAATGGTCGCCTCTCCCTGACGAGAAGTGGAAGATATCGAGCGAATTCCCTGCACACTCATCACAGAATCTTCGATAATATCGACCACGTCCGTTTCCATGATTTCCGGCGCAGATCCTTCATAGGTGATTTGAACCGTGACCACCGGAAAATCCACGTCGGGCATTTCACTAATCCCCATGCCTTTGAAGGCTATCCATCCGAAAAGAATCAAAGCCGCCATCAACATCCAGGCGAAGACATTATTTTTAATCGAAATTTCTGAAATGGTCGTCATTCTAAATCTCCCGCCTTTACTGAGGTTTGATTCCGGCTGTAATTTGTAAACTGATCCAATCACTCAAGACTTGGACTTGTGAAGTATTCTGGGATTGCAAGGCCAGCAACCATGTGTTTTGAGCTCTCAACACATCAAGATTGGTAATCAGGCCCAAGGAAAAATCTTCCCTTTGCTTAAGATAACTTTTTTCCGCAATCTTCGCAGCGACCGTATATTTTTTGTATTCATCCACGCTGGATTGATATTTATCGTAAGCTTTCTTGATTTCTGTCACGGACTGTCGACGCAATTGATCCAACTCCAAGGCAGACTTTTTTGCCTGGATTTTGGCTTCACGAATCAAACCGTAACTGGACCAATTAAACAAGGGGATCCCCATATTGAAAGTTGCATCCCAATGAATGTCTTTTTGAAAACCCACCCGATAAGGATAGAAATTGGCCTGAGCTGTCGCGGCAGGAAGAATGGTCGATCTTTGGACCGTAATATTTTCCTTCGCCAACATTGCTGCCTGTTCAGAAGCTTTAATATCCGGCCTTTCCTGACCAATTGCCAAATATTCTTTCTCGGGATTTAGCTTTAACTCCGTGGGGTCTATCCAACGAATAGGAGGTTGAGGTGAAAGACCTGTCAGAAAAGAAAGCATTTCATAGGCGACTTTTAATTCCCCTTTTTTAGCAGCAAGATTCGCTTCCAACAAACTCATGTCGGATTGCTGGGCCAGCACTTCACTTTCTCTCGATTTTCCCAACTTGATTCTCTGATTCAATTCTTCAATCTGGCTGTGATATACTTTTAAAAGCCTCTCAGTAATCACAATACTCTTTTCAATTTGTTCGACCGTAAAAAAAGCAACCGCAACATCTTTATACAACAATCTTTCCGCATCATCTTTGTTATAGCGTTGCCGTGCCTGATCCATGCGAGACATCTTGATGGCCGCAAGTTCTTTAAAACCCTGGAAAAGATTTTGAGTGGCATTCAAACCCACTTGCGGACGACTGAATCGGGTGAAGGTGTTCACCACCTGTCCAGTAGTATTAGTGTTGGAGGTATTTGCAGAATCATCCTGCAAAAACTCGCTAGCCTGAACGCTGATTTGTGGCAAAACCTGTCCCAGAGCTTGCATGTAACGAGTTTTCGCTTCTTGAATGGACTGATCCGAAATCTGAATCACATCACTGTAATGCAAAGCTTGCTCATAACATTCTTTAAGCGTCATTTTTTTCTGCACTTCTGCGGCCTGGACAGAAACGGGAAGTAAAGCAATTATGACAAATAAGATTTTCTTCATATATTGATTCCATTTACAAAAATACTCACATAGCCTTTTAAAATCTCTTTTTGTGTTTTTTTGAAATACGTTTTGGAATTAAAAACCTGGGAAACAAGAATGTAATGATGAATCATTCCCAAAAAAGCGCGTGCCACTTCTTCGACACACAAAAGACGCATCTTCCGGTTTTTAATTTTATGTTTAAAATACTTTTCAAGAAACTCAATCAAGGGAAGGCGCTGTTGAAAAAACATCTGACTCAGTTCGTGTTTTTCAAGAGCAGAAAATAACATCATGCGTAAAAGAGCAGGATCTTTCTTGCTTTCATTAACCATAAACTCTGCAATTTCAAACAAAGCCTCTTCCAAACCCTTGGAATAAGCTTGCTCCAATTGAGAGCTCACAAGAGTCGTCCACTCTTCGAGTTTTTGATGGACAATCGCGGTATACAGATCTTCTTTCTTCGGAAAATGACGAAAGATAAGCGCTTCATTTACTCCGGCCTCAGTCGCAATCATTTTGGTGGTTGTTCCCTCGAAGCCGTGCTTCGAAAAAAGCTCGGTTGCCGCTTTAACAATCAGCTTTTCTCGCTCTTCAAATGAATGTCGTAAGGGACTCGCCATGACGCTCAGATCTCGCTTTCAACCATCTCCTCATCCGTACCACCTTGGGCGGATAGCCGGATTCGCACATGGTAAGTAAGCACTTACCTTTCGATGGGAAGAAATGTCAAAACAAAAAATCGTAAATCAGGCGGGAGATTTCTTCGGGTTTTTCGTAATGCATCATGTGTCCACAGTTTTTAACCTCAAAACGGGTGCTCTGAGGCGGAAAATGATCCAGGCGCTCCTGAATTTCCTTCTTCAGGTCGGAGGATTTCATCCAGGCATTCATTTCGGTGTTTTCTGCCGCTACCAACAAACATTTTGCCTGAATTTTTTCCCAAAAAGGATAGAACAGTTCTTTGGTAAAGACATAAGGTTCGGCGAGCTTGTGCAAAGGATCCGCCGAGCTCGTCACCCCTTTGGAGCTTTTTTTGGCCAAATACTTCGACACAAACTCCGCTTTTTCGAGAGGAATTCTTGGATTCGCCTTCACCATTCGTTCCGCAAACTGTTTAAAATTTTTAAAATGATTAAAGCGCTGATGATGAAGAGATTCTATCCAACTTCTTGCTTTTTCGGGTCCTCGATCCGGCGGATTGTCTTTAAAAGCAAAACCTTCCAAATTCACAAAATGACTCACCCTCTCTGGAAAAATTCCCGCATAAAAAGAACTAATGGCTCCTCCAAAGGAATGCCCCACAATTTTGACGGGCTCTCTCGGTGAAAAATGCTCAAAGATGGCATGTAAATCCGCCACATATTCATAAAAAAAATATCCCAAGGGACTTTTCGACCATTCACTTCGTCCGTAACCCCGAAGATCTACTCCAATACAATAAAAGTCTTTCTCCAAGTATTCGCATACCCACTCAAAACTGGCTGCTCCATCTAGCCATCCATGAAAAAAGAAGAGTTTGGGTTTTCGGGGAGATCCCCAAAAATAGAATTGATGATTTAAACCATTAATTTTAATTTTTTTGTTTTTCATATAAAGCCAAAATAAAACTGTACTTTAGCGCAGGTAAGGCACTAAAATTCTCATTTACAAAATCACTCTAAGATATCAGATAATATAGAAATATGCCTATTATCAAATCTGCATACAAAGCACCTCTCTTTTTTTCGAATGGTCATGTTCAAACCATTCATGCGAATCTTTTTCGTTGGGTATCCCAACCCAAATATACTCGCAAGAGAATCAAAACTCCGGATGGTGATTTTCTGGATCTCGACTGGTCCAAGGTAGGCTCCAAAAAACTGGCCATTCTTTCCCACGGACTCGGAGCCGACAGTTCTCGCACCTACATTACGGGAATGGTACATGCACTCAATGCAAAAGGATTCGACGCACTCGCTTGGAATTATCGTGGCTTTGGAGGCACTCCCAACAAAACCATTCGCATGACCCATGCTGGAGCCACTCACGATTTGGAAGCGGTGATTCAACATGCCCTTTCTCTCAAAAAATATAAGGCCATTGTTTTGATTGGATTTAGCATGGGAGGAAACATCACCCTCAAATATTTGGGAGAACAAGGTAAGGGCATTCATCCTCAAATTGTAAAAGCAGTCACTTTTTCGGTTCCCTGCAACCTTCATGAAAGCGCAAAACAAATCAGCAAAACGAGCAACAAAATTTATCTCCTGCACTTCATGACCTTGCTCCGAAATTATATCCAGAAAAAAACAAGAGTTTTACCCGGACTCCTCAATATCAAAAATCTGGAGGCCATTACTTCTTTTAAAGAATTTGATGAACGCTACGTCGTCAATCAGCATGGATTTAAAAGTGCGGAAGATTACTGGGCACAATCCAGTAGCGATCGTTACCTTGAAAACATCAAAGTCCCCACCTTGCTCGTAAACGCTAAAGATGATCCTTTCCTTCCGGAATCTTGTTTTCCCATCAAAAAAGCAAAAGCCAACCCCCACTTTTTTTTAGAAATGCCCGACAAAGGTGGTCACGTCGGCTTTGTAAGTCTCAATTTAAAAAATGAATACTGGTCCGAAAAGCGAGCCGTGGAATTCATTCAAAATGTGGAATAAATATTGAGCGAAGCCCTTTTAGGTTCTTGAGTAAGGATCAGCGTGTCTGAGCGACACCTTTTAACATCCGAGTCGAGTGAGGGTCCGCCTCAGGCGGATTGGACCAAAGCGAGACGAGGATTTGAAACCTCGCGAGTTCTGATCCGCACGAAAAACCTAATAGGGCTTCGCTAAACTTATTCTTTTTTCAATTGATCCCGCCTTCATCCTCTGCAATAAAAGATGGCATGTCAGAACTTATTGAATCCCATATCCAAAGCTCCTCTTCGGAGTTTAAAGAAAACAGTGCTGCCCTCAAAAATCTTACTGAAACCTTTCGAAAAGAAGTCGCAAAGGTGAAACAGGGTGGTGGCAGTTCCTCTGTCGAAAAACATCGTAAACGGGGAAAACTTCTTCCCCGAGAACGCATTGAAAAAATTCTGGACGCAGGATCTCCCTTTCTCGAATTTTCAACTCTTGCGGCTCATGACATGTATCAGCAGGAAGCTCCCGGTGCGGGCATCGTCACAGGCATTGGATATGTTTCAGGACGTGAAGTACTTTTCGTCGCCAATGATGCAACGGTCAAGGGAGGCACTTACTATCCCATGACCGTAAAAAAGCATCTTCGGGCTCAGGAAATTGCTGCCGAGAATCAACTTCCTTGTGTTTACCTCGTGGATTCTGGTGGAGCTTTCCTTCCCCTCCAATCGGAAGTTTTTCCGGACAAAGAACATTTTGGCCGAATTTTCTTCAACCAAGCCAACATGAGTGCAGCAGGAATTCCCCAAATTGCGGTCGTTCTGGGCAGCTGTACTGCGGGAGGCGCTTATGTTCCCGCGATGAGCGATGAAACCGTGATAGTCAAAGGAAATGGAACCATCTTTTTGGGTGGCCCTCCCCTCGTCAAAGCAGCTACGGGTGAAGAAGTGAGTGCGGAAGATTTGGGAGGAGCAAAAGTTCATTGTTTTAAATCGGGAGTTACCGACCACTTTGCCGAAGATGAAGAACATGCCCTGGACATTACACGCGATATTCTTTCTCATTTGAATCGGCCCGCAAAACAAGAAATTGAAATTTCACAAATTGAAGAACCTCTTTATCCTGCAGAAGAACTTTACGGCATTATCCAGAAAGATTTGAAAAAGCCTTATGATGTTCGCGAAGTAATCGCTCGCAT
>CAYPXN010000082.1:0-3226 GCA_964414715.1 uncultured Pseudomonadota bacterium | reverse complement strand
TTTGTTGTCGGTCGATCGAATATCAGATTACTCTTCGCATAGCCTGGCTCTTAACCGCACCTTTTACAAGGTAATGCTTGGCTCCAAGACTTCGAGCTTCAAGTGCAAAATTATGATCATGCAAACCCGTCAGGAGTATAATGGGTGTGTCTGGGAAACTTTTGTTGATTGTTGTGAAAGTGTCGATTCCATTACTGTCGGGCAAATGTAAGTCGAGAAAAATGACGTCATATTTTTCTTGGGGAATTTTTTCGAGTGCTTCATGCAAGGTGAAAGCATTCTGGATATTGTGAGGAAAGGGGTCGGACAAATTTTCTTTGAGCATGTCCTTGAAAATCAGCACGTCATCAGGATCATCCTCCACGAGAAAAATATTAACGCTTCCATTTTTGATATGGTCGGAGTTGTTCATGGTCTATTGATCAATAGGGAGTTCAACTATTTCAAGCCAGTATTTTTTAAACTCCTTGATGACATTTACAAATTGTTCAAAGCTGACAGGTTTTCGAATGAAAGAGTTGCATCCCAAATCATAAGACATTAGGATGTCTTCTTCGGCTTTTGACGTGGTAAGGATAACGACCGGTATAGACCTCAGTTTGGGATCTGATTTTATTTCTTTGAGGGCTTCTCGTCCACTTTTACGAGGCATGTTTAAATCAAGAAGAATGATAAGAGGAGGAGAGGAATTAAGTGTAGAAGGGTTTGATATTTCTTTATGAAGATAATTCATGAGCTCTTCGCCATCTTTTACCCGATGAAGATGGTTAATGATTTTTGCTTCTTTGAAAGCTTCCTGGGTAAGAAGATAATCATCTTCGTCGTCTTCAGCTAAAATTACCCGCAATCGGTCCAGTTTACTCATACAGAAACAGATCCTTCCTGTGTTTGTTGAAGAGGTAAGGTAATTATAAACTTACTTCCCTTTTTTTCCTCACTTTGAACTTCAATGTTGCCATGGTGGTGTTCGACAATTTTTTTACAAATTGCCAACCCAATGCCCGTACCTTCATACTCTTGCCTTCCATGAAGTCTCTGAAAGGGTTGGAAAATACGATCCTTGAATTTCTCGTCAAATCCAATGCCGTTGTCTTCGAAGCTCAAAACCAGCATGTTGTTTCTTATGTCAGATTTTATCGAAATTTGGGTCCCTTGGCCAGTTTTATGAAATTTTAAAGCATTGGAAAGAAGATTCTGAAAGAGTTGTCTCATCTGAAGAGGATCCGCTTCTATTACAGGGAGCTTATCGGACTCAATTTTTCCACCGCTTTGCTCGATGCGAGTTTCAAGGTCATCCAAAACTTCATGAAGAAGCTGATTCAAGTCAGTATTTGTAAACTTTTGTTGCTGGGTGCTGATTCTTGAATATTTTAAGAGATCTTCTATCAATTTCTTCATTCGACCCGATGCATTGGTCATGCGTTGGAGGTAATCGAGTTCTTCTTCATTGAGTTTTTCTTTTGCTTTATCCTTAAGCCGATCTCCAAAGGCGAGAATTTTTCGGAGAGGTTCTTGTAAGTCGTGAGAAGCGACGTAGGCAAAGCTTTCGAGTTGCTCATTGAGTTGGGTGAGTTTTTCGGTCTTGTCTTTGAGTTGAGACTTTTGTTTTTCAATGTCTTCGAGGAGATTGATGGTGGCCAGTTGTAAGTTTTCAAGCCTTTCCGTATTTTCCAAGAGGGTCTTGTTTTTTTTCTTCCAGCTCAATGTTTTGTGCATGCAGGGAATCCATCGTTCTTTTTTCCTGAGTGATATCTGTAGAAATACCACAAGTGGCATAAGCAAGACCTTTGGAATCTCTTAGGGGAAACTTGATGGAGACATAGGTATGGAGACCGTCATTTTGTAATACACTTTCTTCCATTTTTAAGGGGCTGTTTTTTTGAAGTGTAAGCAGGTCGTTTTGGCGGAATTTATCGGCAAATTCCGGAAGAAATATTTCCTGATCTGTTTTGCCTATGATTTCGTCACGCTTTTTATTGAATAAAATTTCAAAGCGTTGGTTGACGAAGATATATTTTCCATCTGTAGATTTTGCATAAATAACCGCAGTGGTATTGTCGAGAATGGACTGAAGTTGCTCCTTGTTTTTTTGGAATTCTTCCCTGAGTTTTATTTCATCATCCACATCCAGGGCAGAGCCGACCATGCGGTACGCATTCCCTTTGTCATCCCAATGTGCTTGCCCACGGACGCGGAACCAACGGTAACCCCAATTTTTTGTCAAGAGACGATGCTCGTTCCTATAAGGAACATGCTGCGTTAAATGTGCTTCTATGTCTGCAAAAGTTTTTGCTTTGTCTTCGATTTGAAGTGCATTTTCCCAGGAACTTAGGTGATTGGGAAACTCTGCGTCTGAATAGCCCAGCATTTGTTTGTAGATGGGAGAGAAATAAACCTCGCCTGTTTTAATATCCCAATCCCAGATACCTTCCAGTGTTCCTTCTGTGACTAGTTTGAAGCGTTCTTCCGCTTTTTTTCTGAGGCTTAACTCATTTTGTAGAGAAAGAGTTTTTTCACGGATTTCTTCTTCGAGTTTGGATTCCTGGATAAGTATTCCGGATGAGAGAGGTTTCATGAAGAGGAGGTAGCCACTACTAAAAAGTATTAAAAACCCTGTAATAATAAAAAATACCAGGATGATGGGCTTGTTGAGATTTTTGTATATCTCACTTGTTTCGATTTCTCCAATCATGGTCCAGTTTTTTTGTGTGAGAGAGGTGACTGCATAGAGAAGGAGGGCGACTTGGCCAGAGTTTTTGTCGAGGATCTTTTTTTCTTTTTTAAGAGCGCTTTCATAGGCTTCCACGAAATGAGAGTCTCTAGGGATGGACGATTTTGTAATATTATTTTCTTTCAATGTCAGGAGTGTTTGTTCGTTTTGAATAGAAACTAATAGAAAAATTTTAGAACTGTTGAAGAGGGTGTCAAATTTGGCAAGGATTTCTCGGATAGGGTTTGTGCTGTATTGAAATACGTCATAGGCAATCGTGTTTCCTTCAGGCTCGGATACGGGGTTGAAAGCAAAAAGAGACAGGTTTTGTTCTTGATCGAGAAGGGGGTAGGTTTGATAAGAGAGAGAAGGATTTTTTATGTTGAGAATATTCGGAAGATTCTCTGGGAAAGGTACACCGATATGAAACAATTCATTTCCATTGTTTTGATAACGTGAATAGCCAATGAGGATGGGGTTGTTTTTTAAAGCTGCACTCAAACTTTTTTGGTAAAT
>CAYPXN010000081.1:0-29117 GCA_964414715.1 uncultured Pseudomonadota bacterium | reverse complement strand
GACCGCATCCAAACCCTCCAACCATTCACTTCGGGGTTTCAGGCTTTCCACATCGGAACCGTAAAGACTGTGCACGGGAATTTTTGAAATAGGCTCCAAATCACGTTCCACCGCTTCCATATCCTGAGCCACTCCCCAAATTCCATGTTCGGGGCCAAAGAGAGCTTTAATTTTAAATCCTTTTAAATAATCCAGGATATGCTGATATTTCGAGTCCACACTTGCCGCATGACACAAAACACCAATGGATTTACCTTTGAGTTTTTTGAGTTGTCTAATTTGATCAAGACCGAGTTTCATGAAAGCAGCTTAACAAAAACTTATTCTGAAATGCAAAGAAAGATCTATTTCTCTCATTCGGATCAGAACTCGCGAGGCACCAAATCCTCGTCTCGTTCCGGTCCAAGGCTTCCCTGCACTCGACTCGGATGCTCAAAGGTGTCGCTCAAACACGCTGATCCTTATTCGATAAACAGATCTTTCTTTGCATTAAAATACTAGAAAAAGCTTTTCTAATCCGCTAAGCGCTTCTCATGAAAAAAGACTGGCAATCCTTAATCACTTTCTTCCTGGTTCGCCCTCAATTTGCAGGGAATGCAGGGGCTGCAGCGCGTGCTCTCCAGAATTGCGGTTTTAAAAAGATGGCTCTCGTAGACCCTGCTTTCACCAAAAAACACCTCGACATCACCAAATTTGCGGTCAACGCAAAACCTCTCATTACCAAAGCCCCCATCTATGAAAATCTCAAAAAAGGCCTTCGCTCCTATCAGTATGTGATCGGCACTTCGCGACGTCATGGAAACTACCGAAAAAACATCCTGAATCTCTACGAATTACCCAAACTTTTGGAAAGCCTTCCCGATCAAGGAAAAGTGGCCATCTTATTTGGTCATGAAGCCCACGGACTCAATAATGATGAAATGACCCTTTGCCATTACATGATGGAAATTCCGGCAAACCCCAGCTTTGGATCCTTCAACCTTTCCCAGGCAATTTTATTAACCGCTTATGAAATCTTTCGAATGAATCCTGCCCTTCCCCCGAAAGAAGAAGAAAAATACCCCACTATTACTCAATTAGAAGGCATGCACGAGCATCTCAAAAAAGCATTGCAGGAAATCAAATTCATAAAAAATGACAATCCTGAACATATGCCTCGCGTCTTGCGAAACATTTTAAATCGAGCACAGCTCACCGATTTAGAAGTAAGAGTGATACGAGGCATTGCTCGCCAAATGATTTGGCTTTCAAAGCAGAAGGATCTTCGCGCTTAAAATAGAACATTTTAAGCTTTCTTTTCGATTTAAAATAACCTATTGAAATCTATTGATATTTAATAAAAATGTGTTTATATGGTGCAATAAATACTTGTCACCTATTTGAAAATTGTATAATTGCGGACTACTAAAAAGTTTAGGGCTCTCCTTTATGAAGGTTTCAATCCTTCAGAAGAAATTGAGAGCACCTTGAATAAAAAGGAGAATCGCATATGAAAAAGGCACTCTCTGTGCTCGTACTCGTAGGAATCCTCGCTGGCGCAAGCGCTGGCATGGCAACCGAAAGCAAAAAAGCTGAAAGCAAAAAAGCTGAATCAGCTCCTGCAAAGAAGTAATTTGATTTTGTAAAACTTCTTTCGATTTTTAAAACCCCTCGGTATAAACATACTGAGGGGTTTTTTTATTCACGGAAAAACAGAATCTGGATTGTTTTTCGATAGTGTTTTAACTTTCAATCGTACTCTTTAAAAGCTGAAATACCATAGGAATGAAATTCGAAGCATTAGGTTCGAAAGAGGTATTCATGTTCAAAAAATTAATTTTTATTTTTCTCGTCAGCCTTCCTTTTACTCTCCAAGCCCAATCCATCACGGATGGTTTAGTCCAGGGTATGGGGACCGATCCTATTCCTCCAGACCATAAAGTCCTGCAGGAAGTCACCTGGAAGGGTTATCACATCCAACTCATGGTTGCACCGGCCAAACCTTATCTCAGAGGACCCGCCGATTTTATCATCATCGCAAAAAAAGAAATCATGATGAATCCTTTTCCGGGGAAAATGACCCTCAGTTTTGAAAATCTCACAAACCCGGGTTCTGCATTTCAGGAAACCCAAATTACCGCTGAAGATTTTGAAGAAAATGGTCTCGCAAAAATCAGCCATACTTTTACAGAACCCGGAAACTATGCGGTAATTGTCAGCTTGACAGATTTGAATGAAGACCTTTTTGTCGTGAAAGGAAATGTGGAAATCCGTTCCGACAATTTTCTGCTCGAATATCAAAAACACATGACTTATATCATGTTCGGAATTTTCTTTTTGTTTATTTTGTTCACTGTCGCAAAGAAAATAAAAAAACGGCCCAAAGATTAAAGGAATTTTTCATGAATTATCTTGTAGATGAAAGAGATATCCAATTCACCCTCTTCGAACACCTTCAAATTCAAAATCTCAATAGTCTCAACGCTTTCAAAACTCTTGGCGAAGAAGACTACAAGATGCTCTCGCAAGAAGCCTTGAAATTTGCCCAAAGAGAGCTCGCTCCCCTGAATGAAAAATCGGATCGCATTGGTTGCAAACTCGAAAGCGGAAAAGTTGTCACCCCTCCCGATTACAAATCAATATACCAAAGCTATGCAGCAAACGGATTCATCGGCACAGATGTTCCCACCACTTACGGAGGACAAGGCCTTCCGATCAGTATTGCCATCAATTTCGCAGAAGTTTTTATGGGTGGATGTTTCAGCTTCATGATGTTTCCAGGTCTGGCCCGAGGCGCAGCCCATCTTATCGAAAATTTTGGGACCCCCTCTCTCGCAGCAAAATTTTGTCCCAACATTTATAATGGAACCTGGAGTGGCACCATGTGCCTTACTGAAGCCCAGGCAGGTACGGCCGTAGGAGATATCCTGACGAGCGCAAAAAAATCAGGAGAGGCTTATCTCATCAAGGGACAAAAGATTTTCATTTCTTGCGGAGATAACGATTTCACCTCCAATGTCATCCATCTTGTCTTGGCAAGAATTGAGGGTGATCCAGAGGGCACCAAGGGAATCAGTCTTTTTGTCGTTCCAAAAATCCGTGCGAAAGAAGATGGAAGTTTGGGAGAAAACAACGATGTTAAGGTCATCAATGTTGAACACAAAATGGGAATTCACGGTTCTCCCACCTGTTCACTGAGCTTCGGAGATAACAACCAGTGCGAAGGATATTTGGTCGGTGAAGCACGCAAAGGAATGAACTACATGTTCCAACTTATGAATGAAGCCCGTCTCATGACGGGGATGCAAGGTCTCAGCATCGGCGGCAATGCCTATCTTCATGCAGTCCAATATGCAAAGGAAAGAATTCAGGGAGATAATACTCCGATCATTCAATATCCGGACGTACGACGCATGCTTGCAACGATGAAAGCTTACACCGAAGGAATGCGGGCACTACTTTATAAAACTGGCTTGTGGATTGATTACGCCCATCATGAATCCGACGGAGAGAAAAAAGCTTATTATCAGGGACTCGCCGAACTCCTCACGCCCGTCTGCAAAGCCTTTTGTTCCGATACGGGTTTTAAAGTCACGGAACTCGCCATGCAAACTTATGGCGGATACGGATATATTGCTGAATATCCCATTGAACAAATGATGCGCGATGTAAAAATCAGTTCCATTTACGAAGGAACCAATGGCGTACAAGCCATGGATCTTCTGGGTCGCAAGATGGCAAAAAATGGCGGCGAATATTTTCGTAATTTCTACGAAATGCTCAATGAATTTTATGAAACCCACAAAGATCGTCCCACTTTGGAAAAAGAATTCGAAAGCTTTAAGAAAGCACTCGATACCGTGGGGCAATCCGCCATGTCCCTCGGACAAAAAGCCATGGAAGGAAATCAGACTTTTGCACTCTTAAATGCAACGCCCTTCCTGAACATGATGGGATATCTCTGCTTCGCCTGGCTTCTCTTGGAACAAACCCTGATTGCTTTACCCAAGCTCGAAAAAATGTGGGCGGATATCGGCGCGACTACAGAAGAACCAAAATTCGCGCTCTGTGAAAACAATCCCGATGCGCGCTACTATGAAGGCAAAGTAAAAACCACTCGTTTTTATATTTGGAATCTGCTTCCCCAACTCTTCGCTCTCGCGAAATGCATTCAGAATGAAGATGTTTCCGCGATGAAAATCAGGTTTTAGAAAACAAAAAAAAGGCCGTTACAATGTAACGGCCTTTTTAAATTCACTTCAATTTCAGTTCTTACGATATTGTGCTCTGTACAAAATCAAAGGAAACAGAGCAAAGAGAGCCATGCAAAACCCTCGCTGAGAATTTGCTTCCGATTGCAAAGCACAACCGCCTCCACCTACTCCTCCTGCAAAACCTGTCAAAGGAACTGTAATGGTTGAGCTTGAGTTATAAGTGACCGTCATATTTCCAGAAATCGCTCCAAAATTCTGGGGATTGAAATTTACTGCAAAGCTGCAACTTTGTCCCGCAGACAAAGAGAAGTTCGCGGAGCCGCAAGCTGGAACGGTTGTCGCAAAACGTTTATTCAAAGAAGCACTTGTGTTGAAGTCGAGGGAAAAATCCACGTCATTCGTCAAGGCGATATTATTGATAGTTGAGCTTTGATTGCCACCGTTCGTTAAAATAAATGTTTGAGAAGTGGTAGTTCCCGTAAACTCACCAAAGTCATAAGAAGTCAGGTTAATAGTCACACCGCTTCCCGAAGTATTGTACTGCAAGGCACCCAAGTCCGGAGGATTATTCATGGGGTTACCCACCAAATCCGTTGTCGGAATGCCCGGCGCAGAAGCATCTCCTTTTCCAATCACCGGAGAAGAAGATTGAAGCGTATAATCATCGCTATCCGGAGCAGTGAAAAGAGGATCTACATTATCCAAGTTTCCATTTTCTGCCGTCGGGAGGTTACAGGTAAAGGTAGTAATATCCGTTGTGGAGCAAGTTTGGGAAAAAGCAACATCATTATTAAAAATGTTGGCCGTAAAAGCACCCCCCGAAATATTCCCAAACAAGATCTCTTGTGCAGAGCTTGCTTCATTATTATAGATGATATTGTTATATAAATTAAAAATAGCTCCACTGGAAGAAGGACCTGAGAGTATAAAAGCAATTCCTCCTCCCAAATTATTTGCTGAATTTCCTGTGATCGTATTATTGACTATGTCCAATGTGAGAGCCGCATTAATCTGAAAAAATATTCCACCTCCTCCAAAAGCAGCCGTGTTACCATAAACAAGATTATCAGAAAGTATCGCATCGCCATTTGAAAGCTCTTTCAAATTAATTAAGACACCTCCACCAAGATGACTAATTCCCCCGTCTTGATTATTAGAAATCTGGTTTCCACTAAAATTGAAGCTGTAACCCGGGACGGTTACTTGCAAATAAACTCCCCCTGCACTATCTGCCAAAGCTGTATTTCCATCAAAAATATTTTTTTCTATATCTGTATTTCCACTTCCCCCTTCTCCCACATCTGCCATCACACCCCCTCCTACTCCTCCAGAGCTTGTGTTACCCGGGTCTGCATGATTATCCGTAAATATATTATTTATCATCGTTAAATCACCTGCCTTAAGCAGCGCAGCTCCCCCTGTACCTTGTGGAGACTGATTTGCTTGCAAGGTGTTTTGTGCACTATCTGCTACTCCACCCATCACTACGGAACCTTTTGTAAGAACATATATTCCGCCACCATTTCCCCCTATGGCCGTATTACTGGAAAAATGATTTCCCAACAAACTTACATTCACCGTTGCATTCACCGCATCGATCAAAAGACCTCCCCCCCCCTGGTCTGATGAGCTTGAGGTATCATCGGTATTATTTTCAAAAATACAATTTTTCACAGATACCGTACTTGAATTATCAGCCATGGTAATCACAACTCCTCCGTACACATCCGCATTCTTGAAAGTGATTCCATCCAAGGTCACATGCAATTCATGACTTCCTGAAAAAGTGTCCGTAATTGAAAGAATACGTGAAGTTAAAGTGGACCCTTCTAAAATCGGCGATTTACCACTTGCGGCTTGAAGAACGAGTGAAACATTATCCGAACTGGCACTGTTCACGCCCGTGAAAGAAAAGCTATCGAGCGTACTATAATCTCCATCGAAATCGAGAGTGATCGTGTTTGTATGCCCGCTTGTCATTCGGGTCGTTCTATTGAGGGCTTCTTGCAAACTACAACTACTGACGTCTACCGTCGTCCCCACACAGTCACAAGCTCCCCCCGTGGAATTGGTCACCGTAATATTTAAGTCAACTTGGCAGTCCGGTAAGGCATGAGCTTTTTCGAGAACGGAAAAAAAACTCAAAGCAAAAACAAAAAAACTCACAAGAACAGATTTTTTCATATTTCCCCCTAAATATAAATGAAGAGGGATATTCTATGGATTCTCAGATAAAAGAGCAAAAGCTATTTTCAGGATTTACAAAATTGGTAGGCGGGCAATTGCTGGGCAGGAAGGGAAAAAGTTTGGCTGGCCCCGGATATGTTTTTCACAAAGGCCTGAAAAGGCATTCCCATTACATTGATCGAAATCTGCATTAAACAACCCGTGGTACTATCAAAGATATTTCGTGTTTTGACCGCCCCCGGGCTTTCATAAATAATCTGAATTCCATAATTTCCACTCGCCCCAATAGTACCCGTCATCCCCGGAAATTGCCCTTCACAGGTCACCAAAAGTTGGCTTTTTGTACAAGAAAAACCATTTCCTGAAATCACGGGAGGATCCGCCCAAAGACTTGCACTCCACAAACTCCAAAACATCACAAAAAATAAAATAAGAATTTTCTTCATGTTATTGATGGGTATCTGTCGCTTCAATTTTATGGGGTTGTAACGGAGCTACCGTGGGATAATGCTGGTAAGAAGGGGTCTTCGAAGGCGGTGAAGACGGTGTATCATCAAAGAAAGGCGCCACCGCCATGATATTCTGATAGTCTTGCAAGGTTTGATTAATATTCGCCTGGGATTTGGCTTGTTCAATCTGGTAAATATTTTGGTTGGTTTGCAATTCAAGTTGTTTGGAATACATGTGTACACCCACCGCCGCATCAACAGCAGCGAGTCCTACACTGGTCCAGGCAGCCACCTGAGCCGACTTTCCACAACCTGTAAAACAATTGAAAGAATTGGGCTGAAAATAATAGCCATAGCCCCCATAATATTGGGCCTGAGCCTCGCGAGACACAAAAGAGGTCACGAGGACGAAGCTAAAAAACAATAAAATGAGTGTTACTTTTTTCATGATATCTTGACTTCTTTTAACAGTTTAAGCTTGATAAAAAGCCTGACTATATTATCGACATGATACTGCAAATAGTTGTTTACACAAGAGGCTAAATGAAACCGATAATCTCCAAAAAATCCCGACAAATTAAATCCTTCATCGCCATGGATATCCTCGAAGAGATTGGTCACATGCGCAAAAATGGGGAGGATGTCATTTCACTTTCCATTGGTGAGCCGGATTTCCCTCCTCCCGAATGTGTCAAAGAAGCCTGCATCGAAGCCATTCAAAAAGACATTTCCAAATATACCCATTCTCAGGGATTGATCGAACTGCGTGAAGAAATCTGCAAACATTACCTCAAAAAATATTCGGTAAAAGTAGATCCTGAGCAAATATTAGTTACTGCTGGTTCTTCTCCCGCTTTTTTCCTTACTTTTGCAGCACTCTTAAATCGCGGAGACAAGGTCATCCTTCCAGACCCGCACTACGCCTGTTACCCCAGTTTTGTAGAATTTTTGGATGGCAAATGTACTTTTGTGCGTGTGAAGGAGAAAGATCGTTTTCATTACAATCCTGCGGAAGTGAAGAAAAAAATTGATACCAAAACAAAAGCCATTCTCATCAACTCACCCGGAAATCCGACGGGTTATTTAATTCCGGATGAAACCCTCGCTGCCCTCGCAAAATTGAAACCTTATCTGGTGTCTGATGAAATTTACCACGGGCTCGTCTACAAGGGGCATGAACGTTCTGTCCTTGAATTCACCGATCGCGCTTTCGTGATCAACGGATTTTCAAAAGCCTATGCCATGACGGGCTTTCGCTTGGGTTACGTGATCGCACCCAAAGAATTCATCCGACCCATGCAAAAAATTCAGCAGAATTTTTATATTTCTGTAAATCCCTTTGTTCAAATGGCAGGCATTGCCGCTCTTCAAAAAGCAGAATCCGATGTCATTCGCATGCGTAATATTTTTGCAGAGCGAAGAAGCGTCGCACTCGAAGAACTTGCAAAAATAAATCTCAAACCTCTCACCGAGCCAGAAGGTGCTTTTTATATTTTTACGAGCATCAAACACTTCACAAATGATTCCTTCAAATTTGCTTTCGATTGTCTGAAAAAATCAAAAGTGGGAATTACTCCCGGAATTGATTTCGGAAAAGGCGGCGAAGGCTATATTCGAATTTCTTATGCAAACTCGATCGAAAATATTCGGGAAGGCATTCGAAGACTAGGAAACTATCTGAGCACTTTGAAAGTTAAAAAATAAGATCATTTCATATGTCCCAGTAGTTCAATCAAAGTTGCATCTGCACTATCCAGACGCACAAATCCAAGACGCGGATATTCCAAATCCAAAATCGTATAAAAAGTCAGAGCCGTCATTACACAAAAGACTATCTTGTATATCCAGTTTCTTGCCTGGCTTTCCGCCATTCCAAAACCTGCCAACAAGGCGCACACCAGTCCAATCACAAATAACATTCCCACAATTACAATGGGGCTATGCAAGGAAGCGGTACTATTACGCTGATTCTCGATATCAAACATCTGATTGAGTGCTGGCAGCAAAAGCATGGGGACCACTGTTGGAGTATCAGGCTTGATATTGGACATTGTATAAGCCCAAATCTCATCCTGTAATTTGTGGGACTGATCTATTTCCTGATAGGATTTCGAAATATTCGGAAGACTTTTATAAATCTGAATTCTCAGACCCAGATATTTTTTGAACAAATCCCTCAAATGAGGCTGAGCTTCTGCAGGCATTAAATCTATCCGATGATACGCGGTTCCAATTGCATTCGATTCTTCAATAATCAATTGTCGACGATTGTCAAAACGAGACGCTGCATTCGAAAAGGTAAAAGCAATCATCAAACCCATCAAAGCAAACACAGATCCTTCGATCACTCCTGTTCCGCTTTTTTGGGAAACATGCTCTTTTTCCAAAGCTCTTTTTCCCAGGCATCTTCCCCAATGAATCATGAGAAGCATGCCGACAAACAAAACGACCGAAGCCACCACACTGTAATAATAGGTAAAACCCATATTCAGCATTCTACTGCAACGACTGACTGGATTGCATTGTATTTTTTACGGAGTTTGGAAAAATCAAGCACTCGGAAACTTTTCCGAGTTCGCTCTCCTTTTCATGCTTCAAAGAATTTTCTCGACTCAGGACCAAAATCCACGCAAAATACTTCAAGTCCAAAAGTGGGTTACAATACTGGACTTGAAGTATACAGAGCTGGCTGAAAGTCCTCTCGGACTCTCATCACAACAACTCTGTTAGTACTGCTCAACCCAACAAAGCCAAGAAGGATTTTTTATGAAAAGAAAAGCGTCTCTTGTTTGGGCCTTTATTTCTTTGATGATAATCTCTCCTCTCTGGGCACAAAACTCCAATTCTTCCCCGAAACTTTCTGAAGCCCAGCTTGAAAAACTTGTCGCACCCATTGCCCTTTATCCAGATCCCCTTCTTGCCCAGATACTTCCTGCATCCACTTATCCTTTGGAAATTGTTCAAGCAGCCCGAGTCATTAAAAGTGATAAAGATGTTTCCAAAATTGACTCGAGTTGGGATCCCAGCGTACAAGCTGTTGCGCACTACCCTTCAGTATTGCAAATGATGAACAACAAACTGGATTGGACTCAACAGCTGGGGCAAGCTGTCATGAGCCAACAGCCTGATGTATTGCAAGCCGTTCAGAAACTCCGTCAACAGGCACAAAAGGCGGGAAATCTCAAAAGCACTCCTCAACAAACCGTGTCTACAAGCAGCGGAAGCAGCAACATCACCATCGTCCCTTCAGATCCGCAAGTCATTTATGTCCCCACTTACAATCCTACTGTTGTTTATACAGAACCTGATCCCATGTACGGTTTCGGAGCAGGATTCATGATGGGTGCCTGGATGAGCATGGGTTTTGCCTGGGGAGGTGCTTGGGGTGGTTCAGCCATCGTCAACAACTACAACTGGAACAACGGAAATATTAACAGCAACAATGTAAAAAATTGGGAAAACAATCATCCTCAAGCTACCCAAGATGCCAAAAACGACTACAACAACTGGAGCAACAATCATCCCAACAGTCCTTGGAGTCACGACAACAGCAAAGGCACTCCTTATGGAGGAGGTACCGGAAGCAGCGATTATTCAAAGCCCGGTTCTCTCTTTTCCAAAGACGATGCTGCCAACGCCCAAAAATCCAATTACCAAAATTTCGAAAACCAGATGAAAGATGCGGGTAACAAAAATGGAATGAGTGGTGATGACCGCAACTTCGGAGGAGGCAAAAGTGCTTCAGGTGTAAATCCCATGGCCACACATGATTTTGATGGTGGAGGAGATCGTTCTTCCATGTTTGGTGGTCATGGTGATGATGCGATGCGAGATAGTGATCGAGGCTTTGATAGTCGTGGTGGAGGTGGTTTCGGTGGTTTCCACGGTGGTGGAGGCGGTGGATTTGGCGGTTTCAGAGGTGGAGGAAGGAGATAATTGACAAATTGTTTGTCATCGCGAGGAGTAAAGCGACGTGGCGATCCCCCGAGTACACTCACGAGATTGCCACGCCCCTTCAGGGCTCGCAATGACTTGTTGAGTTCTTTTATGAAAAAAAAATTAATTCAAACTTTTCTACTATTCACTCTATTGTTTCCTGCTTCCTTAAAAGCCCAGCAAACTTTTTCAAATCCTCAACAGGCTTCTCAGGCACTTTCTGCCGCAGTAAAAAGCAGTGACATGACAAAATCTCTTGAAGCCCTCTTTGGGCCCAACACATCCGATCTCTGGAATACAGGAGATGCGGTACAAGATAAAAATATGAAGGATAAGTTTCTCGCAAGACTCGCCGAAGGAAGCAAATGGGTGGAAGGCGACAAAAGCCACGAAGTTCTTCTGATCGGAAAAGATCAATGGCCTTTCCCGATTCCCTTGGTAAAAACAGGAAATCAATGGAGTTTCGATATCAAAACAGGACGCGAAGAAATTCTCAATCGACGCGTGGGAGCAAATGAACTCGAAGCCATCCAGAATATGAAAGATTATGTGAAGGCCCAACAGGAATTCGCCCAAATGAATAAAGGAATTTACGCCCAGAAATTTCTCAGCGACGAAGGAAAGAAAAACGGACTTTACTGGGCTTCCTCAAATCCTCAAGATCAAAGCCCCATGGGTTCAAAAGTAGGCAAAGCAGTGGCAGAAGGATACAAGGCTCCTGATGGAAATCCTGTTTTAATTTATCATGGGTATTATTACCGTATGCTGCCCACTCATGGCAAAAATTTTGGGCTCATTGCCTATCCTTCAAAGTGGGATGACTCCGGCGTCATGACCTTTCTGGTCAATCAGGATGGACAGGTCCTACAAAAAAATCTGGGAAAAGATACTGCCACTCTCGTTGCAAAAATAAACTCTTACAAAATTGACAAGTCTTGGAAAAGTGCCCATTAGACAAATTTTCTCTCATCCTTCCCAAACTGTGAACAAAGAGCACTCTTCTCTTTAACTTTCTCTTAATCAGTCTTTACTTTTCTTGACAGATTCTCATGGTCCTCCTTTTGCAAACCTAACTTCCAATCTCAGTTTTTCTCGGGAGGAAAAGCTGAAAACAAACCTAAAGAAGGAGGAGTTTATGAGAAGAAGAAATATTCTTTCGTTGTTATTTTGTTTTTCAATAATTGTGGCCTTATCCGCCTGTTCGGGAAGTTCTGGAACAACAGATATCAGCTCCACGGATAGTCCCTTGAAGGGAGCAGGAGCTCTGGATAACAACCCAACAGATCCCGTTTCTACTGGAAATACAAATACCAGTACGCCCACAGATCCTTTGGATAGTGTATTTACCGCTCATGCAAATTTTATCGATGCAAATAATTTCACATCCGTCAAAGAGAATATCCTCAAAACTTGGAATAACTATTTTGGAGACAGCAAAACAATTCCTTCACCGGGAGATTTGGTGGCTTTCAACAAATTCATGTTATTTGCCAGAGAAGTGGACCCTACTCTTCAAAAAGAAATTTCAGATTTTCAGTCTATCAACAGTAAGCTTCATGAAGAAATGAATTTATTTGCGCCTTATTTGAGTGATTCAAAATTTATCTTCAATTACATTACTGATGTCGATCATGTTCTTACAGCAAGCGTTCTTGCTCCGATGATGCAAACGCAATTAATTCCCATCCAAGCCAGACTCCTTGAAGTTTATAAAATCTACGGTATCCAAGTAAAACTTGTAAACTGGATTGATGCTGAAACCGGAAAACTGACGGACAAAATGAATATTATTCTAGATATTAATAATCACGCTGGATCTTTAAAGCTTAAACCTGTCCCTTCTGACTTCTCACAAAATGGGATCAAATTTATTACTCCCTGGCAAAACATCATTTTAGGAAGCGTTTTTTATTATCAAAATGAGCAGAAGCAAGATGCTTACTTTGGATTCATGAACTATGGGAGAAAAATAAAAGACGATCTTTATCATGAAGCACAATGGGAAGGAGGCTTTGGAGCTTTCAATCTTGATAGTATGAATTTCTGGGATAAAAATTTATTAATTCTTACCGATGTGCCCATGAACCCAATTTATCAAAATCATAATCTTTATATTGACGAAACAAAAACCCAACCCGATTACCACAATTATAAAACAAGTGTTTTTCCCTAATGTACGGTTTTCCTAATTCAAAGCCCTATCTGTCTCAGGCAGATAGGGCTTTTTATTTCATTTAGAAAAAATCCAAAAAATGTTAAAAACTTTTCCATGATTTCAACTCCCTTCACTCTGCTTTATGCTTCACTAAATGCGCTCCTCTATCTCTTTCTCTCTTTTTATGTGGTGTTTGTTCGTATCAACGAAAAAATAGAATTGGGAGATGCCAATCATCCCAAAATGCTTCAGGTAATTCGTGTCCACGCGAACGCCGCAGAATACATTCCTCTGGTTTTACTTTTAATGTTTGTTTTGGAAGTGAATCATGCCGGGCCTATTCTTCTTAATCTCATCGGAGCAAGCCTATTACTGGGCAGAATCCTGCATGCTTATGGTCTGAACAAATCCAGGGGCCCGAGCTTTGGACGTTTTCTGGGCACAAATCTCACCTGGATTTCCCTTCTCATCAGTGCTGTAGCTTGTTTGTATTTTTATTTAAAAAAATAATCTTATTCTTCCACCACATAAGACTTGGCCTGCATGCAAGTGGCGAAAGCGTGCCGTATGG
This sequence comes from uncultured Pseudomonadota bacterium, assembly GCA_964414715.1. Lineage (GTDB taxonomy): Bacteria > UBA10199 > UBA10199 > JADFYH01 > JADFYH01 > CAYPXN01. The sequence continues at coordinate 15,626 of CAYPXN010000081.1, read as the reverse complement.
CATTCATCGATTGTTGCCAAGACTCATCATAGGTCATTTGGGCTTGGGCATTCTGGTTTGCAGCCCTTCTGCGGCGTCCCGCACTGACTGCCAAACCGATAGGGCTGTGTGTCGCAGCGGATACCGCAATCGGAGCTGCCGTCCCCAATGCATTCTTCTTGGGGCTTTGTTCTTCGGGGCGAGGCGGAGGATTCAAAGGATCTATACCTGTTTGTTTTTTTGCTGCTGAATAGCATTCTCCTTCGTCACCCAAAACTTGAGCATGAGATCTACGACCTGGGTGAGAAACGGTCATGTTCAAGATTTGTGCAGGACTCGGATTGGAAGCATTCTGCGCCTCTGAAGACAAAGGCAACAAACAAGAAAGAAGCAAAAAGACATTCAATAGCTTTTTCATAAAATTCTCCTCTCCAACGATGGGTAGAAGAACTTTAGCAAGTTTTCAAGGCATCGAATAGGGGTATTTACTCCGGAATAGTCGTTACATAACCGTTGGCGGGACCGCCATTCGTGAGTTCATAAATTCCCAAAGCATAATTCAGATAAACGGTATTTGCCGAAGTCAGCACAGCACCCGGATAAGCATAAGGAGTCCAAGTGGCAGCTCCAAAAGTATTTGAGGAATTTCTGGGAACATGCACAAAAGAAGCAACCACATCTTCGCCACTCAGAGCATCTGCAACAAGATTATATCCCCCGTTATTATCGGTGGTAATTCCTTCAAAATGTGTAATTACCGAAGGCTGGTTATTGTAGGTAAATGAGGTCCAGTTCGTAAAAGACTGAGTGTTTGAATCGTAATCGACGAGATAAGCAGTATCAACACCGCCTTCGTTAACATCACTATAACCACCGGCAATCGTGTAAGTACTTCCTCCATTATGCCAAATACCATAGGCCGTCACACTCACCGCTCCCGACTTCACAATTTCCACATAGCTGTTTTCTGCTATATTATAGATAAATGCTTTTCCGGTCGCGAGATCCGTATCGTAATTACCCACCACCAGCCCACCCATCGTGCTATGGGCAATGGTGTTTTTCACCGTTCGAACGGGTTCTAAACTTTGCGGATTCAAAGTGGTCCAGGTACCCGAACCATCCAGAGGGCCTTGATAAAGTAAACCCAAATCAAAAGCGCCGTTTTCAGAGCTTGTATAATTTCCAACCACTTGGATATTTCCTCCCACTCCATTATTAGGACCATACAGTGCCGTTGAAGTCACCGTCACACCGATCGAAGAGGGAAAATTCAAGGAATACCAAGTTCCCTCCCCCGTGATGGGACCCACATAAAACAAACCCGTTCCTTGTGTAACAGAATCTCCGGGAGCCGCATAAATACCACTTATATAAACATTGTTTGAATTGGTAATCCCACGAATGCCGGTGAGATAAGTAGAAGAATTGCTAGCGCCCTGAGGATAATTCAAAGTGGCATAAGTAATATTCTGAGAAGCTGAATTGTTTGAATTACAAGAAAAACAAAAGGCGAACAAAAATAACGAGGCAAGAAAAGTCACTTTTTTCATATCACTCCTTTTTAGGTTTGAGCGGGAATTGTCTTATGCAAGGCGGACTTCGTCAAGAAATGTATGGGAGATTAGGGATTGATTTGCTCCCCAAAACACATTAGTCGTGCCAAATGATTAAACCAGAACTACTCATGCCCGCGGGCAATCTTGAAAACCTGAAATTCGCTTTTGCTTATGGGGCAGATGCCGTTTATGCCGGTATTCCCCAATTTTCTCTTCGCGCACGTGAAAATGGATTCCGTGATCAAAGCATTTTCGAGGGTGCCGAACATGCTCATCAGTTAGGAAAGAAGTTTTATCTCACCGCCAACATTCTGGGGCATAATCAAAAAATTGATCTCTTCCTGAAAAAAATTGACGAAATGGTACTTGCAAAACCGGATGCCATCATCATGGCCGATCCGGGCTTGATTCATGCCGTAAAAGAAAAATATCCGGAAATTCCTGTCCATCTCTCTGTTCAAGCCAACGTCATGAATTGGGCCGCAGTAAAGTTTTGGCATAAGGCCGGGGTCGAACGCATTATTCTTTCACGCGAACTTTCCATCAACGAAATCAAAGAAATCAAAAACAAAGTTCCCGAAATGGAATTGGAAGCCTTTGTCCATGGTGCAATTTGCATTGCCCACTCGGGTCGCTGTTTGCTTTCGAATTACTTTGGTCATCGCGACGCAAACCAGGGTTTATGCACCAATGCCTGTCGTTGGCCTTACAAGCTTTACGCAAAACCCCAGCTCGAAGAAGAAAGCAGCAGCAACCGCCTGGATTTGCTGGCTGATTTCTATCTGGAAGAAAAAGATCGCCCCGGAGAATTCATGCGCATCGATGAAGATGAGCATGGCACCTACATCATGAACGCGCGCGACCTGATGGCCATCGAACATTTGAAGGAAATGGCCGAAGCCGGCATCGACTCCTTTAAAATTGAAGGAAGAACCAAGTCAGTCTATTACTTGGCGGTCACCACGCGCACTTATCGTCAGGCGATTGATGACATGATGGCAGGAAAACCCTTCAATCCTGAACTCGTCAAGGAACTGAACAAAATCCACAACCGTGGCTACACTCCCGGATTTTTGGTGGGCAAAACCGATAGCTCTTTGCAACGCTACGAAGAAGGCATTACCAATATTTACTCCCAAGAATTTGGTGGAATGATTTTGGAAAGCAAGCCGGGAAGTTTATTCGTTACTCCCAAAAATAGGCTGAATGTAGGGGATCAATTAGAAATCATGACGCCTGAAAAAAGTTTTAACTTTGAAATTAAAGCGATTCAAGATGAACAAGGTCAAAACTTGGAAGCCCTTCACGGCGGACATATTCCAGGTTGGTTAATCGGGGATATACCTCAAGTTCCCGAGTATGCAATTTTATCCCGAGTCGTCTGACTTTAATCCGTCATTGCGGTTTTGAATCCCAATCGAGTCTTGAAAGGATAGAAAACCGTCTTTCAACTTCATGAACATGCAAAAAAACACGCATTATCTACACAAAAACTGACTTTCATCATGGATAGAGTTTTAAAATACTTTAAATTAGGCTCTAAAAGGAGGCATTTTATGAATGTTGGAAAAGAAATTTCAAAATTTTTGGCAGGATTTTTTTTCGAGGGTTTATGGGGTCACATTTGGCTGGCTTCAAGCGGTCTTCTCCCAATCAAAACCTTAGGGATTACGGTCAACAGTACCGTCAACAGTTTTGCAATCGTCTTTCATTCTGTGATCACATTTCTTCTGGTATATTTTGCCTGGTTTCAAAAGAAAAAAAAGTTCCCAAGCACTCCCCTCTCAACAACAACCTAAAATCAAAAAACTTTATCACAAAAAAGTTTTTATAGTTCGATGTCTCTTTGTTCAGAAACATTCGTCTAAAAATAAGTTTTACAGTTTTCTAAAAAGAATCTACAATAGTTTCTTATCCAATGGGAGGATTCATGAAACTGTATCGAGCACTGATAGTGTGTGTTGTCTTTTTTTCAATTTCTCAAGCACAGGCACAAAACAAATCATCCAATGATGCCAGTCCCTGCCGAATGATGTCGATCCATTGTGTCTGCGAAAATCCTCACAAGGACTTTGTAATTCCCAAACAAAAAGTGGGAAAAACCAATCCTACTGACCCCGGTGCTTGCTGGTCTTCCAAAGATATCGACAATCTCCTGAATAATCTTCCCATGACCTATTGTTCGAAAGAAGTGGAATATCAAAAAGACTTCACCAAACCTCAAACAAAATGCACCGCCACCTGGTCTTGCATTCAACCTTGCGACCTAAAAGAGATTGGACCCCACAATTAAATTTTCAAAGATTGTTTTCTTATGTTTGCTCGGCTTAGGCAGTGCTGCGCCCTACACACTGAAAGCTCAAGGCTCTGATAGTCCTTATCTCCCATTTCACCTCAAGCAATCCGACTCCGTTTCATCTCTCAAAGACTTGCTAAGCAGCGTGGAAAGTCAACTCTTCGAGAAAACGAACCAACAACGAAAAGACAAAAAACTTTCCTCTCTTGAATTTAATATTACGCTCTACAAAGCCGCGCTTTTGCACTCTCAAGACATGTTGAAACGCCGTTATTTTTCCCACTTCAGTCCTGAGGGGAAATTCGTACTCGATCGCATACGCAAGTTCAAACCCGGATATGATGAAAGTTGTGGCGAAAATCTTCATCAAATCTACAGTGAAAAAGGCTTAAGAGATCCTTCCGCCATTGCAGAACAAATGATGAAGGACTGGATGAGCTCTCCGGAACACCGTAAAAACATTCTTTCAAAGGAATATACTCTCATGGGAATTGCCTGTTCTTCGGATGGATTTAGAATTTTCTGCACCCAGGTTTTTTCTGCAGGACCCCTTTAAATTACACAACTCGACTTTTGTATAAAATAAATTATTATACATTATGCCATTTCAAAAAATATTGGGATCATTCTGGATACTCTGTGGAATTCTTACCTTTGGCTTAGGACTAAAATTTTTTATCTTTGCATTCAATTCCCTCGGACACAGCACCGACTCAGGTCCCATGCTCATTTTAGGCACTGTCGCCTTTCTGGCTCTAGGCCTTATCGGAATTTACGATTTTTGGCTGGGCATTCTGATGTTTTTTTCAAAACACTGGGAAAGCAGATTCATTCACAAGTTTTTCTGGATCTCTTCTCTTATTCTAGGAATTTTATCCGTGTTGGGCGGAATCATTCTCGCTTTTTCACTCCTAGCAATTTCCATCGATGCGGATCCCTTAGAACAGTTTTATGATATTCTGCTGTGCGTTTTTAACGGAGGACTTTGGTTGATTACAGCTGTCATCCTCCTATTCCAAAAAAAACCAAGCCCTGCTTGAATAGTCTTATGATTGAAATCATATACGAAAACATCGATTTTCTTTAGCTTCATATATATGAGTAAGCTTGTCCCGGAATATCTTTTTAAAGAACATCAAATTATCTCTGAAATTTTACCCATCTTCCAACAAGAAATGGCAGAATTGCGTGAGGGAAAATTACCAGATCCTTCTCGTTATGAAAAAATTCTTCGCTTCTGTCGTGATTACGCCGACACCTCTCATCACAAAAAAGAGGAAGATATTTTATTTCAAGAACTCTATCCCATTCAAAATATTGAAGGAGGCCCTCGTTGCATCTATTACAAGGAATTGGAAATTCAACGGCCCACCATCATTTCCCAGGTGGATGAGATCCTCAAGCAAATGAATCTGGATGATGAAGCCCTTCGTGAAAAATGGAAACACATGACCCGTGAGGGGCACATTGTAAATCCACTGCTCGAAGAACATATTTTGGGTCGCAGCCTTCTGCAACTTATTGAGTATGAATTGCAACAAAGACTCAATGGTAAAAGCAAAGACAGCTCTTCCCTGGCTTATGCTCTCTATCGTTATTATTCGATGCTCGCAGAACACATTGAAAAAGAGGACACCTGTTTCGCCAACACCGTGGAAAAATATCTTTCCGAAGAAACCCAAAAGAAAATTGTCGATCGCTTCCGTGAAATGGATGAAGGGCCTTGCCGAGAACTCATTCAAAATTCTTTGGAAATTTTGAAGACACTGAAATGATCAACCGAAAAATGCATTGAGAGAAAACACCCACTTATCGGGTTCTCCTCCTCCTGTTTGAAAATAGGCACCGATACCAGATCCTCCAGGCAACCAATGTGGCCAAGATTTTGTAAGTTTAAAGGGTTTGAAATTAATTTCAGGACCCATCAACCAACGTTTTCCAAATCCATCGACGACTTTCATATCCAGCCTTCCATACACACCCAAGAAAGCCCCATAAAATTCCATACCGGCAGCGAGACCTCCATACCACGCCGTCTGACCATTTTCAGGTGTTAGCATCGCCGCAGACAATTTGAACATGAAACGCATTCCATCGTCATCCATGCCTAAACGATACAAAGCGCCCTTTTCTCGGCAAGACGCCAAACATATACCCATCTTGAAAAAATCGAGATGTCCCAGAAAAGCACTGTCCATCTGCTTTTTTTCAGTCCCTGAAGAATCCCGAATTGTATAAGGAGCCGTAATAGAAGTACCCATGTGCAACTCGGGCAATCCGAATTCGACGTGTCGGCGAAACCAGGTAGTTTTTTTATTTTCTTCAAGGATTTGCGAATTCACTTTCCCCAAACGAATAATTGCCTGTGCCCTAAATTCGTCTTCTGGATAATATTTTTTAATGAACTCCAAGTCTTCTTTGGCCCCTCTCAAATCACCATTCAACCTTTTCGCCTCCGCCATATTCAGCCTGATATGAAGTCCAATATTTTCTCCCTGAAAATTTCCTGAGGAGGTTCTATCGGAATGAATTAAAAGTTCCTGTGCACGCTCAAGATCTTTCAAAGCATCTTTTGGATTTTTATCTTCAAGACGATAAACTCCTCTTTCATAAAGAGCACGAAGATCGTTCGGATCCAATTTAAGAACCCGGTCATAATCAGCCATGGCTTTTTTGATGTCGCCTTCGCCTTGATAAAGCATGGCTCTATTTGTGATCAGATTTACATCATTCGGATTTTTTTCAATTGCCTTGGCATATTCTTCAAGCGCACCTTGAACATCCCCCTTGCTTTGGAGAGCACCTGCCTTGTCAAAATGGTAATTTGCTTCCACCTCTTCAGCAGTCAAGCTTCTGAGATATACTCCCTGTTCAATCGATTGCTTATCGATTTTACTCTTTGCCACATAATCTTTGTCATGAGTAATTCCACTATCGTAATCCACTTTTCTTTTTCCGTCGTCGTATCGAATAAAAACGTGATCCGGAGCAGACACCATGTGTACAGGCCATCCTGCCTCAACACCCAAGCTATACATTGTAAAATGATAGGGATCACAATAAGTCGGAATACCTTTTTCATCTTTGGGAGAAGCCAAGCTATCTACATAATGACTTGGAAAATCACGGTTATAAGTCGGAGGTCTGTAATACCCCACATGCTGCATCGCCTTGTCTAATACTTCCATTTTTTGTTCGGGAGTAAGGGCCTCAGCAGCATGTTGCCTGACATAAGCCAAAGCCTGCCTTGCCCTTTCTTGGGTGATTTCAATATTTTTTGGATCTACTATTCCTTTCGCTCCAATATCTATGCGTCTTATCATCGGATTATTGGATGAAAAACTTGGCAAATCATCCTGGATTACTGCCTTCGTTGCATCAGTAGCCGTATTGGGTTCTACTTTTCTTTTCTTATGTTCTTTACGATCCGCCAGCAAGTCGCGAAATCGACATCCCACATCATTTTCAGCACATTGATATAAATCTAATTTAGATTTAGTTTCTAAATGCACGAACTGGATAGGAGCCTCAAGTTCGTGAAAAAAAACCGGCTCTATATTTAATTTTCTCAAATTCACTTCACGGGGTGGCATAAATCACTCCTCATCATGTTTTGATTTTAAAAACTAAGATCCAATCAAGGCACTATAGGTAAATAAAATTTGCGTAGGAGTATTGTCTCCCCACATGAAAAGCGCTCCGATACGCGAACCTGCGGGAATGTATTGTGTCCAGTTATCTGCAGCCTTGAAAAAATTGAAGATGAGTTCAGGACCGGCAAGAAATGTTTTGCCCGGATGCGGATCTACTTCGATTTCAAACTTTCCACTCAATTCAAATACTTTGAGAAAATCAAAACCTGTTGCTCCCCCAAAATACCATTTCGAATTCACATCATTCGGAATGAAATAAGAAAAGGTATTCCTGACGTTCCAACGCAAGCGGTCATTTCCGAAGCCCAAGCGATAAGCTGCACCATATTTATCGCAGGTGGCTAAACACAAACTCCAGGAAGGGCCGTCCACGTGAATCATGGCTCCGCCGCTACTTACTAATTTTCCATCTTTAGTTTCAGGAATAGCGCTCGAAGCGCCTATTGAAATGCGAGGTAACCTTACCTCGTTGCGATCTTTAAAATACAAAGTAGTCGGAAAATCTGCCATGTGCCCACTCCTTTTATCTGGCTCTATTGAAAGGCCAGCTCAAACCCAAAGAGATTATCGGAGGGAGGGGGATTTTGTTTCTAAAAAATAGTAAATTAATAAAAATAAATTACTATAAAATGTAATTTTATTATAAAATTATTTACACAATTTACTTAAAAACAGAATTTCCATAACAACTCTTCATTCTACCCAGTTTAAAAAATGCTAGTGGGCTACTTTTTGATAAACCGTCTTCCCTTCTTTGACAGTTTCCAAAACTTGGATATCTTTAATTTTCATCGAATCAATTTTCGTAGGATTTGCAGCCAGAATCACAAGGTCTGCAAACTTTCCAGGCTCTAGCGATCCTTTTTTATTTTCTTCAAAATATTGATAAGCTGCATCGAGTGTAATGCCCTTCAAGGCATCCATCGGTGAAATCCTTTCATCCGGTCCAATCACCTGTCCCGAACGTGACACACGATTCACCGCAGACCAAACTGTAAACAAGGGATACGGAGGAGTCACCGCAGCATCGCTGTGATTGGTCATGTGTAAACCTTTGGCTTTCGCCGTTTTCATCGGACTTAAAAAATAAGCCCTTTGTTTTCCTAAATTTTTCACATGCACATCGCCCCAAAAAAATGCGTGATTGGTAAAGAAAGAAGGAATAATTCCCAACTTCACATACTGATCCAGTTGATCGGGACGAATAAATTGAGAGTGAATCGCAGTCGTTCGACGATCGGTAGGAGCTCCTGCTAACTGATGCGCTTTTAAAAGCATATCGATCGCAGCATCGCCGTTTGCATGATATTCCACTTGAACATGATTATCGTAAGCAAGTTTGATGAGTTTATTCAAATCATCCTGTGTGATATTCGGATTTCCAAGCCAGTTTTTTTCACCACTGGGCCCACCTGTTAAATAAGGTTTCGTGAAAAAAGCGGTTTTCCCTTGAGGCGAACCATCCCCCACAATTTTTACTCCCGCGGGCCAGCGATAATGATTGTGGTATTCCTGGGTCGGCTTGAAGCCTTTTTGAATCATGTCCGGAAATTCGAGCCAACGCGCAAAACCAATCAGATCAATATAAAAAAGATTTTGATCTGCTCCTTTTTGATAAAGTTCAATCGAGGGACCTTCCAGTGGAGCATCTACCGCCGTCGTATAACCATGGCTCGCATAAATATTTTGCGCTGTTTTTAATCCCGCTAACATTTGCGCTTCAGAAGGTTTGGGCAATTTCAAATAAACTGGAAGAAAAGCCTGCTCCATCAATAAACCCGCAGGTTCACCCGTTCCCGGTTTACGCAAAATAATTCCCCCCACAGGAGTGGGTGTATTCGCATCGATTCCTACCGCTTTGAAGGCGGCAGAATTTAAAACAGCTCCATGCAAAGATACATGAATCAGCACCACAGGATTATTCGGAAAAACTTTATCGAGATCATCGCGTGTTAATTCACGGCCATCGGAAAGAGTGGTTGCATCATAACCATATCCCACAATCCAATCACCCGATTTTGGATTCTTACTTTTTTTGTATTGATCAAGAACTGACAAAAGATCTGCAATGCTATTTACCGAACCTACAGGAGGCGCCGATATATTCACCCAATCCGCCATTTCAACAGCATTGATAAAATGACTATGGGGATCAATAAATCCCGGCAAAAGAGTTTTCCCTTTCAAATCCACAAGCTGCGTCTTGGAATCTTTGAGCTTGAAGACCTCATCCTTGCTTCCCACGGCAAGAATTTTTCCGTCTTTAATAGCAAGCGCTTCCACCTGAGGCTGTTTGTCATTCATGGTGAGAATATCGCCGTTAAAATATATCTGTTTTGCAAACTCAGCAGCCTGAGATGAAAAGGGCCAAAAGATAATAAAACTCAATAAGAATAGAACTTTTTTCATAGATTCCTCTCCTCTTCTGTAGCATTTCAACTTTTAAAGAGTACGTCAGTGCTCTTTAAAAGTTAGAAATACTTACCGCATAAAGAGCGGCCCCTCTTTATGGGGTAGTTTTAAACTCCCAAACTATTCATTGAAAGTTAAAACACTATAGGGATATTCAAAGATTATGGATGTTTTGAGTGAAAAAAATCTAGAAATTCTTTTTCAAAAACCAACTCTTCAAGCAGCAAAAGATCTTCTCGGAATGTATCTCGCTCATTACTCTTCAGAAGGACTCACGATCGGACGAATTGTTGAGACAGAAGCTTATCTACACGACGATCCCGCTTGCCATGCTTCTCGCGGAATAACGCCGCGAAACATCGCCATGTTCGGACCACCCGGCCACGCTTACATCTATTTTATTTATGGAATGTATCATTGTTTTAATGTGGTCACCGCTCCCGAAGGAAAAGGAGAAGCCGTACTCATTCGAGCTCTCGAACCCATCGCAGGAATTGAACTCATGAAAAAAAGACGTAAAAAAAATCTGAAAAGAAATCTTTCCCTACACGAACTATGCAATGGACCCGGGAAACTTGTCATCGCGATGGGAATTCATGCCAAACAAAATCATCACAATCTACTAAGCAGCGAACTTCGTCTTTTACCCCGAGATTATTTTGAAAAGCCGAAAAAATTTTCGATCGTCAAAACAAAAAGAATCGGAATTCAGAAAGGAGCTGAATTGCCTTATCGCTTTTATCTGAAAGACAATCTTTTTGTTTCAAAACTTTAATCTTCCTCTTTTTCCAACTTGGGAAGAAATATGGAAGGCCGCTTCATCCCTATAAAATCAAGCCTCAACTCTGCACGACTCACTCCCACATAGAGAAGATTTCTTTCTTCATCGTTACGGGAAGAATAGTTTTCATCAGAAGGTTCCACAATGAGCACATTTCTAAATTCCAAACCTTTCACCTGATGAACATTCGTAACGGTAATTCCGGGTGAAAATTCAAATTGATCGCGATGCCCCAAGCGCACCGAATTCAAACCCTCTTTGCGCAACTCTTCCACCAATCTTGCAGCCTGCTTGGGCCAGCGACAAATCACCGCAGAAATTGCACGAGGACTATCTTTCAAACGTGCTCGAATCCAATCCGCAATTTGCAAAACATATAAACTCGATTCTTTTACGGGAATAAAGGAAGGAGAAGGTCCGTTTCGGAGAGTTCTCATCGTATGCTCATCAAACTTTTCTCCCCTCACATGACTGGCAATTTCCAGCACTTCACGAGTGGTACGAAAAGAAACCGTCAATGCAACCGGAAGAGTTTCAGCAAAGCCCGCTTCTTTCAAAAGCTCTTCCCAAGTCCAAGCATCGCGACCGGCGATGATCCGTTGACCCATATCACCCACAATCGTTACAGTACGATCCTGATCCAGGGCATTCAGCAAAGCCCGAATTTCCACCACACCGAAATCCTGGGCTTCATCAATCACCAAATGGTCGAGCAAGGAAAGGACTTTGGGATTTTTCGTCGGATAAAAACCATACTCCGCATAAATCAAATGTAACAACAATGAATCATCCTGAAGATCCAACACCCTTCTTTCTAATTGCTGCTTCAACTGTGCTTGAATGTCTCCCCACTTTCGCCAAAGGAGTTCCTGTCCAACAAGATCTTGGTAAAATTCAAATAATTCATCCTCAAATTTTCTGGATTTTTGATGCGGGTTTTTCAGAATAAAATCATATAAAAGCTTGAGACAAAATCCGGAGGATTTAAAAACTTCCAAATCCCGATTTTTCTCCAAAGGCGCACGAGAACGAGGTCCCACAATATCATTCAAAATTTCATTCACCCACTGCGTGTAAGTTTGAATCGCCACTCCCTCGATTTTCAATTCAGGTAAAGTGGTCTCCACATAAGCTTTCAGTGAACGATTATACATGACCACCAAACACTTTTCGGCTTTCGCATCACTGTTATCTTCATGAAGCAACCAGGCCAAGCGATGCAAAGCCACCGTGGTTTTTCCACTTCCAGCGATGCCCTGAATCACCATGGGTTTTTGGACATTGGAAGTAATCAGCGCAAACTGATCGGCAGTGATCAGAGATAAAATGGGGGGTAAATGTCCATCATGATCTTCCGTACGAGAAAATTGGGAAGACTTGTCCTGCATTTGCCATCCCTCGGGAGATTTTGTGAGCACTCCCTGAGGCATTTCCACACGATGAAGGCGATCACGCTGCCCTTGATAGGCACGACGCAACAAAATAATTCCCTCGCGTTCACGCCCCTGAATTTCTTCGGCAAAGTCATCCCCTTCTTTGTAGTCGTAATACAATTTGCTAATCGGGGCTTTTCTCCAATCAATGATACGCTCCGCAGGAAAACTGGCGGTTCCCAGCTTAAACTCCACTTTCTTGTCATCTTCTTCCGTAATCACTCGGGCGAAATACGGCTGTTCTGCCAGAGTTTCCAAATCGTCGGATTTATCTTTTCTTAAATTCACCAAGCCATGCGCCACCATCTCACGATTGGAAACATCCATCACATCATCTTCACGAGTGGCTGCAACAAGTTGCGCAGTGAGTTCCTGGGCAAGCTGACGATCCTGGGCATAATCCGAACGGGTGCGCTTCATCTCTTTCAAGATGGCTGCATGCGCTTTCTGCCAACGCTCTTCTTCGTCTCTGCCTATTTCTTTTGCTTGTTCTTCGGTAAATTTCATAAGACAAGACCTCGAGGACGAATTTTTTCAAAAATGATCCTCGAGACCCTTCAACGTAAAGCCCACCGAAATAATTAATCGCCTTTCCGAAGTCAATGGGATAAACTGATAAAAATCAGATTCCTATTTCATGGGGCTGCCCTCAATGAAATGGAATATGATTTACAACTTGCCACTTAAATAGTGGCCAGGAGATAAAAATGAAACTGATTCAGGAACTGCGTGTTCCCTATCAAAAAGATCCAGACCTCAAAACGCTTGTTTCCAAGCATTTGGGAATTGACAACAAAAAAATCCAAAACATTCGCGTAAAAAAACGCAGCCTCGATGCTCGCAATCAAAAGAAATTAATCTGGGTATTCTCTCTCGAGGTTTATTTAGAAGGAGATGCTCTCGAAGAAACACATTTGGAATTTCCAAAAATAAACTGGAAAGGTCCGCCACCTCTCATCATCGGTGCCGGACCTGCAGGACTCTTTGCTGCCCATACCTTTCTCGCTCACGGCATCAAACCCATTTTATTTGAACGCGGCGAAAGAACTCATGCTCGAATGTTGAAGATTAGCAAATATTGGCGCCAAGGAATTTTGGATGAAGATAGCAATGTCTGCAACGGAGAAGGAGGTGCAGGAACTTTCAGCGATGGCAAACTCATCACCCGTATCAAATCCCCCCTTATTCAACATGTGATGCAAACCTTTGTTTCTTACGGAGCTCCTGAAGAAATTACTTATGTTTATAATCCTCATGTCGGCAGCAATCTCATTCGGGAAGTGATTCGGAAAATGTCAGATGACCTCATCGCTCGTGGCGCCGATCTGAGATTTTCCACACGTGTAGAATCTTTAGATTTACATAAAAATCAGGTGCAAGGAGTGTATACTTCCCCCTCCTCTCCCTCCAGGGGAGAGGGAGAGAAAATCGAAGGTACCGGCCTCATTCTTGCCTGCGGACATAGCGCCGGAAGTTTTTTTCATACTCTCCATCAGCAAGGTATTCATTTCGAAGCAAAAGATTTTGCGCTCGGCCTGCGCATCGAACATCCCCAAAAATATATTAATCAATGGCAATACGGAAAAGCCTGCGAACTTGCAGATTTGGAAACCGCCCAATACAAACTTCAAACTTATTGGGAAAAAGAAGAGATTGGAGTTTACAGTTTTTGCATGTGCCCGGGAGGTTATGTCATTTCCTCCACCACCGATCCAGAAACCATCGTCGTCAATGGCATGAGCAATTACCATCGGAATTCTCCTTGGGCAAATGCAGCAATTGTTTGCAGCGTTTCAAAGGAACGTGTCGCCGGGGAAGATCCTTTTAAACTCATGAAATTTCAGCGAGAGATTGAAAGAAAAGTTTACGAAGCAAGTGTAAAGAATGGGAATGGGAGACAAATTCCTGCGCAACGTTTGGAAGATTTTTTACTGGGAGTATCCCCTCCTGCACCTCCCCTTAAATTACCCCACAGGGGCCCTTTAGGGAGGGGAGGACGGGTGGGGATAAATAACAAAGTAAGCAGCTGTCCTTCAGGAATTGTTTCTGCAAATCTCAAAGAACTCATTCCCGATTGGATCTACCAACATCTCTCCGAAGCATTTTTGGAGTTTGAAAATAAAAGAAAAGGCTTTGCTTATCCAGATGCAATCCTTCACGCGGTCGAATCACGCACTTCTTCTCCTGTACGTATCACGCGAGATCCGGAAACCTACGAAAGCATTTCCACCCAAGGACTTTTTCCTTGCGGCGAAGGTCCCGGCTATGCAGGAGGAATTACCAGCGCCGCGGTCGATGGAATCAAAGCAGCACTGGCTTGGATTCAAAAATTTGCTTTTCAAAAATAAAAGGGCGACCTGAGTCGCCCTTTTAAATCAAGCATTTTGCAAAAAATTACATCGGTGTAATTTTGAAAGCACCGAAGGCAATGCCCATATCGACTCCGGAACCGGTTCCGTGAATTGCAAGAGATACAGTTCCTTTGGTCATCGCTCTCACATCTCCGGACTTCACCACACCCCCATGGGCTTCAGAAGAAGCATAGCTTCCATAAAGTTCACTCAGGCTTCCCACTTTAGAAAAAGTTCCTTTTCCATCGGTAATATTTGTTTTTCCAAAAGTAACTCCGCCACCATGTGCACGAATCTGAACATTCGCTGTCTCACCATTATCACAGGTAACAGTACCTTCACCTTTTCCGGATTTATAAAAAGCCGACCAACTTTTCAGTGTATAGGTGAGATGGCACTTCACCTTCGCTCCATTGGCTTCCGCCTTTCTGTCTGCATCGGCTACTTTTTGATCAAGCTTATCTTGTACTGAACTGTTTTTATTTGTTTCTGTCGCAGTCGCATTTTGATTAGAGTTGAGATTTTTTTCTTCCAAGGCCTGCACGGAAGCAAATGTTCCGAACACAAAAAACACTGCAAGAATAGAGATCATTTTATTTTTCATATTTTTTCCTCCTGATACTCCTCATAGGGCCCACCCTAGGGGTCGTCCCTACTCAAATTTCTTTTTTATTTTCTCCCAAACGCTTTTTAAAATATCAATCATTGTAGGATGTGCCCGAATTTCTAAAACTGCGCGTTGATTTTCCGTAACTGAGGGCAAACTTTCGCTTTGAGAAGGAATCCCTTTCTCATCCGTCTGCTCTTCGACCACATAAAATAGTATTTTCTTAGGTCGATGTTCTTTAAATTGAATGTCTCGATTATAAACCCCATCACCGGCTTTCTCATCTCCCTTTGTTCCATCATCCATCAAAGGCCAACGATATTTTATTTTTCCTGCCTCATCGTCAATTTCCATGAGGGTAATATTTTTTGGTTTCTCAGAGCCTTGAGAAAGAACAGTTACAGTGAACCTAACCCCAACATCATCATCCGTAAAGAGGTAATCTGGCTCAATATGAAAATTTTTTAGCTGCGCTGCCCGAGCCTGGCACTGAAGAGCTAAAAAAATAACAGAAAAACAAAATATTTTTTTGAACATTTTAAAACTCCTGATATG
>CAYPXN010000080.1:0-11671 GCA_964414715.1 uncultured Pseudomonadota bacterium | reverse complement strand
CTTCAAACTTGTTCGACCAGTTTCCTTTTTGCTTTTCAATATACTCACTTTGATCTTCCACTTTTTTCTCCAAAGCCTTTTGATTTGACTTCAAATCATTGACCTGCTGTTGAAGCGAAGAAGCGGGAGCTGCCTTATGGTACTTTTTTTTATGCGTTGCCGCAAAACTCGGACTTGCAAGTCCAAAAATCATCGAGAATGCGCAAGCACTCGAAATAAGTTTTTTCATAGAATCTCCTTTTTTACATTTTTATCTAAAATCAAATAGATCATGCGGGGTTTATGGACAGGTATTGTTACAGCTGTGTGAAGGCAAGGAAAAGAATGGGGAACAAAAAAGCCCTGTCTACATTGAGCAGACAGGGCTTTTATTTAAACAAAATTTCTATCCGTTACTTAATGGGTTGAGAGGTCGGAGGATTTTTGGGTGGAGGCAAATGAGCCGGTTCTTTTTCCGGAGCATTTTTGGGATCCATTTCTTTGCAATTATACCAACCCAAGGTGTCTACCCAGCACTCCCAGCACATCTTTTTCAGATCATCCGGCACATCTTTCCAGGATCCATAAGTTTTATCAACTTGCTTACCATCCTGTCCCTTGTAGTGATATTTCACCAAGCTTTGCTGGCGATCATAGAGATAGTCTTTCGTGCAATCACGATCTGCCTTTGAAACAGACGCAATACCTAAAGACATTACGAATACACTTACTACAAATACGAACTTCTTCATAAGAATCCTCCATTAGGAATTATTTTTTGACATTGTAAAAAATTTCACCCAAGGCTGCAACCATTTCAAAATACTATGAAAATTCCTCGTCCATTCGGTGAAGTTTTGGTGACAAAAATAATCTTGTTATAATTTTATATTGACGCACAACCTATTTTTCAGATATCCGATAAGATAGTTATGAATTCTTTGTTCGCACAAATCTGTTGTTACGTAAAAGGCTGCATGGGCATGTGTTGTCCCATGTGTATCCAGCCGGTTGCGTAGCAGTGTGCGAAATCCTCAGATTTAAATCCCTTCAAATACTGAAACGATGAACCGGCTCCCCGGATAAGGTGGAGCTAAAGTCTTTTTTTACTCATAGAGTTTTCTCCACCTACTATTAATCAAAAACAATTTTATTTTTAGGAAAAGATTCTATGAAAACAAAATTATGCAAAACATTCGCGGTTTTAATCGCGAGTATTACTCTGATTGGCTCCAGCCAAATATCAGAAGCCGCTACAAAAAAGAAGAAACATAACAATGCAAGGGCAAACACATCTCTTCAACAGCAAATTAATGATCTCAAACAAGATCAAAAAGTGCTGGAAAGAAAGGTGGAAGTTTCCCAGGAAGCATTTGAAGAAAAACAAAAAAACAGTTGGACCAACAAGTTCGAAGCCGGATGGAAACGCGGATTATACTTCCAAACGAGCGATGGAAAATATTCCACCAAGTTCCGCATTCAGCTTCAACCCCAATATTCTTACCAAGCAAATAGTCAAACCTTGGAAGGCAAAGACAATCAAAGCACCTTCAGGATCAGACGAGCCAAAATTTCTTGGGAAGGAAATCTGTTCAGCAAAAATCTGGACTACAAACTTCAACTCGAAGTCGCCAATACCAACTGGCAAGATGTTTTGGAAGAAGCTTACGTAAACTATAAATTCTGGGATCCCTTCCGCATTCAGTTCGGGGAAGAAAAAGTACAATACAACCGTCAACAAATTACCTCGACAGGAAGACTGGAATTTCCGGATCCTTCTCTTGCCTCTGATGAATTCCGATTTAATACCATCGATTCCACCACTCTCACCACTTGCTCTTTTGCAGCGGGAGGAAGTGTCACAGGCGCCGGCCTTACTTGCGGCGGCGGAGCTACAGCCACCAACAGTACAAAAAATACCACCCGGTATTTCAAGTATGACACGGGAGCTGTTTTTTGGGGTCAAGCCTTCAATAACAAACTCGAATATTACCTGGGTGTCATGAACGGAACCGGTCCGAACCGTTTGGACTTAAACAATCGTCCTTTGATTACAGGTCGTGCGGTTTACAACATTCTGGGTAATTACGGTTATTCGGAATCTGATGTGGAATACTCAGACCACCCTTCTCTTTTCATAGGTGCTTCAGGGGGTAACAAAAAACAGGAAGTTACCAATGCAAGCATCACCCAGTTTGGTGGAGAAACCGGTTTCAAATACAAAGGCGCCTCTCTCCAAGGTGAATTTTATCTGAGAAAAACAAATCCTGTCGCTGCAAAAAATACTACGGACAAAGGATATTATGTCCAGGCGGGTTACTTTGTTCTTCCAAGACATCTTGAGTTGGCAGCACGTGCTTCTCAAGTATTCTTGGATGGACCCAACAACAACAAAGGCGAATACAGTGGAGGCATCAATTACTATTTCTTGGGACATGATCTCAAGATTTTAGCAAATTACGCCTATTTACCTACTCAAACAGCAAAAGGAACTGCCAAAGACCAAAGAGGCACCGTACAAGTGCAAGCTTGGTTCTAACAAAAGGAAACAAATATGAAAACCATACAAAAAATAATTTCAAAAACTTTACTTGTCATTACTTTGGCAACGCTGGGGTCTTCCCCAGCGTTTGCTGAAAAAACTTTTCTGAATGTATCCTACGACCCCACACGGGAACTTTACCAGGATTACAACAAAACATTCACACAGTATTGGAAAAACAAAACAAACGAAGACATAAAATTCAATCAATCAAATGGGGGTTCGGGCAAACAAGCCCGAGCCGTCATCGACGGATTGGAAGCAGATGTAGTCACTCTTGCGTTGGCTTACGATATTGATGCCATCGCAGAAAAAGCAAAACTTCTTCCCGCGGATTGGCAGAAACGTCTTCCCAACAACAGCACCCCTTACACTTCCACCATTGTTTTCTTGGTGAGAAAAGGAAATCCGAAAGGAATCAAAGATTGGGGAGATCTTGTAAAGCCGGGGATTGCCGTCGTAACACCCAATCCTAAAACCTCGGGAGGAGCTCGTTGGGCTTATCTCGCCGCGTGGGGTTATGCATTGAAGCAAGCCGGCGGAAGTGACGCCACGGCAAAGGATTTTGTCGCAAAACTTTTTAAAAATGTGCCGGTTCTCGATACGGGAGCCCGTGGTGCCACCACAACTTTTGTGGAACGCGGCATTGGTGACGTATTGCTCAGTTGGGAAAACGAGGCCCTGCTTGCAGTCCGGGAGCTTGGAAAAGACAAATTTGAAATCGTAAATCCAAGCAGCAGTATACTCGCAGAACCTCCGGTAGCTGTCGTGGACAAAAATGCCGACAAACATGGCAATAAAAGTATCGCCCAAGCTTATCTCGAATATCTTTATACTCCTGAAGGACAAGATCTGGTTGCGAAACATTATTATCGTCCCCGCCTTCAGGCAATCGCCGCAAAATATGCTACACAATTTCCAAAAATCAACTTTTTCACAATTGATGATACCTTTGGAGGCTGGCAAAAAGCTCAAAAAACCCACTTTGCCGACGGTGGGACTTTTGACCAAATCTATCAACCAGGTAGGTAATTGATTTCCTCCAACCTTACTGGTTTTTAGAGACGAGAGGATCACACCTCTCGTTTTTATTAAATCCGTAAATATTGCGGAGAAAATAATGAATTTCAAATTTAGACAAAAATCAATATTACCTGGTTTTGGAATCAGCATGGGAATCACGATCACCTATCTCAGCCTGATCGTCTTAGTTCCCCTGTCTTCACTTTTTTTCAAAACCGCCACCTTAACCTGGCCAGCATTCTGGGAAACCATCAGCAACCCTCGCGTGATTGCCTCATACAAGTTGAGTTTTTTCGCTTCTGCCACTGCTGCTTTTGTAAATCTTTGGTTGGGGCTACTGATAGCTTGGGTATTGGTACGCTATCCCTTTCCCGGAAAAAAAATCTTGGATGCAATGGTGGATCTTCCCTTCGCACTCCCCACCGCTGTTGCAGGAATTACGCTCACTACTCTGTATAGTGAAAATGGATGGATTGGGCAGTATTTGTCAAAATGGGGAATAAAGGTTTCTTATACTCCTCTGGGAATTATTATTGCTTTAATATTTATCAGCCTTCCTTTTGTTGTTCGAACAGTTCAGCCCGTTCTTCAAGATTTCAATCCTGAAATTGAAGAAGCTGCTGCAAGCCTAGGCGCAAGTCGCTTCAAAACATTTCTTCGTGTCATACTTCCCAGTTTATTTCCTGCTCTTCTCACAGGCTTCACACTCTCTTTTGCAAGAGCACTTGGAGAATATGGATCCGTCGTTTTTATTTCCGGCAACATGCCCATGAAAACAGAAATCACACCCTTGTTAATCATGAGCAAACTTGAGCAGTTTGACTACGCAGGAGCCACGGCAATTGCTGTAGTAATGCTAGTCACCTCTTTCCTGCTACTTTTTCTGATCAACTTCATCCAAACCTGGCAAGTACGGAGGTCTTCATGAAAAATGTGCACTTAAGGGAAATTCAACGAACACTGAGAATCAAATCCATTGCTGAAAAAGAAACATTATGGGTTCGTTCCTTTCTTACATTGCTCGCTGTATCCGTACTCATTCTTTTTCTTTTTATTCCTCTCCTCGCCGTATTGGTGGAAGCACTTCGAAAAGGATTTGAAGTTTATTGGGCGGCCATCAGCTCCCCGGATGCATTGGATGCCATCAAGCTTACCTTGATTGCTGCCGCTGTTTCCGTTTCATTTAATCTTGTTTTCGGAGTTTTTGCAGCATGGCTCATTTCCAAATTCCAATTTAAAGGAAAAAACATTCTCATTACGCTCATCGATCTTCCTTTTGCCGTATCTCCGGTAATTGCGGGGATGATCTTCGTCCTTCTCTTCGGACTTCAAGGCTGGTTGGGGCCCTGGCTTTCTGATCATGACTTCAAAATCATTTTCACTCCCATTGGAATTGTACTTGCCACCCTGTTTGTCACTTTTCCTTTTATTGCACGTGAGCTGATTCCCCTCATGGAAAGCCAGGGAAAAGAGGAAGAAGAAGCTGCGAGAGTATTGGGAGCTTCTTCTTTACAAACTTTTTTTCGGGTGACTCTTCCCAATATCAAATGGGGTCTTCTTTACGGAATCATCCTTTGTAATGCACGTGCCATGGGAGAATTTGGAGCTGTCTCTGTCGTTTCAGGTCATATCCGTGGGAAAACGGACACACTTCCACTGCATGTAGAAATTCTTTATAACGAATACGATTTTTCAGGGGCGTTTGCAGTCGCTTCCATTCTCGCATTTCTAGCCATCTTAACTCTCATTTTAAAAACAATTTTAGAACACAAAGTAAAAGATGAAACGAGCGGATCTTTCCGTTCTCTCAGACACTAAGGAGTACATATGAGTATTGAAGCATGCAGTATTGAAAAAAAATTCGGAAATTTTAAAGTCCTTCAGAATATCAACCTCGAAGTAAAAAAAGGGGATCTTGTTGCTTTAGTCGGTCCTTCTGGATCCGGCAAAACTACCCTTCTTCGAATTATTGCCGGACTCGAAGTACCTGACAGTGGTGTCATCCTGATGGATAACGAAGACACTACTTATCAAAATCCTCGGGATCGACGTGTAGGCTTTGTATTCCAACACTATGCCCTGTTTCGTCACATGACTGTATTTGAAAATGTAGCCTTCGGACTCAAGGTAAGACCCCGCAAATACCGTTTATCTACGGATAAAATTCGTGAAAAAGTTCTTGAGCTTCTACGATTAGTTCAATTGGAAAATCTTGCTTCGCGCTACCCTTCACAACTTTCGGGAGGACAACGCCAGCGTATCGCTCTGGCACGTGCTCTTGCCGTTGAGCCTTCTGTCTTGTTACTCGATGAACCTTTTGGAGCACTCGATGCAAAAGTGCGCAAAGAGTTGCGACGCTGGCTGAGAAAACTCCATGAAGAAATGAATCTCACAAGTATTTTTGTCACTCATGATCAGGAAGAGGCACTCGAGCTGGCAGATCACATCGTCATCATGAATCAAGGAGAAATTGTCCAAGCCGGAAACCCGCGAACTATTTTTGAAAATCCTGCCAATGAATTTGTGGCAAGCTTTGTGGGAGAAACCAACCGGATTGAAGGTGTCGTGGAAAATCAAAAGTTGAAATGGGGACCGCTTGAATTCAATACTCCCCAACTTGCTGAAAAGAGTCGTGCAACCGTTGTGTTCAGACCCAACGAAATTTATGTGTCTTCCGAGGCAGAAAAAGGGACTATTCCCGCACTGATTCGATCAGTGCTATTTTTGGGAGCCTTGGAAAGCTTCGAAATTGAACTCGACCCCGAACACATCATTCAGGCAATTCTTCCCAGAGGGGTCGCAAGGCACAGCCAGTTTGAAGTGGGTAAAACCGTCCACATTTCAATCACCAATTCACACGTTTACTCCAAAGACGGTGATAGTATTCAAACCAATCCCATTTGAGGAATAGTGAAACCAAATTCGCTTCCCTTGCCCATTTCACTTTCAGCCCAAACTTCTCCTCCGTGAAGCTGAACCAGGTGTTTCACAATGGAAAGGCCCAAGCCTGTTCCTCCCATTTGACGCGAACGGGAGGGATCTACACGATAAAAACGTTCGAATATTCTGGGAAGATGTTCGGGAGGGATACCCATGCCGGTATCTTTGACTATAAAAACGATGGCGTCTTTTTCTGCTTTGATCTCAAGGTAAATTTTTCCATTTTCCTGGGAGTATTTGATTGCGTTGTCCAACAAATTACTCAAAATTTGCCTGAGGGCACTCAAATCTGCATAAATGTCATGCACCCCATTTGTAGAAATTTGGAATTCAATCTTTTTTGCAAAAAGACTTTTTTCAAAAGTAGATTTCAAATCTTCCAGCAAGGGTGCTATCTCCCCTTTTACCAAATGCAGAGAATATTGATTCGATTCAATTTTGGAAAGATCCAACAAGTCATGAACAATATCATTCAATCGGTTGGCATGCTGATCGATAATCTTTAGAAACTTGAAGGCATTTGCCTCATCATGAATTGCCCCACTCAATAAAGTTTCAGAATAACCTTTGATGGCGGTAAGAGGCGTTTTTAATTCATGGGAAACATTCGCAACAAAATCCTTTCTTACATTTTCCAAACGTCGCAAGGAGGTAATATCGTAAAAAACCAGCACACTTCCCTCGGTTTCACCTTCTGAAACAAAAGGCGCTCCCTGCACCATAAAATATTGCAGGTTTTCCCTTTGAATTTGAATTTCACAATTTTTACATTCTTTACCGGAAATAATCGAATCGACAATTTCCTGCAAATCTGCATTTCGGAAAAGTTCTATGGGAGTATAACCTTCCGGTGCATGATGAAAATCAAACATCTGACGAAAGGCGGGATTGGAAATAATAATCTTGCCCGTGGCATCCAGGACTATCACCCCTTCCACCATGCTATCCAAAGTGGTCCGGAGCTGTTTTTTTTCCTCGGAAAGTTTTTGAACCAAGTCCCCCAAAATCATGGAAAGTTGATTAAAACTTTTGGCAAGCTTTGCGAGCTCATCATCTCCCCGAACCCGAACTCGGACCTGAAAGTTTTCATGGGTCATCGCTTCCGCTGCCCGAGTCAATTCTCTTAAAGGTTTTGAAAAACGGCGTGCGACCCATAAACTTAACAAGGCTGAAAACAATCCACCCCACAATAGCCCATAGAAAAGAATCGATCTTAATTTTACTAAAGATTGGGTCAAATAGGTCAGTGGCATCGAGATACGCAAAACCCCTTCCTGAAAAGGGCGCGCCACATAAAGCATGTCTTTCTGCACACTGGTGGAATACCTTTGAGACTGCCCCCAACCATTTTGCAAAGCTTCCTTCACTTCAGGACGACCTGCATGATTCTCGAGTTCAAAAAGTTTTTGCCCACTCACCTCCGAATCTGCCAACACTTTTCCTTGGGCATTGATCACGGTAATTCGATATTCAGCACCCTGCGCCAAATGATCAATCAAAGGTTCCAACTCTTCGATGTTCCAATGAGATATTTTTTGTTCTTCAATACTTTTTTCAACCAAAGACAATATCTGGTCAAGAGACTTGGCAGTTTCATGAATACTTGTTTCCGCAAGGTGGGAACGAAGATATAAATAACTCGAAAAAAGGGAAATACAGAGAAGAAACAAAAAGGCAAAATAAAATTTCCAGAAGATTTTTGATCGCATGCTATTGTTTCAATCGATATCCTACACCGCGCACCGTCTCAATCACATCTCCCGCTTTGCCCAATTTTTCACGAAGACGTTTCACGTGGGTATCTATCGTGCGAGTGGTTACCGCCACATCATAACCCCAGACTTTATCCAATAAAATGTCGCGGGTTAGGACTCGACCCGCACTTTTTAAAATATATTCCAAAAGCTTGAATTCTGTAGCTGTTAAAATGACTTCCTTTTTATTCACCCATACACGATGCTGATTCGGATCAAGATGGATTCCTTCAAATTGTAACGAAGGCCCTTCTTCAGATGACTCGTTCTCAGCTTTACTTCGTTTCAAAATTGCTTTTACTCTCAAAACAAGTTCACGAGGACTAAATGGTTTTACAATATAATCATCCGCCCCCATTTCAAAACCTACCACACGATCGATCTCTTCCCCCTTGGCGGTTAACATAATAATGGGAATGGCTTTCGTTTTTGAGTTCGAACGAATCATTCGGCAAACTTCCAAACCACTCATTTTGGGAAGCATCAAATCAAGCAAAATCAAATCAGGCAAATCTTTTACAACCCGTTCGTAGCCATCGTTCCCATTGGATTCGGTTTTGACACGAAATCCTTCCTGCTCCAAATTGTAGGACACCAATTGGGCCAAGTCCTTCTCGTCTTCAATAATTAGAATACTGGGCTTCATGATTTTCCCTTCATAATGGAAAGAAGACTTCAAAGCAAGAAGGCTCTTTTGAGCCTTCTTGTCACTCTGCATCAATTACTTCTAAAAATAAATCCTCTATTCTCAAGAAAAAATATGTTATAAAAATTCTTATCTTGGGTGTGCAACTCAGCACATTCATAAATAAGGGAGGTAGGGTTATGACACCTGAACAAATGCAACAGTTGCAGATGAACCCGGCTGTCGGCGCAGGCCTGGGCATCGGCATACTGATTACTTATCTAGCGGTTTATGTATTCTTCGCCTTTTGTCTGGCGAAGATCGGAGAAAAACTTGGCCAGCCTTTTGGTCAGGCTTTTTTGATGTCGATTATTCCCATCGCCAATCTTGTTTTCTTGTTGCAACTTGCAGGAAAACCTATTTGGTGGATTGTTCTCATGCTGATTCCCATCGTCAACATTGTAATCTTTGCCTTAATCTGGATGGAAATCTGTAAAAGACGTGGACGTCCTGCCTGGCAGGGAATTCTCTTTTTCGTGCCCGTTGCAAATTTGGTGATTTTATTGATGTTGGCTTTTGGTAAGTAATAAGACTTGTCATTGCGAGCCCATAGGGCGTGGCAATCCCGCGAGTGTACTCACGGGGTCGCCACGCTCCGCTCGCGACGACATAAATTTTCAGCCCACCTGATTGTATTCTCTCAAACGAAATTTTACACCGAGTTCATCTTCCACAATTTTTTTGCATTTTTCCACATCCAAACCCGGCACACCCACCACCGAAGCCGTCACATCCGGAATGTAATCCTTCGCCTCTTTGATAAATTCCTTCACATAAGGATAGGCTTTTTCTTTGAAACGCGAAGGACAAATCCTCGCATAAGTTTCTGCATCCGGGGCATTGAGAGAAACGGACACTGCATCAATCAAACCTTTGAGTTCCGGTAAAATATCACGACCATGAATAAGATTTCCCAAACCATCGGTATCTAACCTGACTTTTTTTCCCTTTTCATGAGCAAATACGGCAAGCTGTTTCAATAAATCTAATCGTTGAGTCGATTCTCCAAATCCACAAAACACGACTTCATCCACATCCGAAAAATCACCCATCGCCGCCACGACTTCATCGAAACCGGGGGCTTTGGGTAAACGCAAATAATAACCTTTCACTTCAAAAGTGCTGAACTTTGGACAAAACACACAGGCCAAGGTGCAAACATTGGTAATATTCAAGTAGAGTGAATTGCGAATACGGTAGGCAATTTTTACTTCTTGCTCTATTCCACCCAAACGAAACAAACTGCGCGCATTCAGCGTGGTCACGCGAGCCACATCTTCCAGAGTAAGCCCTTTAATTTCGGCAATTTTCTCGGCCACTTTTCTTACATAGGCAGGCTCATTCTTTTTTCCGCGAAAAGGTTCGGGCGTAAGATACGGCGCATCAGTTTCAACCAGGATGTATTCTGTCGGAACTTTTTTAACAACTTCACGAAGCTCTGTGGATTTTTTAAAGGTGATGATTCCCGAGAAAGAGATATAAAACTTATTATCGATCATCTTCTGGGCAAATACCCAATCACCTGAAAAGCAATGAATCACCCCACCACACTCGAAGGCCTTTTCTTCTTCCATGATTTGATAAAGACGATCATAAGCATCGCGCACATGAATCGAAAGCGGGAGTTTTACTTCGCGCGCCAAACGAATCATTTTCCGAAAGGCTTCTTCCTGAATCTGAGGATCCGAATTGTTATAGAAGAAATCGAGTCCTACTTCGCCGATGGCTACCACACGCGGATCTTGACTGAGCTTGCGAAGATCTTCCACCATTTCATCCGTCACAATCTTCGCATCATGAGGATGAATCCCTACCGTGGCATAAACATGAGGATATTGATTGGCAACTTCAATTGCTTTGAGATTTCCTTCGTAAGCCTCTCCCCCACCAATATTAATAATAGTATCGACCCCTTGTTCACGGGCTCGATCCAGCAATTGGCCGATTTCATCGGGAGAGGAATATTCCTTAAAATTCAAATGGGCATGGCTATCGATGAGCATAATTCTTAACTTAAACCAAATATATAGGAGTGGTAAACCTCGAAATGAAGACCCAAAACAAAAGCCCTCTCTAAAGGATAGAGAAGGCTTTTGATAAGAATTCCATCTTTTTTATCAAATTAACTTTTTGAAACTGTTTTTAATTTTCCAAACCCGACCATCACAGTCCACATGAGAAGCAGGAATATCCAAGAAGAGGAAGATTGAGATGAATTCGAAAAAGACAAAGAACAGGATGTATCTCTAGAATCCTTCACTCGATCACTAAATTCTCCTACTTTACCGCTCAAAGATGAAGAGTTATTACCGTTTGTCAGGCCCGGCACTTGTAATCCAGATGTTCCACTATGATCTGTTGGGTCTGTAGGTACTCCTTCCGCCGCAGGCGCAGAAGGAGGCGGCGTTCTACCCGATGCAGCGCCCCCTAAACTTCCACCACCCGGAGTTCCACCACCCGGAGTTCCACCGCCAGGAGTTCCACCGCCAGGAGTTCCACCGCCAGGAGTTCCACCGCCACGAGTTCCCGCACTAGCAGGAGCTGTCACCGTATGTTGAAAAGTGATAAATCGCTGAGTACGCGAAGTATGCAAATAAAACGTGATGTTATAACGCCCCGGAGGAGTTGTGCTATCCACATCAATATGAACTTCTCTTGCTGTCGCCGTACCCGCGGGAATTTCTTGGGGTGAAACATGAATTTGGGGAATTGTTGGCTCATCGAGACCAATCACCACTGCTTCAGTTT
>CAYPXN010000079.1:0-6700 GCA_964414715.1 uncultured Pseudomonadota bacterium | reverse complement strand
CTTGCGAAGAGGCCTGTCCGGTATTTATTGAATTCGTCGAACGCATTGTAGACATGAGAAGAAATCTTGTATTGATGAAAGGGGAATTCCCTGAAGAAGCACAAACGACTCTGCGAAACATCGAAAACAATGGAAACCCTTGGGGAATCGGATTTGATGAAAGAGCCACTTGGGCCAAAGCACTCGATATCCCTTCCCTTGCTGAAAAGAACGAAGTGGAAGTTTTATATTGGGTGGGCTGTGCCGGATCTTTCGATGATCGTAACAAGAAAGTCAGCTCTGCAATCGTCAAAATTCTTCGAGAAGCCAATGTCGACGTTGCGATTTTGGGACCTGAAGAAACCTGTACCGGTGATTCCGCACGACGTATCGGGAATGAGTATTTGTTCCAAACTCTCGCCAAGCAAAACATTGAAACGATGAACAAATACAAGTTCAAAACGGTACTTGCCCAATGTCCACACTGTTTTAATACGATCAAAAATGAATATCCCCAATTCGGTGGAAACTATGAAGTCATGCATCACACCGATTATATTGCCCGTCTCATTGAACAAGGCCGCGTAAAACCGGTGAAAGAACTCAAACAAACCCTCACCTATCACGATTCTTGCTATTTGGGACGCTACAACGACATCTATGATGCCCCTCGTAAAATTCTCGAGGCCATTCCTGGTGTGGAATATAAGGAAGCGGAACTTTCGAAAGATACAGGTCGCTGCTGTGGAGCCGGTGGCGGCAGAATGTGGATGGAAGAACACACGGGAACTCGTGTAAACCATAAACGTTTGGAGGATCTTCAAACAGTTCAGCCACAAACCATTGCTTCGGCTTGCCCCTTCTGTAAGGTAATGATTACCGATGCCACAAAAGATAAAGAAGTGGATATTCCGGTAAAAGACGTAGCAGAATTATTGGCTGATAGCTTGAACTAGTATATCGGATTGTCATCGCGAGGAATCCCGCGTTGCGGGGCGACGCGGCGATCCCCCGAGTTCACTCACGAGATTGCGTCCTGCCTTGCAGGACTCGCAATGACAAAATGTTTATTCTTAGTTCCAAAAACTTTCGCTACTTTATTACTTCTCGATTTCTTGTTTTGATTTCAGGACCCATGGTAAACCTTGCCATGGGTCAGTTTGTTTTTGAACTCACGAAAAGCGCTTTAAACTTGGGCTACATTGGCCTTTCCCTCTTTCTTCCCAAAATATTTTTTTCAATTTTTGCCGGTCACGTAGCCGATCGTAAAAATCGGCGACACATTCTCTTGATCACACGTATTAGCCAAGCCATTCTTACCCTGGTCTTGATTTATGTCGCCACTCGCCCTCATCCTTCCCTTACAGCCATTTATACAATCTTGTTTTTGATGGGTACCGTCTACGCTTTCGATGGCCCACCCAACCAAGCCATTTTACCTTCCTTGGTATCCATGGAACATCTTACGCGTGCCATCGCCTGGAATTCTTCCGCCATGCAAGTGGGTTTTATTACGGGACCAGCTTTGGCAGGATGGCTGTATGCCTTACGCGGTCAGGTCATGGATGTTTTATGGGTCGTCGTTATATTAAGAATACTCGCCTTCTTGAGTTTTCTTCCCATGAAATACAAACAAGAAATTCTAAATTTAGGTGAGGCTTCCTGGAATACGGTTTTCGCCGGTCTTCGCTATGTATTTCAAAAGAAAGTCATTCTCGGGGCAATCTCTCTCGATCTTTTTGCAGTGCTCCTGGGGGGTGCTGTCGCACTGCTTCCCATCTATGCGAACGAAATATTAAAAGTAGGGCCTTCTGGTTTAGGAATGCTCCGCGCTGCTCCCGGTCTGGGAGCCACCTTGATGGCCATCGTCCTAACAAAAATGCCCCCTTTAAAACAGGCGGGAAAGACAATGCTGATTTGTGTTGCCTGTTTTGGACTTTTTACCATTCTTTTTGGTATCTCCAAAAACTATCACTGGTCTCTCTTCTGTCTTTTTGCCTTGGGCGCAGCAGACATGGTGAGTGTCGTGGTGAGAGGTGTTTTGGTACAAACCCAAACTCCCGACGAGATGCGTGGTCGAGTAAATGCTGTAAATCTTATTTTTATCGGGGCATCCAATGAACTTGGGGAATTTGAATCAGGACTCACGGCTTCCTGGTTTGGAGTCGTTCCTGCGGTCATCATCGGAGGATTGGGAACCCTTCTCGTCGTTACCACATGGGCCTGGAAATTTCCTGAGTTAAGAAATTTTAAGAAGTTATGAAATTCTTGCAGCAATAAGTACGCGTTTTTGTAGGTATAAAAAAAGCCTGTAATTTTCATTACAGGCTTTTCGGAATTTTCCAAACTAATGTAAAAAAACTCTATCTCTTATTCTTGAAGTGCTTTCTTGAACTCTTGTGTCAACAAAGGCACCACCTGAAATAAATCACCTACAATACCATAGTCTGCCTTGCTGAAAATCGGGGCTTCCGGATCTTTGTTGATCGCCACAATTACTTTGGAAGTTCTCATTCCCGCCAAGTGTTGGATAGCTCCGGAAATACCACAAGCAATATAGAGTTTTGGGTTTACGACTTTTCCGGTTTGCCCAACCTGCATGTCATGCGGCGCATAACCAGAGTCTACTGCAGCACGTGAAGCTCCAACAGTAGCTCCAATCACGTCTGCCAATTCATTCAAAATCTTGAAGTTGGCAGCGTCTTTCATCGCACGACCTCCGGAAACAATAATTTCTGCTTCTGTAAGATCTGCCTTGTTGGAAGTCCCCTTCTGCATTTCCTTCATAGGAGCTTTTATTTCACCTACATCTGCTGCAATTTTAATAACTTCTGCATTCGCTCCCGCCTGAGGAGCTCCTGCTCCCAAGGAATTTGCTCTCACCAAAGCCATCTGAGGTTTGCTATTGGGGATTTTGATATCGACCAATGCTTTTCCAGAATAGATGGGGTGGGTTGCCAACAGTTTTCCATCGCTATCAATGCTCAAAGCAACTGAATCAGAAGCAAGCCCTGTATCTAAACGTGCTGCCAAACGGGGAAAAAAATCTTTTCCCAGCGGAGAA
This sequence comes from uncultured Pseudomonadota bacterium, assembly GCA_964414715.1. GTDB lineage: Bacteria > UBA10199 > UBA10199 > JADFYH01 > JADFYH01 > CAYPXN01. The sequence continues at coordinate 3,657 of CAYPXN010000079.1, read as the reverse complement.
GCAGAAGCAATCAAAATTTCTGGTTGCAACTGCTTCACCAAATCGGAAACGGCTTTTACATAAGCCAAGGTATTGTATTTTTCAAAAGCAGCATTTTCCAAAATATAAACTTTGCGAGCACCATATTGTGCAAGCTCTTGAGCACAGGCTTCATTTGCTGCACCTACTAAAACTGCTTCTACCTGTCCTCCAATTTTGGAAGCCAGTTCAGCACCTTTGCTAATCAATTCAAATGCAGACTTCTTGACTTTTCCATCCTGATGTTCTGCAAAAACTAAAACGTTTGCCATACAAATCTCCTCATTAAATCTTTTAAAATTAAATCACCTTTGCTTCTTCTCTGAGAAGCTTTACCAATTCTTTCACCGCTGCTTCAGGTTCACCGGGAATCACTTTTCCGGGTGCTTTTTCAGGGGGAAGACGGAAATTTCCGTAAACTACTTTTGCAGAAGCATCTCCCTTCAAAGCAGAAGCTTTCAATTGTTGAACAGGTTTGCTCTTTGCCTTCATAATCCCCGGCAGAGACGCATAACGGGGAGTATTCAAACCTTTTTCACAACCGAGAATGGCAGGCAATGCGACTTCATAGATTTCTTTTGCTCCCCCGCTCACCCGTCGAGTGACGGAAGCGGTATTTCCAGCAAAGTCAACTTTTTCAATAATCATCACCTGAGGCCATGATAAAAATTCTGCCACTTGTTGAGCGACTTGTCCTGCATCATGATCAATGGCTTGCTTTCCTGTAAACACGACATCAAAAGCGTTATCTTGAATGGCTTTTGCCAATACCTTTGCAGTCAAATAACTATCCAAAGCCTGTCCTTCATCATCAATATGAATGGCCTTGTCTGCTCCCATAGCCAAAGCAGTGCGCAAAGCATCGACTGCACGCGCAGGTCCAATGGTAAGGACCGTTACTTCTGAGCCTGGATTTTTTTCCTTGGTTTTAATTCCTTCTTCAATCGCAAATTCGCAATAAGGGCTGACAATATACTTGATACCATCCGCTTCAATTCCACTTCCATCAGCCTTGGTACGAATTTTGGTTTCCGTATCCGGAACCTGTTTAATAAGTACTCCGATTTTCATAATGACTCCTCAGTTTTGGTAGTTCAGTAGACAGAATTTCAGCAGGAAATGATCTTATTCTACTGACTAGTTAATTCTGATTGCTGAACTACTTTATTTTTAACCCATTCGTGAAAAGAATGCACAACTGGTCTGCAACTTCCTGAATAGTATACTTTTTCTTTTTCATCAAAACCCAATCGAGAGCCATTTCATCCACTGCGCCAAAAATGCTTCTCTTCACAATACCGGGATTAATGGCAGCATTAAAAACACCTTTACTCTGACCCTCTTCCAAAATTTTTGAAATCACATCAAGATAATCCCTGAACTTGGTTGCCGCATATTCCTTCATGAACTTGGAAGATTGTCTCAATTCAATTTGCAACACCTGAGCAATATCTTGATTATTTTGAACCAACTCCAAGTGCAGGCGAATAAAGCGATGGAGTTTTTCAACAGGATCACTCACCTCTTCCAGGGTTTTTTGAACCGATTGGATAAAAGTATCCATACTGTGTTCAAAGATGGAGATAAGTAGATCATCCTTGTTTTTAAAATAGAGATAGATGGTCCCATCGGCCACATCTGCTTCTCTGGCCACATCCGCTACTTTTGCATTATAAAAGCCCTTAGAAGCAAAGACCCGAGTCGCTGCCTGAATAATTCGCTCGTACTTATCACTTTGTATCTTTTCTGCCGTATTTCTCATAGCTTCCGTAAATGAATGACAATTCATTCAGGGGGTAACATGGAGGCTTTTGGAGTGTCAAGATTGTTTGTTTAAAGGATAGAAATCCCGTCAATTCCCTCAGGAATTTCCTTTCCCAGAAGCTTGAGAACGGTGGGAAATACATCCACACTCCGAGCAGGAGTGTTGGGAATTTCCGCATTCGTATAGAAAGGAATCAACATATGTTCCTTGATTAAACCTCCATGGGTGGACTTATGCTCAGGATGCTCAAAACGTTTTCTTAAATCCCAACCCTTTGCAGAAGATAAAACCCAATCTCCCGTACGAGATGAACGAAAAATTTGGCAAAGCTGCACCAGGGCATCGGGGTATTCCGTCTGAAAAGTGAGATCCAAGGCTTGTTTCAGAGTCATTTCCGAGGGAAGTACAGGATAATTGAAAGGGTCTTTGTCCAGTAGTTCATAAATGATTTTATCCGCTTCCATTCGAACTTTTGCCTTCCCGCGCTTGTTCTGAATAATAATCGAGCCATCCTCTGATTGTCCCGCCAACAAATCGATTGCTTCCTGCTCAATCAAATCCTGCAAAAGTTGGGGACGCTGGTTTTCCAAAGCCTCAAAAGAAGTACGACCCGTCCATCCCCTACTTCCATTCTTGTTTTCTTTATCTTGAAAATAAAGATGAAGCATCCCATTTCCTGAAACCATACTCGCTGCTTCAAAGCCCCATTTGAATATTTTGGGATAATAAAATGTAGAAATTTTCCGTTCTTCCAGAAAAGCGGCCACGCCAAAATGTTGATCTGTTTTGGATAAGCCATGATCACTCACCAAGACAATGAGTGTTTCTTCATAGATACCTTTCTGTTTTAACTTGGCAACAATTTCACCCAAAGCAGAATCGATATAGCGGTAAGCAGTTTTGGTTTTGTCAGATTGTGGATCAGAAAAATGTGAATACTCATCCACTCCCGGATAGACAATAAAAGCAAAATCAAAATCCTCATCGATAGCTTGCAACATTTTCGCCGTTGCAGCCCGATCCACCAAGCCCCAGCGATCGGTCAAATGCGCATAGTACCAATACCAAATACGGCTGTGTTTGCTTTTATTGGCTTTAAAAGTAGTTCCTTTGTTAATCGAACTAAAAATATTTACAGGATGATTGAAATATTGAAACAAGGTGGGCGTTTTGAGATCAATATCATGATTTAAGAAAAAACTTTCAAATCCAATGTAACTTCGAAAACGGCTGAATCTGGGCTTTCCTTTTCCATAGATCTCTTTATCAAACCAGCGAATCCCTGGAAGATTACAAGTCCCCGGATAATTTCCAGATAAAAAAGGAAGATAAGCAGGCCCTGTTGTGGAAGGAAAAACAGAAGTCGCCGCAGAGAAACGTCCTTTTTGACGAAAGAGTTCGTCACAATAAGGCAGTTCTCCGGCGCTTGAGAGCTCCTCAAAAACGTCTGGCCGAGAACCATCGGCCAGAATCATAATACATCGTTTGTATTGTCTCATGTTCAGGATTTTGCATCCATGTCTGTCAGTTTCTTTTTCATGCGAGAAACCAATTCGGGATATCCATGCTTGGAAATAATGGAATCAAACTGATACTTGTAGTTATCAACCAAACTTGCATCATCAACAATAATATCAAATATTTTCCAGTCATTCACTTTTTTAAGGAGTTTATAATCAATCGATATATCCACATCTTCTTTGGGAACCGTAATACGCGTACGAGTTTTTGCACGGGATTTTTGGGGATCCAAATAAGTATCTCCCAAATATTTTACATAATATTTTTTTCCACTTACCTTGCTTTGTTCTTTTGACAAAATCCCTTTTTTCTCGAGTAATTGTGTCATCAAATTAACAAAATTATCCTGTTCT
>CAYPXN010000078.1:0-10062 GCA_964414715.1 uncultured Pseudomonadota bacterium | reverse complement strand
TGAAGAACGGGTTGCGATGATTATTTTTGTTCGCACAAAAAACACTCCAGTAAGTGATAAAGTTTTTCCCGAATTTCTTTTGCGGATTTTAAAACCTGATCATGACTCAACTTTTTCCGACTTAAAGGAAGAAGTTTGTTGGTTACACAAGAAATGACCGCAGTGGGAAGTCCTAAATGTGCGGCAGCAATCACTTCCGGAACCGTGGACATTCCAATCAAATCTCCTCCCCACTTTCGAAACATTTTGATTTCAGCAGGGGTTTCATAAGAGGGTCCGGAAATCCCAACATAAACCCCATATTTTAGCTTATATTTCAATCTGTTGGCCGCCGTCTTTAATTTTTTACATAAATCCGGATTATAAGCTTCTGTCAAATCGGGAAAGCGAGGTCCTAGACTTTCTTCATTCTGTCCTCTGAGAGGATTGTGTCCGGTAAAATTAATATGGTCTTTTACTAAAACCAACTCTCCGACTTTGTAAGTAGGATTGAGTGCCCCCGCCGAATTCGTAAGAATGAGATTCTGTGTGCCGAGTGCTTTGAAAACCCGAACAGGAAATACCACTTCTTCCTGAGAGTAACCTTCGTAAAAATGAAAACGACCTTCTGCGATGAGACAGTATCGAGACCCTATTTTTCCAAAAACAAGTCTACCAGAATGCCCCTGAACTGTACTTTGAGGAAAATGGGGAATTTTCGAATAAGGAATCTCGACTCGCTCGGAGATGCGGAGCCCTCCCTGAGATCCCAGACCTGATCCAAACACGATGGCGGTTTGGGGGATGTGAGAAATCCGTTTTTCGACAAAAAGCTGGCTTTCTCGAATTTTATCCAGGAGGCTTGAATTTGTCATGGCTCTAACATACAGTGCCCGGATTTAGAGTCAAATGATAAGAGGATAAGAGCTTAAAACAGATTTGTTGTTGAATGAGGATCAGCGTGTTTGAGCGACCCCTTGTAAGATCCGAGTTGAGTGCAGGGAAGCCTTGGACCGGAACGAAACGAGGATTTGGAGCCTCGCGAGTTCTGATCCGAATGAAAGAACGAATCTGTTTTAAGCGTAAAAAATAGAATGAAGGCAATTTTAAACCAAAAAGCATTACGACGGCTTCTTGAAGGTCATCCCTGGATTTTCAAATCAGACATTCGTGTGGAAAAAAACATTCCTGCAGGCATTGTAGCTTTGGAAAGTTCGCAGGGTAAATTTTTGGGACAAGCCCTTTACAGCCCTCACTCTGAAATTGCTCTTCGCATTTTATGCTCTGGCAAAAATGAAATAGGCCAAACTTTTTGGGAAGAACGTCTTGTGAGGGCAAAAACATTGCGTGATCATTTGGAGATTCCTTCAAATGCCTATCGTATGGTCTTTGGAGAATCAGACGGAATTCCCTCTTTTGTTTTAGATAAGTACGACCAGGCTTATTCTTTTCAAATGCTCAGTGCCGGCTTGGAATCCCAAAGAGACATTTTACTTCAGGCTCTTGATAAAATTTTCAAGCCTTCTCTTTTGGTTGAGCGAAATGATGTGAGTGTAAGAAGTTTGGAACAACTCCCTCAAACAGTACAAATTGTAAAAGGAGAGCTCTCTCCGCATGTTCTTATCCAGGAAGGAAATTTGAAGTTTGAAGTGAATTTGTTGGAAGGACAAAAAACAGGTGCATTTCTGGATCAACGCAACAACCGATTGAAAGCTCGCAAATATGCAAAAGACAAAAAAAGAATCTTGGATGTTTGTTCATACCAAGGGTGGTTCTCTTGTCAGATGGCAAGCAATACTTCCGGAAAGATTAGCGCGATTGATCAAAGTAAAGAAGCTTGTGAGAGCGTTTTGCGAAATGCGGAGCTCAACTCTCTTTCCAATATTGAAGCAATCGAAGCAAATGTCTTTGATTATCTGAAGGAACTCGATCAACGGAAAGAAAAATTCGACCTGATCAATCTTGATCCACCTGCTTTTGTAAAATCCCGTCGCCAAATCCAAAACGCCTTGCGAGGTTACAAAGAAATTAATTTACGGGCCATGAGAATGCTGGAATCTGACGGAATTCTCATTAGCTCCTCCTGCAGCCATCATTTGTCGGAGTCTTTGATGCTGGAAATGCTTCAGGAAGCAGCCATCGATGCAAAACGGGAAGTACAAATCCTCGAAAAAGGGATGCAGGGACCTGACCACCCTATTCTTCTCGGCTTTCCAGAATCCAATTATTTGAAATGTTTTTTTCTGAGAGTTCTTTAAATTTTTGAAAACTATCTGATCTGATGAACCACTTCCGGTTCCGCGAGTTCATGCGAGTTGGCAGGCAGAATGACGGTAAATCTCGAGCCTTTTTGAAGTTCGCTCTCTGCCCAGATAATCCCTCCATGCATTTCCACAAACTGCTTTGTTAAAGCCAGCCCCAATCCAGTTCCCTGATATTTTCGGGTGTATGAAGAATCGACCTGGGAAAAGGGTTCAAAGATTTTTTCCAAATCTTTTTCACGAATTCCGATCCCGGTATCTTCCACCACCATTTTGAAATATCCACCCAGAATGTCTTCTTCCTTAATAGATTTTGGGAAAAGCCAGGCGCCTTTCGTGTAAGGAGAATAAGTAATCACAATACTGATTTTTCCACCTTCATTGGTAAACTTGATGGAATTCGAAATCAAATTGAGAAGAATTTGCTTTATTTTTCTTTCATCCGCCTCAAGCAAGGGAAGTTCTTCCGGAATGAAAAGGTCTAACTTGAGCCCTTTCTTTCTTAATAAGGGTTGAAGGCTCGATTTTACTTCCTTGGATAAACGAGTGAGATCAAAAGGTTCAATTGCCAAAGCCATTTTTCCAGATTCTACCTTGGAAAGATCAAGAATCGAATTGATGAGGTGCAATAAATGATCGCTATTCGTCACGACTTCACGCAGATATTCCTTTTGCTCTGCGTTCAACTCTCCCATCACTTCTTCCATCAAAAGCTCAGAAAAACCAATTACGGCAGTCAAAGGGGTTCGCAGTTCATGGCTCATGATGGCCAGAAACTCGCTTTTGATTTTGTTTGCCTGTTCTAAATCTTTATTCTTTTTTCTGAGTTCTTCGAAGAGCTGCGCACTTTCAATAGCGAGAGCAGCCTGGTTTGCAAAGTTTTCAAGAACTCCCACACTAGATTCATCCACAAACTCGTCTTTACTTGCACCAATCAAAGCTCCCACCACTTTTCGTTCTGCAACGAGGGGAGTAATAATAAATTTTTTAAAACCAAGAGCTTGTTGAATTGTGGAAGCAAGTTCTGGGCTGATCGCAGGTTGAATGCCTCTTACTAGCTCATACAATTGTTGTCGGAAGATAATTTTATTCTTTTTGATGGCCTGAAAAACATAATTTTCTTCCACTTTGGGTAAGCGAAGTGCAGAAAAAGGCATTCCCATAATCGCTTCAATTTTTTGTGTAACGGGATAATTCTTCGGGGCATGAAAAACAATTTCATTGTCCTTTTTGGAAGGAATTACCAAAAAACAGATTTCATAACCCAAACCTTCAATCACCCCCGAAAGGACCTGGCGAATCGCCTTATCCAGAGAAAGTAAACCTTTGATAGTTCGGGAAATACTGTTCAATGCAAGAAGCTGTTTGTTTTTTTCTTCCAATGCTCTTTCTTTGATACGTGAAAAGTAATTCGAAATTTTGGCAGCATAAGCAATAATCGGAAGGAAAATACCTAAGAGAATCAGGTTTGAGAAAAAAAGCATTTTGGGATTATCAAACAAAACCAAACTGTCCGTGGTGGATTTGAAAGGCTCTATCACCCCGTAATATTCCAAGAGAATAAGTCCTGTATAAAATGCAAAGGAGATAAGCGCCGCGAGAACAGCAATAATATTGGAATAATAAGTTCCCGCTGCGATCACATAAATAATATAGATGGTATAAAAATTACTTTTCTCCCCTCCTGTCATGTAAACGATCAGGGTGATTGTGAAAAGATCGAGAAGAACCTCGGAAAGAAAAGAAAAGAGAAGTGCTCGTCCTTTGAGAATATTATTGTAACAAATTCCGGTGAGTAAGAAGGCAAAGGAAATTGCGATGGGAATAAAAGGGGCAGACTTCCAAATGCCTTCAAAAAAGAAGGCTGATAAAATCCAAAAGACAACAAAGATCAAAAGACGAAGCTTGGCCGTAAAAACATGCCGTCCTTTGTAATCCGGAAGTTTGATTTCATTTAAAATATCTTCGGCTCTGAACAATCTCATCTGAAAGATCCAATTTGCATAGTAACCTGCCCTTAGTCCCTATTCTTCAATTCTGATAAAATCTCAAGCATTCTCTCTGGGCCCACAAAGCCCCCCACTACACTCAAATCTTTCTGCAATTCCAGTTTAGAATTTAGAAAATAAAGGGTCGGCCATCCTACTACCTCGTATTTGTTAACCGCTTCCTTACATTCAGGAGTTTCCAAGGTACAATTGATTTTTATGGGGATAATGGATTGTAATTCTTTTTCAACCCGGGGGTCGTGGAAGGTTTTTTTGTCAATTTCAAGACATGGAAGGCACCAGTCTGCATAAAAATCTACCAAGACCGCTTTGTGTTCCTGACTTGCTTTTTCAAACCCCTCTTTCAAGCTGTGATTCCAGCCTCGATGTTCCGATGAAACATGATGTTGCTGGTAAATAACATAAGCATAATAGATTGCGGGGAGCAGCATGGTGAATGCCAAAAATTTCTTGATGTAATTGGTGTAGTGTCCCCCTTTGATTTTGCCCGCTAATGTGGAATAAAAACTCCCCATCAATACAAAGAGAGAACCCATTCCGCATCCATACACAAAGAGGATTACAGCTCCTTCGGCAAGCTTTTGATTTTTTGCAACCCAAAGAAGCAAAGGGCCCAGCAAAGGACCCACACAAGGTGAAGCAATAAATCCAATAGAAAGTCCGGCAAGAAAAGCTCCCCGAAAACCATCCCCACCCAAGTTTGCAAAAAAGTTACGGGCACCCTGCGGAAGATTAATTTCAAAAAATCCCCAGAGCGAAAGAGCCATCAAAATAAAAAATAAAATCAAAAAAACGAGAAAGACCTGGCTTTGAAAGATAAAGCCCAACTTAAAACCCAAAACCGCAGAAAACAAACCGAGAGCGGAATAAGTTAAGGACATTCCCAACACCAAGCTCAGGGAAAGCATGAAGTTATGAAAGAAAGAGCGATTTTTTTTAATTCCCACCACCGCCAAAGTCAAAGGAACAATCGGAATGACACAAGGGGTAAAGCAGGTCAGTAATCCACCTAAAAAAGCAAGAAGCAGAATGATTGTAAAATTTCCCTGAAGGATTTCATCAATCTGTCCCCTTTCAATTTTTTCCCAAAAACTCAGTGCTTTTGGTGCAGGGCTTTGTTTTTTTGCAAAAGGAATAGAGGGTGTGGAAGGTCTTGTCTGAGATTCAGATAGATTTGTTGTTTTTTGAGATTCAGCTTTGTTCAAAGTAATATCAAAAGGAATAATCAAAAGCTGCTTCATGGGCCGATAGCAAAAATCCGAAGAACAACCCTGATATTTGATTTCTCCTTCAACGTCCGTTCTTCCTAAAGGGGCATTCGAGGGAGCTTTCAGAAAAATCTTTATTTCAAAATCATGCAAGTATGCATCGGTTTCCTGTTTTAAAAAGGAATCAAAATGCTTTTCAGGTTTTGGAATTTCACGGCGGACTTCTTGAAGATTGCCAAGCTGCGTCAATTTTACTTCTGTTTTGTCGTAGTAGAGATAATGCCCATCAGGGACATGAAAGCTGATCTTTAAAGTATAAGTTTCACCCGGTTTTACTTTTTGAATGGCATCATTCCACTCTACCAAAAAGGGATTTTTTCTTTCTTGAGCAAAAAGTGTTGAATGGAAAAAAGATAAAAAGCAAAAAAGAAGCCAAAAATACTTTCGTTTTTTCATGTCAAAACCTTATAATATTTGACGGACCTTTCAAGTCTTAAACTATCGGTATTTATTATTTTATCCATAACCAAGGTTGGTTGCTCTTTGGATACCCGACCTAATGGCGTAAACGAGTGTCGAAAACCATGAAAAAATTCAGCGCAGAGTGGGATAACCCCCTCTTAAAACAAGTTCAGACCCAATTCGAAGAGGCCGCCAAACGTCTTTCTTTGGATGAGAATATTTTCTATCGTTTGAGAGTTCCCAAAAGAGCCCTGATCGTTTCTGTTCCTTTCCGACGTGAAGACGGACGGGTACAAGTCGTTCCTGGATATCGTGTCCAACACAACGATGCCTTGGGGCCATGCAAGGGAGGAATTCGCTATCACACCAATGTTACTTTGGGAGAAGTGACTGCTTTGGCAATGCTCATGAGTTGGAAATGTGCCATTGTCGGACTTCCTTTGGGAGGTGCCAAGGGAGGCGTACAAATAGATCCATTACCTTTAAACCGTACAGAATTACAAAGACTCACCCGGCGCTACACTTCAGAGATTGCTCTTATCGTGGGGCCTGACCACGACATCCCTGCTCCAGACATGGGAACCAATGAGCAAGTGATGGCTTGGTTCATGGATACTTACAGTCAAATCCAGGGTTTTTCAGTGCCCGAAGTGGTTACGGGGAAACCAGTCTCTATTGGGGGATCTTTGGGTCGCAAAGAGGCCACAGGGCGTGGAGTGGTATATTGTATTTTGGAAGCAGCAGAAAAAATCAAACTTCCACTGAATTCCAATACCACTGTTGCCATTGAAGGTTTTGGAAATGTGGGAAGCTCTGCACACAAAATAATAGAACAAGAAGGATGTCGGGTTATTGCGGTCAGTGATGTGAATGGGGCCATTTACAATGAAAAAGGAATCTCCTACGAAAAACTCAACGAATATGTACAAAAAAATAGAACTCTCGTCGATTTTCCGGAAGCTCAATCGATTTCCCATAAAGAGCTTCTTACTTTAAAGGCAGACATTCTCATCCCTGCTGCCTGTGAAGCCACAATCACCGGAGAAATTGCACGCAAACTGCAGTGTAAAATTCTCGCAGAAGCTGCCAATGGACCCTCCACGCTGGAAGCTGATAAAGTTTATGACGAAAGAAAAGACATTTTTATCATTCCTGACGTTCTGGCGAACGCAGGTGGCGTGATTGTTTCCTATTTTGAATGGGTTCAAGATTTACAGAATTTTTTCTGGGATGAAAATGAAATCAACAAACGTTTGAAGAACATTATTCAAAAAGGCTTTCATAACGTCTTTCAAATGTCAGAAAACCAAAAAGTAAGTATGCGTATGGGTGCCCTGATGTCAGGGATTCAAATTATTTCCCAAGCAATGCTGACACGAGGCTTGTTTCCATGAAACTGATCAATCGAGGATTTCTAAAATCTGCTGTAGATATCGCCAAAAATTATAAGGCAGATATTTTCTTTTTGTTTGTGGATGCTTTGGATGAACTTGATTTGCCCGAAAATCTACCCAAAGGTTGTAATTTGGTAGCGGTTACAAAAAATCAGCATAATGAAATGGATATACTGCAAAAGAAAATAAAAACAGTAATTGATATTCCAAATATTGAGTTGGGCAGAATGGGGCTCATCAAGTTAACCGTTGCCCTCGCCCTTTCTCAAAACCTCATAAAACCTGATGATAAAATCATCTTTGTAAGCGGACACAGTGAACAACAAGTATTAGACACGCTGCTCCTGATCGAAATGGAGAGTGAGTCCGAAGTGATTACCGCCAAAAATATTAGTGGTATTTCTGATACGGTAAAACCCGAAGTTTTCGAACACATTCTCTCACTGGCGGTGGAGCTTGCCAACAAGGGAAGAGAAGGAAAACCTGTAGGAACTATTTTTGTGGTGGGAGACCAGGATCGGGTGATGCAGCTCTCGAAACAAATGATTATCAATCCCTTTCGCGGTTATGACGAAGAAGAAAGAAATATCCTGAACCCACAACTCAAAGAAACCATTCGTGAATTCTCGGCCATTGATGGAGCTTTTATCATAGGAGACGATGGAACGGTCATTACAGCGGGTCGTTACCTGGGTGCTGCTCACGATGAAGATGATTTACCCCGAGGCTTGGGGTCTCGACATATTGCGGCCGGTGGAATCACTGCCTTGACAAACGCCATCGCAATCGTTATTTCAGAGTCCACTGGTGATGTCAGGATTTTTAAAAATGGGAAAATCCTGATGGAAATCGAAAAACCCTAAAAACAAGGAAGTGGTTATGCCAAAGATCGGTGAAAAAACATTTGATATTCGTCTCATTGAACGCTTTATCCACCAAGGAGATATTAAGCGTGCAGACTATGAAAAACATCTTAACTCTCTTCCTGACGATGCCGACAATGCCTTAGAAACAAGACCCGGTGATGTAGATTACGAAGCAGAATTGGAAGCAATCTCAGAACAAAAGAGAGCTGCCAAAGAAGCTGCAAACCAAGAATCAAATTCCTAGTCTTTGTTTCTTTCATAAAAATTCAAAACCCCATTTGCCTAAGGCAGATGGGGTTTTTTACTGAGCTATCTTTTATCTTTAAGAATTACTAGAGCAGCTTCGTATAATTTATAGTTTTGCATTTTGAAGCTTGGCAGTCCAAGCTAAAGGACTTAAAGGAGATCCCTCCATACGTACTTCATAATGCAAATGAGGCCCTGTGCTATGGCCTGAATTGCCTACTTTGGCTACCAGCTGTCCTTTTTTAATAACTTGACCTTCAGAAACTAGAATTTCGGAGGTGTGTCCGTAAAGTGTCGCTATTCCATCTTTGTGTTCGATAATCAAGGTACGACCATAACCGCCTTTTCGACCAACAAAAGCAACGGTGCCATCAATGGGAGCAAGTATAGGCGTGCCGACTGCAGCTGCAATATCTACCCCTGCATGATAGTGACCCGAATGTCTTCCCGCACGCCATTTTCCAAAAAGTCCTGTAATTACACCCTGGACAGGCCAAAACTGACCTTCAGTGGGAATAGCAGCAATTTCGTCGATTTCAGGAATGGTATTTAGGTCATCGAGTAAAAATTGAGAGGCAGATGCAGCAGGAGGCAAGGCACAATCTTCTTCATAACATTCGCTTACAAACGCGAAAGAGGGTTTTGCCATCAAAAGTACTAAAGCTAGGCCTGCTAAAAGTCCTTTTAGTTTCATAGTTTTTCTCCTATGTAATTTCGGCAAAAAATTCGCCGATCTAAAGGTTCTTTTTGATTACTCCAGGTTTTCGCCCCATGAAAACCCGTGGCGAGGAAAACAAAAAAACAAAACTTAATAAGTATACGCTCTTTTTAACAGCTTTTAACTTCCTGTCAATGCTTTAAATACTTGATCCGACTCAGGATTTTGTCGCAATGCATTATAAAATTGCTAAGTTTTTGGAATTGTTTAGAAAATTCTAAAAGATAAAAAGATGAAATTTAAAATAAAATGTACATTGAGAGATTCTTAAGTTTTAAAAAGAATTTAAATGTAAGTAAGTATATGGATATTAACAGTATTCTACTATTTCCACTCGCTTTGAAGTACTCCCACAAACTCTGCACAGAGAATGAAAAGATTCATAAGATAAAAAATCCACATAAAAACCAAAATAATTGCTGTGAGTGAACCATAAACCAAGTGAAAGCGCTCCAAGCTGTATTGGGTATACCAATAAAATATGGTTTTCGCTGCCATCAGAAGAAGCGCAAACAGCAAGCCTCCTGCGCAATTAAACTTTAAATTTACAGCATATTTCGGCACTAATGCCAAAACCACGACAAAACTGGCCCAAGCAACAAAAAAGAAAAAAAAGGGACCCCTACTTAAAAATTCCAAGTCAAGAGGAATTCCTAAAAAGTCAAAAATCTGATCGAGGTTTTTAAACATTGAAGGAACAAACATCAAAACAGCGATAATAAAAATAAAAAGAACCGATAAGAGTTTTGACTGCAGAAAGTTTCTCTTCTGGGAAGGAGTAAAAATTTTATCCAAAACCTTTTCAAGGTTACTAAAAAGTACTGATGCAACAAAAAATAAAACAATGATCCCTGCCCAACCACCTGTCATTTTTCTTTGGACGATGGATGAAAGGTTTTTGATAAATGAAGGAGTTAAA
>CAYPXN010000077.1:0-8864 GCA_964414715.1 uncultured Pseudomonadota bacterium | reverse complement strand
GATTCTCTTGGCAGGACTCAGTATTTGGTATGTGAGTAAGGGTTACCATCCGAGTCCAAAAGAGGGGACTTTTGCGCCTGCATTTTCTCTCACAAATTCTTCCGGTAAAACATATTCGCTTTCAGATTATCAGGGAAAAGTGGTTCTGATCAATTTTTGGGCCACATGGTGTCATCCCTGCGTCAGTGAAATGGCAAGCCTGGATAGACTTTATCAAAAACTAAAAGATAAAAATTTTGAGCTTTTGGCAATCAGCGTAGATGAGGGGGGATGGACTGAAATCAATGAGTTTTTAAAGAAGCATCCCGTGAACTTTCCGATTGTTTTAGATTCTGATTATAAAGTTGCCGACCAATATGGGACTTACCGAGTTCCTGAATCTTATTTGCTGGATACCCAAGGAAAAATTGTCGATAAAATCTTGGGAGCGCAAGAGTGGGATTCTCCTGAAATGCTTTCCATGATTCAGAAAGTACTATCGAATAACTCCAAAAACCCTTAGCTTTTTTTGACGATTTTATTTTGAGAATTGACGAGGACCACTTTGGGTTGATGCTTTTTGATTTCCGTTTCATCCAAGATTGCAAAGCTGGTGATGATAACAATATCTCCCTTTTTGGCAAGATGAGCAGCAGCACCGTTGATGCAAATGGTGCCAGAACCTTTTTTTCCTTTTAAGGTGTAGGTCTCAAAACGATTTCCATTCGTCACATCCCAAATATGGACATGTTCATTGGGAAGCAGTTCAGCGGCTTTAAGAAGGTCTTCATCAATGGTCACACTGCCTTCATAATGTAAGTCGGCATCGGTTACTGTCGCACGGTGAATTTTTGATTTTAGCATGGATCGAAGCATGTAAATCCTTGTAAATACTGGCCTAGAGCGGGCCCCAAGCTGAATAAATCAGATCCTTGAAACTGTCAAGGTGAACTCATTTGATTGCGATCTGATTTGACAAGTTTTTAGGCATCTGCTACCAAAGCATTTCTTTTTGAGGTCCATAAGGCTTGTTTACAGCCTTGGAATGGTAAGATTATGCCCCGAGAAAATCTTTGGGAAAAAAGCCTGGATGCTTGGCTGAAATTCAAGGATGAAATTAGTAAAGTAAGTCAATTGGGCAGAGCTGGGGTGAGTCGTTCTTTTTTAATACATGAACGGATGAAGTTGATGAGTCGCTTGGGAGAATTTGCTTATCGTTGGGTGAACGAACATGGTACGAAAGATCCTTCCCAAGAAAGAATTGTGGATCAGATCAATAAATTGAATCAGCGGATTGCAAGTATCGATGAAAAAGTGACAGGTATTACGAATCATCTGAGTCAACAGATCGATGCAGCAGAAGGAAATGATTCGAAATCGGAAAGAAAGAAAATTTCTCTTCGAAGGAAAAAATGAGATTGCTTCTTTCTGAAACTGAATGACTTATACTTAATAAGCGTTGCAGGAATAAAAGATGTTGGAAATTTTGCAGTTCTGAATTTTGGTGAGTGAGAATCAGATTTACTCCGTTCGAACGAACAAGAACGGGGGTGTGGGGGGCAGGTGAAGCCGACCTCCCGGTCTAATGGGGACGTAGCTCAGTTGGGAGAGCGCTTGAATGGCATTCAAGAGGTCGACGGTTCGATCCCGTTCGTCTCCACATTTAACCCGTCTTGCTGTAAAGCAGGATGGGTTTTTTATTCTGCGAATGCCATTCAAGCTTAGGCGATAGCCGTTGAAGGGGGTGGCTCCAACGACTCCACGAAGTGGCCCCCTTGCGGGGTTGCCGGATGGAGGGGGCGACGTGAGCCCCTGACTACCCCCAACGGTAAGGTGCTTATTTTGGGGGAGCTGTGAAAAAGCTTTTCTGTTTTTACAGAAAGGCTTTTTTATTTGAAGATTATGGGTTGTGTCTCTGAGTAAGAAAGTTTATCATAGACCTTCATTTTAGAGAGGGATTCATGAAAAAAATTTCGGCCTATTTTCTTTGTGCTTTGTTTTTACTTACACTTCAAATGAGCGCTTGTAATAACAGTAGCTCCAACTGTCCTTTACCGCTTCCTTTTTGCGGAGGGAGTTTTCCTTTAAATACTCAGCAAACGACTCCTTACGGCCCTCCTTGGGCGAATGTGGTTCAAAGTGGTGCTGATTGGATTACCTGTTTTGGTCCTTATGCCCTTTGCTTTTATGCAGAATGTATCCCTTCCAAAGGATCGGATAAAACCGTTGCGGATTGTCCTTGTTTTGAAGCTTTTGGAACAAACTTTGTCGATATTAACGCGATTTTAAATGATGATATTTATAATGAAACCAAGGCTTTTTGTGATGCAAATCCAGAAGCTTGTCATCAACCCAACCAGGCTCCCGTTTGTCAGGCCTTGATTTCAGGGGATTTTATGCAAGGAGCTACTCTCTTTTCGACTTTCAGCTTTTATAATGCGAAGGAAGAGCCCATTGGAAGTACTGATTGTACTCAACAACCAGGATTATATGCAGGTTGTATGACGGCTCCCTGTTTTGGGTCAGGAGTTCCCGGTACACAACCCGATACCACGATGATCGAATGCCAATGTCCGACTTATGATGGCCCCTTTCAGTTGGGAAAAGATAATTTATCTTGTGACAACTCTCCCTCTATTGATTCTGCAGCCTATAATTTAACGACTCCACCAAGCTCTTCAGGAAATGCCTGTGAAAGGCTTCCTAGCTGTGTTCCGGATGCACCTCCCGATTCTTGCGGATGTCCTCTGTATGTTTCTCCTACGGTGACCGTTCTTCCTCCGGATAGTGGGGTGGATTGTACGAAGGTTTGCCAGGAATACGATACCTGTCAAAGAGGAGACACAAATATTCAGCTGGGTTACACCTGTGATGCCACTCTTTGTACTACGGAGAACCAAGCTTTAGTAGCGGATGCTTGTGTTGGTTTGCAAAAGTGTGATTTGAGTGAAATTTTCAAGGCAGAATCCGCTGCAAATTGCAGTTGTTGTGCAAGCCAACTCTGCGGTTGCGATGCAAACACTGTCACAAAGGCGAAAATCAGCAGCTTGAATTCCCAGCAAGAAGCTCAGGGTACGACCACTCAATGTCAGAGCAATGGAACTTTGTGTGGTTTGTAAAGATTTCTTTATTTGTGGTGGCGGAATTTAATATAAGCATTTCATGCCGCCTATTTTGAGCTTAAAATCAGTTTCAAAATCTTACGCAACGCGTATTCTTTTCTCAGGCTTGAACCTTTCTCTCGAATCCGGAGAAAAAATTGGATTAATTGGTCCGAATGGCGCGGGGAAATCTACACTACTTAAAATCATTGCAGATAAAATTTATCCGGATGAAGGAGAGCGAGCCGTTCAAAGAGGCCTTAAAATTGGATATTTGGAACAAGTCCCCCAGTTTTCAAAAAACGCGACCGTACTTTCCACCCTTTTGGAAAATTCTACCCATCACGATGAAAATAACTCACTCGCTCTCGCCTATGAATTAATATCGAAATTAGGATTGGAAAGTGGAGAAAAAATCAGCCCTGAGAGTTTGCTGAGTACCTTGTCGGGTGGCTGGAAAAAGCGGGTTGCTTTAGGGCGTGAATTGATGCGGGAACCCGATCTTTTACTGCTGGATGAACCCACAAACCATCTCGATGTGGAAAGTATTTTGTGGATGGAAAATTTTCTCCAGGGATCCAGCTTTGCGAGTATCACGATTACCCATGATCGTTATTTTTTACAAAAAGTCGCCAAACGAATTTGGGAATTAGATCGTCGAAATCCGGGCGGGCTTTTGAGTGTGAAAGGGAACTATGCGGATTATCTCGATGCCAAAGAAGAACTTTTGAAAAATCAGGAAAAGTTGGAACAGACTTTGCGAAATACTCTGAGACGTGAGCAAGAGTGGCTACGTCAGGGAGTGAAAGCTCGTGGAACGAAGCAGCAGGCGCGAATTCAAAGGGCAGGGGTACTTGCAGAACAAGTTGAAGATATAAGAAGCAGAAATGTGTTTAAAAGTGCCGATATTGAATTTACTGCAGAAGGCCATCACCCTAAAAAACTTCTGGAAGCCAAACATCTCGAAAAATCTTTGGAAAATCGTTGTTTGTTCAAGGATTTTAATCTTCTTCTTTCTCCCGGATCACGAGTTGCATTTTTGGGCCCCAATGGATGTGGTAAATCTACCTTGTTGAAAGTGTTATTAAAACAACGGAAGGCGGATCAGGGTACTGTATTTCACTCGGAGGCTTTGCAGCTGGCTTATTTTGAGCAAAATCGTGAAAGTCTGGATCCGGAACAAAGTCTGATAAAAGCGATTGCCCCTCATGGCGACCAGGTGATTTATCGGGGAAATCCGGTTCATGCCCGCGGCTATCTGGATCGTTTTCTTTTTACGAATGCCCAAATGAACATGAAAGTGGGACAGTTGTCAGGAGGGGAACAGAGTCGATTGTTGATTGCGCGACTCATGTTGCAGGAAGCGAATTTGTTGGTCCTCGATGAACCGACGAATGATTTAGACTTGGAAACTTTGGCTGTTCTGGAAGATTGCCTGACGAGTTTTGAGGGAGCTGTATTACTGGTAAGCCACGATCGTTTTTTTGTCGACCGGGTAGCAACTCAAATTCTTGCATTTGACCCCTTTGATGCAGGAAAAATAGAATCTTTTGCTTCTCTGGATCAATGGGAAAGGTGGCATCAGGAGCAATTGAAAAAAAATGAGGTGAAAAGTTCTTCCCAGAAGATTCAAATTCAAAAAGAAATTTCCCCTCCCAAAAAAAAATTGACTTACAAGGAAAAGCTTGAGTGGGAAAGTATGGAGGAAAGGATTCAAAAAACAGAGTCGGAATTATCGGTTCTGCAAATGCAACTTCAATCCCCCGAGACGGTGAGTCATGCCGCAAAGCTTCTTGAGATTACGGAGCAGATGCAAAAACTTCAGGAGCAGCTAGATCAGCTCTATGCCCGTTGGGCAGAGTTAGAAGGAAAAATATAATGCCTTTGATCCCAGTAAATGGAACGCGCTTATATTATGAGCTTTTGGGAAAGGGGAGCCCTCTTGTTTTAATTGCTGGCTTGGCTTGCGATCATGGCATGTGGGCTGAGGTATTGGATGTTTTGACCCAACATTATTCTGTTCTGATTTTTGACAATCGAGCCTCAGGACAAAGTGAATTTTCGGGAAAACCTTTCAGCATTCAGGATATGGCAGAAGATTTGTCATGTCTCATGGAAAAACTTTCAATTTCTTCTGCCTATTTGTTGGGGCATTCCATGGGAGGTGCAATAGCCATGTCTTTGGCCTTGTCACATCCCGAGAAAGTAAAGAAAATGGCAGTGCTTTGCTCAAGTGCCTGCTTTTCGGAACGGGTAAAAAAGATGTTTCAAACTCAAGTTCGTTTATTGGAACTTGCAACTCCCATAGATGTTTGTATGGATTCTGTTTTTCCCTGGTTGTTTTCAAACGAATATCTCTCTCAATCTGAAAATGTGGAAAAAGAAAAACAGAGATTTTTACGAAATCCTCATCCCCAAAGCAAAGAAGCTTATGCGATGCAGGTTCAAGCTTTGTTGAATTATGATCTGGGTTTTCGAGTGTCGAAAATTCAGACACCCACCTTGCTATTGGCAGCAGAAGAAGATTTGATTGCTCCTCCCGAGAGTATGAAAAAGCTGCATTCTGAAATTCCAAATTCTGAGTTCAAGCTAATTACTCAGGCAGGTCATTGTGTGATTTATGAAAAGCCTGAAATATTCGTGAAAGAAATAATGAGAATGAAATAGGGTAAAATAAAAAACCCCTAACGCTTTTGGCGAAAGGGGTTTTTGTTTTGAAACCTGGAAGTCTTAGGCTTTTACCACGTTGGTGGCTTGTAATCCTTTAGCTCCTTCGGTGATTTCGAATTCTACGGTTTGTCCTTCCGCGAGAGATTTGTAACCTTCTCCGGTGATGGCAGAGTAGTGAACAAAAACATCTTGTCCATTATCTTGCTCGATAAAACCATATCCTTTGTTATCATTGAACCACTTTACGCGGCCTTTACTACGAGACATACTGCGTCCTCCTAAGACTAGAAGCGAAGCTTTTTTGTTAGGCCAGCAGCTTTTTAAACATCACCCTTATGCTGCTGATCAAAAAAAATTCACTTCTAAAAATTACTGAATTTAAGGGTGAATGAAACAATAATGTTTCGCAGGCACGCTAGCTAATGAGGAGGCTTTTTGTCAAGATAAGAAGAGGCTTGATTCCTTGAATAATATTCTTAGCTTACATTCCAGAAGGCATGCCTGTACTAGGCTGGCTTTCGCTTTTGTTGCCCAAAATTAAAATATATTCATTTGATTTGATATAGCCCAGTTTTTCGCGGATGAGTCTTTCAGTGTTGGAGGATTCTTTCAGTTGATTCACTTCACGGGCAAGTTTTTGATTGGCGAGGTAGAGCTCTTGATTTTCTTTTTGGACCTGATCTTTCAAGGTATAGAGTTTGCGGAGTTTCAAAAGACCTTCATCCCCAAAAATTGTAATCGAAGCAAAAAAAACAATAATGATAATTCCAAGAAGATAAAATATTTTCAGTTTTTGTTTAAGCTTAACCATTTCCCCGCATGCCTATTTATTTTTAAAATAGTGAATCAATTGAAAAATGAGAGTGAGAATTATACTCACTACTATACTACTAACCAAGGGAAAATAGAAGCTTATTTGTTCTTTTTTGATATAAATATCACCGGGTAAATGACCCAAGAGTCGAATTCCAGGAATTTTGGATCCGTAGTTGAGAAAAATTCCCAAGATTACAAAAGCAATTCCCAGAATGATGAAGATTTTTCCCATATTCAAAACAAAGTTTCTTGGGGAGTTTTATGTGCGGGAATTTTGAGTCCGAAATGTTGATAAGCAAGATCGGTGGCTATTCTTCCTCGGGGAGTTCTCTGTAAAAAACCGCATTGAATCAGAAAAGGTTCGTAAACATCCTCGATGGTATCTTTTTCCTCACTGATAGCGCTGGCAAGAGTTTCCACACCCACGGGACCTCCTGAAAACTTTTCGATGATGGTCATCAGAATTTTTCGGTCCATGTGGTCAAAACCTTTTTCGTCAACTTCCAACATCAAAAGGGCATCGTGGGCCACTTTTTGGGTGATTACTCCGCCGGCTTTTACTTCGGCAAAATCTCGAACACGTTTCAGAAGTCGATTCACAATGCGGGGAGTGCCGCGTGAGCGGCGAGCAATTTCGAGAGCTCCTTCTTTTTCAATTTCAATGTCGAGAAGTTTTGCAGAACGAATGGCGATAATTTCGAGTTCCTGGGGAGTATAAAAATCCAGACGGGCTACCACTCCAAAACGATCGCGCAAGGGAGAGGTGAGTAATCCGGCTCGGGTGGTTGCTCCCACCAGCGTAAACTTTGGAAGATCGAGTTTGATGGTTTTGGCGGAAGGGCCTTGTCCGATGAGAATATCCAGCTGATAATCTTCCATTGCGGGATAAAGAATTTCTTCCACGGTGTGGGGTAAACGATGAATTTCGTCGATAAACAAAACCTGTTTTTCTTCAAGATTAGTCAGAAGAGCAGCCAAATCGCCCGGGCGTTCGATAACCGGTCCGGAGGTGGAGCGAATGGAAGCTCCCATTTCATGGGCGATAATATGGGCAAGAGAGGTTTTTCCCAAACCGGGAGGTCCGTAAAACAGGCAGTGATCCAGGGCTTCCTTGCGTTTGCGTGCCGCTTCGATAAAGATTTTGAGTTTTTCTTTTACTTTTTCTTGGCCGACATATTCGTTCAAACTTTTGGGGCGCAAGGAATTTTCGAGCGCGATTTCTTCCGGCTCGAGAAGAGATTCTGTTTCAATATTTTGATTGGATCGAATGGTCATAAAGACTCTTCTATTTTTAGGATTTCCCTAAAATTTGTAAAGACTCTTTCAGGCTTTGCTGAAAATTATGGGGATCTTTTAATTCAATTCTTTCCAGTTTTCTTTCGATTTCGGAACGGTTGTAGCCCAGGTTGATCAAAGCCGAAATCAAATCTTCAGAAATGAGAGATTTTTTCAGTTTGCGTTCTTCGCTTCGGGGAACATCCACCAAATCGAGTAGTTTGTCTTTTAACTCCAGAATCATGCGCTCAGCAGTTTTTTTGCCAATGCCAGAAATGGCGGTTAATCGAACAAGATCTTCACGATAAATGGCATCGATCAAGTCTTGAGGAGCAATACCTGCAAGGATGGTCATGGAAAGTTTGGGACCAATGCCTGAAACCGAGAGTAGTTTGAGAAACAGTTTTTTTTCCGCATGATTTAAAAAACCGTAGAGAGAAATGTTGTCTTCACGAACCGCTGTATAAATGATCAGGGTAATTTTTTCGGATTTGCCCGAAAGCTTTTCCAGGGAATGATGGGAAAGAAAAATTTCGTAACCCACTCCATTCACATCCAGGATAATCGTTTCTTCACTGCGATGGGCGATGAGTCCTGTGAGTTGGGCAATCATTTCATTCCCCCTGCCAGTTTTAGCTTTTGGTCTAAAGTAGCGCTGTGAGCATGGCAGATGGCAACTGCCAAAGCATCGGAAGCATCGAAGTAGGCAACTTCTGAAAGTTTGAGAATGCTTTTGACCATTTGTTGTATTTGTTCCTTACTGGCTCTGCCATAGCCTACTACGGCTTGTTTGATTACCAAAGGGGTATATTCAAAAATGGGGAGCTTGAATTCCATGCCAGCGACCATGGCTGCTCCCCGGGCATGTCCCAACTGAACGGTACTTTTTACATTTTTAGCATAAAAGATATTTTCTATTGCCACCACATCGGGAGAAAATTTTGCGATCAATTCTTTTACTCCCGAGAAAATAGTATGAAGACGTTGGGGAAAAGTGTCCTGATTTCGGGTGAAAATCCCCCC
>CAYPXN010000076.1:0-15920 GCA_964414715.1 uncultured Pseudomonadota bacterium | reverse complement strand
ATCCTCCCCGCAAAGTTACAAAAACCTCCAACACTGTTCTGAACCCCAGATAAATCACATCATGACGCCTCAATGTCAACGAAGATTTCAGAATGGAATTATTCAAAATCCCTAGCGATTTTAAAGGGATGCAGGAGATAGGCCTGTTTGTAGCTTTTCCGGGGCATCTTCCAATTGTTCAATGTTTGTGATTTTCTTTTTGCTGGGACGTACGATTCGGGAGAAAAAACTCAGGTTTTTATCAAAAATAAAATGGAACATGAGGCGAGTCCAGGAGTGGTGGGCATAAAGAGGATCGTAAAATTCAGGAGCGATTTTTTTGAGCAGGGGAAGTTTTACCCAGGGTACCCGAATGAAATCATGGTGTTCATTATGGTAGCCCATGTTGAAACACAGCTTGTTGAGAGGACCATAGTAAGAATAGGTTTCTTGTCCTTCTTTCATTACATAGTGTTCTTGTATCCAGCGTGCTCCCAAAGGATGAAGGCCGAGCGCAAAAAAGGTCGAAAGTAACAAATACAGAACAGATTTCCATCCGGTAAAATAGAAAAACAGGACCATAAAGAGAGTTTGAGCAATCACATTGATGAAAAACCACATATCCCAAAACTTTACTTTATGAAGTCGACGGGGACGCATGACACCTTGTACGTAACCAAAAAATGCCAGGGTCAGGGCTTTTTTCCAGGCTGAGTTGCCTATCCAGCGTGCTTCTTCATAACTGGCCAAGTCTGCATCATAATCATATTCACTCTGATTGGTGTGATGAAGGGTATGGTATTTTGCAAATTGAATATAAGAGGGAAATACTTGAGGAAAATTTGCAAAGATCCCTAAAAGTTTATTCCAAAGGGATTTCTTGAAAACCAAATTGTGGGTACATTCATGGATTACAACATAGAGAGAGTGATTCGCGGTCGCACCGATGAGGTAAGATAATATCAAAATTAGCCAAAAAGATTGATGTTGCAAGTAACTTGCAAGAAAGATTTGAAGAAGCACAATTGAGAAAGTGTAAACCGCAGTGAGAGGGTGGCATCCAAACAACTCCCTGACTTGGGGGTATTTGGCGAGTATTTGCCTCATGCGAAGAATATGAGGGTTTCCAGCCTCCGTATAAATGTAGTCATTACGCATAGTTTAATAATCCACTAATCGCTTCAAAGTGATCTGGCAATAGCAATTTTCAAGATCAGAGGTTGACCCCAAGGAATGAATTTTATATGTAGCGCTCATGGCCAAGGTGGTGTCCGCAAAAGATGAAACGGTCCGCTTGTTTAAAAGCGATTTTCTGGAATTTTTTTCTCATGTGCATTGGTCAGTCCCTCTGATTCTTTATTTGCCTTTGATTTTGTTTTTTATCTGGAGAATATTTTGGCTTTCTTCTGTAAAGGTTCCGACCGCCTTTTTTCTCATTTTTGCGGGAATCTTTTTTTGGACCCTGACCGAATACACGCTCCATAGGTTTTTATTTCATTTCAAACCCAAGAAATATTTGAAGCGCGTATATTACACTATTCATGAAATTCATCATGATTATCCTAGTGATTCCACCCGTTTGGTAATGCCTCCTATTTTGAGTATTCCTTTGGCGATTCTTTTTTATTTTATTTTTTCAGCTCTGCTTCCGAACGACTTGTGGCAGCCTTTTTATGTGGGTTTTGGCTTGGGCTATCTTTGTTATGACATGATTCATTATTGTACCCATCATGTGAGTATGCAAAGCCGCTGGGGGAAATATTTGAAAAAGTATCATCTTCAGCATCATTTTCAGGAATCTGAGAAGGCTTACGGGGTTTCGTCTCCACTGTGGGATCAGGTATTCAAAACCACTCCTTTAAGATTGGGACAAAAGTAAGGATTAAAAATGGAGCTTTCTGAAAATCGAGTTCAAAAGCTGGCGGCCCTGTTTATTCTTTTTTACACTTTTTCATTTTTGGCTTTAAAACTTGAAACGCATCATTTGAGTAGTTTTCATCTTCTCTATATCGGGTTTATTTTTGCAGCCTATTTTTTAAGCCCTTTGAGTCGCAAGTTGATATTGATTGCCTTTCCCATGGCTGTTTACGGTTTGATGTATGATTTTTTTCAATATATTCCTTTTGCCAAGTTGCTTCCTATCCGTGTTTCAGAACCTTTTTATATTGATTTGCGCTGGTTTGGTTTGAATATTCACGGACACCTGCTTCACTTTCATGAGTATGTTTTCCAATATTTTCATTCCCCTTTTCTGGATGTGTATTGTGGATTTATTTATATGTTGCATGTTCCGATGGTGATTTTTCTGATTCTTTTGTTTTGGAGATATTCTTCAGACGAACTGGCAGCCCGTTTTGTGTTTGCTTTTTGGGTAATGAACCTCATGGCTTTCGCCACTTATTATTTCTATCCGAGTGCAGCTCCCTGGTTCGTGGAAAAATATGGTTTTTGGCAACCTCTTTCACCGGTTCCTGGGGATCCTGCGGGTTTGGCGCGCTTCGATCAAATTTTGGGTCTGAATTTGTTTACACAAAATTATCAGATTACTCCCGTGCCGTTTGGAGCCATTCCTTCGATGCATGCTGGCTTTTCCACCCTGGGATTTCTCTATTCTTTGCAGTTTAATCGCAAGCTTCCCATTATATTAGGAATTTATTGTGTGAGCATGTGGTTTTCCGCCCTTTATTTACAGCATCATTATATGATCGATATTTTTCTGGGGATTTTTTATGCCTTTTTGGCCTTCATGTTTGTGGAAAAAGTTTTGAAAAAGTCCTTTCTTCATGTTTTCAGATTTCTTCGCAAAAACCTGATCGAAAACTCTTGTTACACGCTTTTTGGAAAATAAATGGCTCAAAAATCCGGAAAACATCTGTGGTTTACAGTTTTGGCTATTTTGATTGCGACAGGCTTGATTGGTCTTTGCATTTCCCGCATTGATGCAGAACAGTTTTTGAGAGCTTTGAAGCAGGTTCATGTTTCTTATTTGCTATGTGGGTCTTGTTTCACGGTTTTGATTCTTTTGTTCAGTACAAGTCAGTTTAAAATATTTCTTCCCCCCAAATCTCCCATTTCTTTTCTGAAACTTTTCCGGATTGTCTCCATTTTTTCCATGACGGTGAACTTGATTCCATTTTGGGGAGGCCATGCCTTGTTTATTTACCTCGTCGGTAAAAAAGAGAAGGTGGGTATCACTCCAGCTTTGTCCGCAATGACTCTGGAACAAATTGCCGATGGCTTTGCCAAACTTTTTATTTTTGCTTTGGTATCATTTGTCATTCCTTTGCCGGACTGGATGCATCAAGGAGTTCGGGGATTGGTAATTTTGGTGACTTGTTTTTATGTCCTGGTTTTCTTTTTTGCCTTTCGTTACCGAAATTTGAACCAGAACAAGGATTTTGCTCCTGTGGGATGGAAGAAGATTCTGTATTTTGCTGCGAACTGGGCTTACCACCTTCATGCAATGCGTTCTGTTTCCAAAAGCTTGATGGGCTTCGGGCTCGCCATTGCCATGAAACTTTGTGAAGTGATGGCGGTGTGGATGGTACAAAAAAGTTTTGGTTTTGATTTGTCTTTTTCAAGTGCCTTGCTGATGGTTGCAGCCTTGTGTATTGCACCCACTCTTCCCGTGTCACCGGGACGTGTCGGGATTTTTGAGGCAACCGCTCTTTTGATTTATCAATACTTGGGTTTGGATGCGTCCCAAGCACTTGCATTGGGAATTCTAATTCATGTGGTGCATACATTGCCTTTTGTGCTGGTGGGTTATTTAAACTCTCTCTGGATGGGTTTTAAAAGGAAAGAGCTGGAGCAGGAGATGGAGAGAGCGGGAAGTCTTGTTTAGCTCTGAAGTAATTCTTTCATCAACAGAAACTGTCCATTCTGTGACCTGAAATAACGGATATTTTCACGGATAGCTTCCAGCGCAGGGCGTCCAGTCTTGAAACGGCAATCGAGTCTCAGATTGCTTTTTGTAAAATCCACAAATTCCCAGGGATGAACAAAAAGAACCGCAGGGTTTTTTTTCATTTTCCAGAAAAAGAATTTTCGTAAAGGAGAAGGGAGACGTAAGACGGAAGAAGTGACAGAGGCTGGGTATCGGGGGATGTCTGCCTGTTTTTTGATTCGTTCACGATGCGTCCATTTATAATGAGCAGTGGAAGAATCGATTTTAATTCCATGTTTGGAAAGTAAGGGAACGAAGGCTTCGGGGAATTCCAGATTGGGTGCCCGAAATG
Source organism: uncultured Pseudomonadota bacterium (assembly GCA_964414715.1). Classification (GTDB taxonomy): domain Bacteria; phylum UBA10199; class UBA10199; order JADFYH01; family JADFYH01; genus CAYPXN01. Next base: position 11,703 of record CAYPXN010000076.1, on the reverse strand, counting down.
AGATAACAGGATAATATTGACGAAGTACTTCCAGCGATTTTTCAATTTCTTCTTCCGCTTCCATTTCCTTCATTTGGTCGAAACGTTTGTGTGAGTAACCATGTGAAGCAAGCTCATGTCCTTCTTCTACAATTCTTTTCATGAGTTCCGGATAACGCTCCGCCACATCTCCCGTCGTAAAAAAAGTGGCTCGAACGCCTTCGTCTTTCAAAAGTTGAAGAAAGATCGGGGTGCCTTCTTCTACCCCTCGGTATGTGGAGAGGAAAGGTGGGCAGTCTTGCTCCATATCGATGGTCAGGCAAATATTCAAGCGACCTTCCTTTCACGGGATTTGTGATGTTTCATTTTGTCGATGGCTTTTTGATAAACCTGAAGATGGTTCTGGATGATTTTTTTCCATGAAAATTCGTCGGTGTTTTTTTGCGCGTTTTCCGCCATGCTTTTTCTCAATTTTTCATTTTGAATCAGTTCTGCAATATTTTCGATATATTCTTTGTCGTTTTTGGAGAGAAAGCCTTCTTTGCCAGGGCGGATAAAATCTCGCACACCCCCATAATTCATCGCCACAATGGGAAGCCCAGCACAACGCGCTTCCAGAACGGCAATTCCAAAAGATTCTTTGAGGGTGGGGGATGCAAAGATGTCGGTTTTCTGGAATACTTTTTTGATTTCAGCTCGCGTGAGATATCCCGGAAGCTCTACAAATTTTTCAATCCCCAATTTTTTAACTTCCTGTTTGATTTTTCTCATTTGTCCACCACTGCCGATGAGACAAAATTTGATGGGTCGGTTTTGTTTTGTTTTTGCAATAATTTTCGGGATACTGCGTATAAAAGTGAGGGGCCTTTTTTTACGGGTGATGCGCATGACCGAAGTGATCCTTATTTCTGGATGTTCAAGCCTTTGAATCTTCCATTCTTCGGGATTAATGCCGTTGTGCAAAATTTTGACTTCTTTTTTTCCTCCTCCGGCCTTGTGCATTCCTTCTGCGGCAATACTGCTCACAGAACTTAATTCGACGGGCCATTGGTGCCATTTCGAAAAAAGATTTAACCACTTAAATACCTTGGCGCTATTTTCCAAAAGAGAGTGATTTGTAATTAAATGGGGGAGATTCATCTTTTGGGCAACATACAAACTTCCATAAGCAAAAGGGGACACCACTCCGGAGTGTGCATGGAGAATATCAAATTTCCCTTTTTTAAGAATTCTTTCAAGAGACTTGAGAGTGAGAGGATTGAGACGAATCTTTACTTTGGGAATTCGTCGTGATCGAATTCTGTGCACCGGAATTCCTTCGTAAGAACGTGTGCCTGGAAAAGGGGTGATAATGTGAGGCAGGTGGCCTTCTTTTTTTAGGTGAAGGGCAAGATCCTTTAAATGCAATTCGATGCCTCCGATTTGAGGCAAGAACCAGTCACAGGTGAGAGCTATTTTGAGTCTTTTTTTCATTCGAATAGTTTATGTAGCTCCTCTTAATCTAAAGAGGAGATAAATACATATCAGGCCTTGATCCTCATTTTTTCGTATGTTAAGCACCAAAAGCTTATGAAAATCAATAGACTTCCAAAAATCTATCGCTTGGGCGTGTTATTTCCCAAAACCGTTCTTCTGCTTGCTTTCCTCGCAAGTATTCTGGCCTTTATGGGAGTCAAAAAGCTTCACGTGGAAACCAATCTGCTGGCATTGCTTCCGAAAGAAAGTGAAAGCGTCGTCGCCTTGAATGAGCAAAATAAATATTTTGGGGGTACCAGTTTTGTCATGGCCGGCATCGATTCCAAAGATCCTGAAAAAGCCAGACGTTTTGCAGATATATTCAGCGAAAAGTTGGAGCAATCTCCTTCTGTCCTTTATGTGGATTACAAAAGACCCGTGGAATTTTTCAAGGATCGACAATGGTTGTATCTGGAAACGGATGATTTGAAGGAAATGGAAAAAAGAATTGATCAGTCCATTGCTCTTGAAAAAAAAGGGGCAAGCCCGATTTATAGTAATTTGATGGATTTTGCAGATGAAGAAGACAGACCGGATCTAACTTTTGATGACATCCGAAAAAAATATGAAAGCAAAGCTGGGATCAAATCCAAGGAAAGTACGGGAGACGAAGAAGGTACTTTTATTGTTCTCAGAATCAAGCCCAAGGAAGCCGCAGAGAATTTGACTTCCAATCAGTTGATCATGGATCGCGTTCGAAATGTAGAAAGGGAGGCAAGGGAGGCTACGGGGGTGTCCGAGGCGGATGTGAGTGTGGGATATACCGGCGGATATCAATCAAGCATTGAAGAACAGGCCATGGTGGGACGTCAGATCGATTATGTTTCTACCGTGGTCACCCTCATTTTATTTTTAATTTTATTACTCTACTTTCAACGTTTGAGTGCCGTTGCCTTGGTGGGATTGCCTTTGGGTTTGGGAATTCTATGGACGGGAGGTTTGGTATATTTGTTTTTGGGTCATTTGAGCATGATTTCCGCTTTTGGGGCCGCGATTTTAGCGGGGTTGGGAAGCGATTACGGAATTTATTTATTGTCCCGATACTATCATGAAAGAAAACAGGGTCATACTTTTGAGAAAGCTTGCGAACTTGCTTTTTCAAACACTGGTAAGGCCACTTATCTTTCCATGCTGACTACCGTGGGAGCTTTTTTGGCTCTTTTACTCTCCAAATTTGGGGTTTTTAAAGAGTTTGGTGTGGTGGGGGGCTTGGGCGTGTTTGTGAATTATCTTTCGATGATGTGGGTGATGCCGGCTTTGCTCACAGTAACATTGCCTCTTGCCCAGAAATTTGAAAAACGAAATTGGACTCTTGAAAAATATTTCCCGAAAAGTTTGGAAAACACTTTTTGGCCGAGAATTACTCATTTTCTGTATCCTCGAAAAGCTTTGGGCCTGGGTGTGTTGCTGTTTGTGCTTTTGGTGGGAGTTTCCGCCATTTCTGTTCCGTCAAAATCTGAAATATTTTTTGAAGACGGACAAATGGATTCAAGTAGTTTGCCTGCCAATAAAATGTATTCAAGAGTGAGTGAGGTGTCAGAAGTTCCCTTGAGTCCCACCATTTTGATTGCGAATAATCTGGAAGAAGAAAAAAAGATTATCAAAACGGTGAATCAAAATATCCAGGATAAAAATCCCAAGGATTTGGTCTACGATCGTATTTTGGGAATCAGCATGTTACTTCCCGACGATGTCGATCAGAAAAAAGAAATTTTAAAACGAATTCATGAAAAAATGCCTCAGGTGAAGGCCGGAATCAAAAAGAAAAAGGCCGAATTTTTGGCAAGTGTGCAAAAAAGTATTGAATCCAAACCGATTGGCTTGCCGGATCTTCCCAAAGAAGTGACTCGTATTTTTGAGTCTTATAGTTATCCCGGAGTTTATTCGATTTATCTTTATCCTTCCATTATCCGCGCCGATTCTTCGAGCATGGATCGTTATCATCAGGCTATTTATGAGCTGAAATCCCAGATACCCTTTTCATTTGTGGCAGCCGATGGAAATTTTGTGGCGGATGATACGATCAAATTGATCAAAAAAGAAGCTCCCCAGGTTTTGTTCTGGGTTCTTTTATTCCTGGGCTTGGTGTTGGTCATTTGGATGAAGCCATTCAAGCAGGCCTTTATTACTTTTTTACATCTTTTGGGAGGGTTGGTTTTACTTTCCGGCGCGATTTGGTTGTTTGATATCCGATTGAATGTGATGAATATTGTGGTGATTCCAGTGATTTTGGGAACAGGGATTGATAGTTTTATTCATTACTATATCCATTATCATGAAACGGGTGACATGAAAGAAACTTTTGAAACCCGTATTCCTGCGATTATTACTTCGAATTTAACAACGACCGTGGGGTTTGGGGGCTTGATTCTCACAACAAGCAAAGGCTTGCAGTCCATGGGTTGGTTGGCGGTGATTGGACTTGCACTGATTACTTCCATTTGTGTCTGGGTTTATCCCCGGGCTTTGATTTTGATGCATCCCAAAAAAGACCAAAATCCGGAAAGTGAAAAAGCTATTCTTTCTGTTCCCCAAATCTCATCCAATCTTTGAGTAATAAAAGAAAAACTCCCAATAAAAGGATATTTCTACTGAGGATGAGGATAACGCCTTCTCGGGTAACATCATCAGAGAGCATCCAGTAAAAATTTGGATAAATAACTTGTGTGAGAATCAGGGTACTCATCCATAAAACCTGGAAGGATCTTTTTCTCATCATTGGGTTCAAGAAGATGAGAGGAATGAGCCATATGAGAAACTGGGGAGAGAGTACTTTGAAAGTGACGAGAAAACAGAAAACAAGCATGAGGGAACTGTTGAGAAGCCAAGCCTTATTGAGTGGTGCCTGATTTTCTTTTGGGCTTTTTTTCCAAAAAACTAAATAAAAAATTCCAAAGACAAGTAGAGGTAAATATTTGCTGGCGCTTAGAAGGGAATAAGTGAATGGAAATCGGATGTTCACGCATCCATTACTCATATAAATAAAAATGTGAGAAAGCTTTGTGATGTAAAAGAAATAAGGGATGGATGCATAAAAACTTTCAATCTGAATTCCTCGACTGGCGTGAAAACGGTAGGAATCCCAATAATGTCCGTTTGTAAGCTGGGAGAGCAAAAGACTGATTCCCACAAAAGAAAAGATAATGAAAAAAATGGAAAGCAGAAGAGGGCGATACTTTTTTTGAATCAAGAGGCAGATCCCGAAAAGGGGTGCAAGTAGCAAAGAATAGCCCTTGGTAAAAATTCCCAGAACAATCCAAATGCAACTTGGGAAATATTTTTCTTTCATAAAAGAATAGATGGCAATCAGATAGAGAAAACTGGGGATTACGTCCAAACGTGTGACGAAGAGTTGCCCTAAGGCCAAAATAGAGAGAAGTGAGAGTCCTAGAATATAGTTCCATGAAAATCTTTGGTTTTCGGGGAGCTCTTTCCAAATTTTATAAAGAATCCAGAGCGAAGCCATATAGAAACTTCCCAGAATCCAGGCTAAAATGTGGGTAAAGGTCAAATAGTCTTGGCTTAAGAGTCTAATGACTATCAGGAATAAAGCAAAAAGAGGGGGATACTCAAAGGTAATGTCTCGATAAGGTAGCCTTCGTTCTTGTTTCTGCGAGAAGTAGTCCTCCACAGGAGAGCCTCTACGCTCTTTAAAAGGGTAGTTGTTTTCAAAAGACTTTCCTAAAGCCAGAGTGCTCCATTCATAATAATATGCTTCATCGCTAACATTGCTGTAATAAAGTTTCAGATAATCAAGGGGAGTTCCGTGAAAGTTTCCTGAACCATGTGCCCAGTCTCTATGCGCTTGATTAGAATCGTTGATGCTGTAACGAAAGGCATAGAGTATATAGAATACAAATATGTGTGCTAGTACCCAAAATATACAAATGAGTTTATGAAAAAATGTTTTATTCATTTTTGTTCAGCAAATGTCTTGTTTTGAAAGAGATATGATTTTCCTAAGTTATGTACTTCTTTTAGAGAAGGATTGGATAAAAATAAACTTAATATTTCGGGAGGCGGTTCGTAGAGATACCAATAATTGTAGAATTTCGCTTTTTCTAAAACTTGATGAATGAGTGCATAAGGATCTTGGGTACAGTTCGGTGAATTGAGAAAACATTCTCGTATCTTATGTGGCAGATCTTCTCCTGCCACCGGAAAAAAATCATGAAAACTTTTGCCCCTGGGGGATAAGGGCATCAGGGAGCTATAGACAAAAAGGGAACTTGAAAAGGTCTTTTTATCATAGGGAGCGGCTGCCCAGAGATGAGTAAAGATTGCAGGGTTTGTAACGGTAGCACGTTGATTGAATATCATCGGATATAGTCTCGTATATTCAGGAAGGCTTTGGAGGACCACATGGGCGTCTTTTTCATCCTGTACCAAGGAGAGGCTACCCTTGCCTATAAAGAATAAACTACAAGCCCATGTTGCAAAAGCCATGAAAAGGAGAATCTTTTTTTTTTGAAAAGTGAAATGTATGCCCAAAGGAATGAAGCAAAAAACATAGGGAAGGAAGCGTTCATTGATAATTCCTCCTCCCTTGGCATCTTTCGGAAAGATCAAATAGCCTGCTAAACAGATCAGCCAATAAATTTTTTGAGACCATGCTAAATTACGCAAAGAATAATAGGCGAGATAGAGGTAACCCAAGAAGAGAGGTATATAAAAAATGATTTCCCAGCTTTTATAAAGGCTGAAATTAAAAACTAAGAGACCACCCAGGAGTTCCCAAGGTGCGTAAAAAAGAAGCTTTGAAGAAGAATATACAGCTTCATGTTTTTGAAAAAGAGGCTGGAGGAAGCCTGAAATCCAAAAGAAAAGAGAGAAAAGAAGAAGCTCTCCCGCGATAAATTTTTGGAAAGATCCGGTTGTCTTGTAAAGTAAGATTGCAAAACAAGGAATGAGAACAAAAAAAGGAAAGGGATGAGCCCAAAAAATAAGAAGGAGAAGAATTTGGGTGAAAATCCAAGCGCTTATTTGTTTTTCTTTAACCGCCTTTTTTGCAAAAGCAAGAGCATAAAGGCTCAAGGTAAATCCTGCCATAAAATTATAGAATCCACGCAAGTAGAGAAGATGAAGAGTAAAAGGTAGAAAGAGCGGCCAAAGACTACTATCACGGTCATTCCATATTTTTAGAAAAAATCGGAAGCCCAAGATTTGAAGTAATACGAAAGTTCCAAAAAATAATTTTTCATAAACATCCAAAGAGAGAAAATGAAATATTCTCAGGTACAGAATATGAAAAAGCTGGTTTGTTTGAAAAAAAGCGATGTTAGACTGAAAAAAATGTGACAGAGTAGGATCTGTTGTGGTTTGTTGGAGGAGGTTGAGCACCTGTTTATGGTTCGGACCATCTTGAGTCCAGAGGGGGAGCCATAAGATATAGACAAGCCAGATCAGGCTTGTTGCTCCTAACAATGAAAAATCCCATGTGAAGTAACGTTTCATTTTTATTCGAATTTAGGTTACACTACCTGTAAAAGCCAATGAAAAAAAACAAGCTAAATCCCCGTGAAGAACTTTTGGCCATGCAAAGGCAGATTTTTCGCCTAAACCAAAAATTAATTGAAGACTCCATTTCCATCCGTGAAAAAGGCTTTGAAGCCTATCAAAAAGCTTATCTTAAACAGGTATCAAATTATGAGGAAGTTTCTTCATTGGAAGAACTCCAGAAAGCTTTGCAAAGAGCGGACGTGATTTACATGGGGGATTATCATACCAATGCCCAATCTCAGCGGGGTTTTCTTCGGATATTAAAAATGTTGAATGAACAGGGAAAACCTTTTGTGATTGCCCTAGAGCTCATTCACAAAAAATATCAACAAGTAGTCGATGATTATTTGGAGGGAAAAATTGGCTTAAAAACATTTCTCAACAGGTTACATCTTCGAAAGCGTTGGTATTTTGACTTGTGGCCAAATTTTCAGCCCATTTTTGATTTTGCAAAATATCACCATTTGAAAGTGTATGGGATTGAAGCCGCTACTTATGGAAAGGCAAGTTTGCAGGAAAGAGACCAAGCCTCTGCAAATTGTTTGTTGAAAATTATCCAGCAGAATCCGGATTCAAAGGTATTGGTTTTTACCGGAGATCTTCATGTCGCTCCCCAGCATTTACCCAAAGAGTTAGGTCTTTTATTGAAAAAACATACAATTCCCAAACAGGATCTCATTCTTTATCAAAACTCTGAAAAGATATACTGGAAGTTGGCAGAAGAGGGGCTTGAGGCAAAGGCAGAGATTGTAAAAATTGATGACCGAAGTTTTTGCATTCAAAACACCCCGCCCATTATTTGGCAACAAAGTTATATTAACTGGCTGGAACATGAAGAAGAGGAAATTGATTTTGCAGATGCAAAGCATAGTTTTTTGGAGCTCACTCGACGGATTGCACAATTTTTGGAGTTGGAACTTCCGAAAAATTATGAAGATGTGGAAGTGTATACTTTGGGTGATTTGAGTTTTTTGAAACGTCTCGAGGAAGATCCGCAATTTACCAAAAAGGAAATCAAGGTCATCAAGCGCCAAATCATGGCGAGTGAATCCTATTATATGCAGAAAGGTAGAATAGCCTATTTGGGAAGCATTTCCATTAACCATGTGGCGGAGGAGGCGGCTCATTACCTTCGTCATCTTTGCGCAGGAGATGAGTTCCCGAGGGGGGCGGTAGATGCTTTCTATGCCAATGCCTTGCATGAGGCCCTGGGTTTTTTTGGTTCCAAGATTATTAATCATCAAAGAAAAGCTTCTCATGAAAAAGAATTTAAAAGTCTTTTGCTTTATTTTCGGAATACAAATGGGCAGATTCCCAAAGACAAGATGAGGGAAGTAGATATTGCTCAAATGGTTCTTGAGTTGAAAAAAATGGAAAAACAGGGGCGCCTGATTTCAGAGTCAAAAGTCATGAAACAAGATATGGAACTTTTTTTGGGGGTGACGCATGCCCTGGGTTATATGTTGGGAGACCGTCTTTATTACGGAATGATTTCGAAAAAAATTGGTAAAAAAGAAATTGTAGAACTCTTCGGGGATTCTTTTGCGGAAGAAAATGTACCGGGCGCGGTTTATCTTAATTTATTAAAAAAATTATCGAAAGTGAAGCTTCCTCCTAGGGTATAGGAGCCTTCGGCTCAAATATTTTCCAGTCTAAAATTTCATCTTTTTCTTTGTAGTTTTGACCCATGTTTTCAAAGAACCCCACACTCCAACGCGCATTGGGTTTTTCTTTAAGGGCCGTATTCGGATCAAAAGGTAATAAAATGAACGAGAATTTTTTATCTCGTAATTCCTGCAGGAAGTTTTGTTCATTCCATAAGGCCCGCTTTGACAAATTATTCATGATGAAAGGGTGAAGGGCTGGAATTTGACCACAAGCACGGACTAAGCCGGGAGAGTCTGAGGGGATCGGCGTCTTTGACGATGCGATTTTATCGCAAAGAAGAGGAAGTTTGAATTTCAATTGTTGTAGATCAAGGGCGTGGTAGATGAGGAGTCCTGAAAAGCCCAGGGTGGCTGCTCCAATTTGTAAGTATAAGAGGAATTTTAATAATTTTCCATAGGGTTTGGTGATCAAGTCCAAAACAAGAGGGGCCGCCATTAAAAGGCTTGCTAGGTTCCATTCAATAAAATATTGGCTGCTTGCTCCATCACGTGCGACGGAAAACAGCCAGATCACATTCCCTGAGAAATACCAAAAAAGAAGGGATTTCCGGATTTCTGATTCATGAATGCTTCGGTAAATCGTAAGAGCAAAGAAAAAAATCCAGGGAAGAAAATGACAAAAGAGCTGAAAGAAAAATTGGGAGTATGAATAAGTACCCACCGTATATGTAAAAAGATCCACCCAAACGAGTTTCCCAAATTTCATGTTTAGAAAGTAGATACCCAGTATGGCGAAAAAAATGCAGGTAGAAAGGTAAACCCAGATTTTTTTTCTGAAATAAAATAACAACCACACAAAGGCAATAAAAGCGGGGATGACTTGGGTTTGCTTGAAAAAACAGGCCAGTGTAAAACAGAAAGCAGCCACAAACACCTTTCGGTTGCTATCCGGTTTTGAAAGTAAATAGGTGCCGAGGAAACTAAAGAAAATGGCAGGCCATTGAAGGTAAAATTGTGGGATATGGTAAAAAACGGGAAAGCTTGTGAGAAGCAGAGCTAGTATAAATTTGGCAGAAAGACCCGTAATATTGAAGTCCCGCAGCCAGCGATAAAACACCCAGAAGCTACCGAGCGCAAAAAATGTGCTGAGCATTCTTCCTGCCAAGAGATAGGGAATTCCCAGCTTGCTTAGAAAAAAAACAAGATAAAAAAAGAGAGGCGGATAATTTAGAACCCTGTAGGGCATGTGATCCAGAGAAGGATAAAGAGTGCCTGTTTCAAACCAAGAGAGATAAACGTCTCTCATTTCTCCAGCACTATAATCCGGGTCGACAGGTAGGGAATAAATCCAGATAACCCAGATGCATAAAATGACTAAAAAATATCTCCACTGGATTTTGAAGATTTTTTGAGTACTTGGTTTTGAACTTTCCATAAAAAAGTTAACTTTTAAAGTTAGTTGACACTCTTCTGCAAGCCTTTTAATAAGGCCAAAAAAGATTTTGTACCTACAAAAACTCGCACCCGATGGGTACGGACCATTGAATTGTTTTTGTTGGTATGAAACTCGCGCCTATTGGTGCGAGAATTTTATCTTTCCTTGAACGAAGGAGCCTTCTTGAAGCATTTTATTAAAATATTCCTTGTTGTTTTGTGTTTAGTCTGTCCTCAAATTGTTTTTGCCCAAGCCTCTGTCAATGTGAATACATTAGAGCCTATTTATCGTGATATTGATAAGTTGGTCGCCAATGGTTTGGTCTTTAAAATTATCATGGGACAAAAACCCTTTTCTCGCAAAGAAATTGCCCGAATTACAGCAGAAGCTTTGCACAATTTTCCTCAATTGGAAAAAGAATTACAAAATCCGAATCTTTCTGAAAAGGATAAGAATAAAATTCAGGCAAGAATAGATTATCTCCAGCCCATCTTGAATCGTTTGCAGAAAGATTACCATGAAGAGTTGGTAGAAATAGGGGCCATTTCGGGAGAAAAATATAAATACTCTTGGCATCTTGTTGAAAAGACAACGGTCGATTTAACGGGCAGTAACAGCTTGCCTCGTGTGTTGAACAACGATAATGGACTGGGCGCTATTAACGCCGTCATTAATCCTCTTTTGCAATATCAACAAGGCCGACATTTGGTTGATGGAACTAATCTTTCCCTGGAAACTTCTCACTGGGCCCGTTTAACAGATTACTTTGCCTTTTACTTTCAGCCTCGCTTCCAAATGGGCATGGCCCTCGATAATGGACAAGCCAACGATAATAACATTTATGTGATGAATCTTTACGGAAAATTTAATTATCACAATTTTGAAGTACAGGTAGGGCGCGATAATTTGTTTTGGGGCCAAGGAAACAACGCGGGTCTTCTGCTTTCTAACAACCCTCGCGGATTGGATATGGTGAAGTTGTCGAGCGATTCTCCCTTTATTCTTCCTTCTGTATTGCGTTACTTGGGCGCTCACAAACTCTCTTTCTTCTATGCGGATTTAGGTCCTGATCAGTATTTCCCGCACTCTTATTTGAGTGGTTATAAATGGAGTTGGTTACCCATTTCGTTTTTTGAATTTGGATTGTCAATGATGGTGGAAAGTGGTGGAGATGGCTCGCCGAGCGCTTCTTTTGGTAAAAGAGTGAAGGCAGAATTTGCATTCAATCCGGAAACTGCAGGACAAGATATCTCGAACAAACAGGGTGGTTTTGAAATGCGCTTTCGCATTCCTCCTTTGAGAGGAACAGAACTGTATTTAGAAACGGCCTTTGAAGATCGTCATAATAATATGTTTTCACATTCTCAATGGGTGGATGATGCGGCTTATGTCGGAGGGCTTTATTTGCCACGGCTTTCTAATACGGGAAATGTGGATTTGCGTTTGGAGTATCATTATACAGGTCCACGTTTTTACCGTCATGGTGATTTTAGATCGGGTATGACTCTGAATCAATTCATCATTGGAGATAATCTGGGTCCCAACGCCCAAGGTGCTTATGCAATCTTGAATTGGGATATCAATGATCGCAATATTGTTACGCCCGAGCTTGCCTTTGAATCACGTAGTAATGATACGTGGGCAGCAGATAATACAAAAGATTTTAAC
>CAYPXN010000075.1:0-10083 GCA_964414715.1 uncultured Pseudomonadota bacterium | reverse complement strand
TATTTAAAGGCTGGGGAAAAGGAGTTGTTTCGAAGAGAAAAATAAAAAACCTTCTGGCAACGCGGACCCGGAGGGCATGGCCGTCCCGGGAGGGGTATTGGGGGATTGCCGCGCTTCGTTTCACTACGCTCGCAATGACATTGAGTTTATTTATAGTTCAAGCCTTTGCTCAAGACTTTTCACTCCAACAAAAATTCGATACCGCCAACCAGGCCTATTTTTCACGAAATTTTCCCGAAGCCATTCAAGATTACAAACAATTAGAAAAACAAGGCATTGTCTCTGCGGATCTTTTCTATAATTTGGCGAATTCTTATTATCGTCAGGGAGAAATCGGCGAGGCTATTTATAATTATTTAAAAGCGATTCGTTTGACTCCGAGAGATCGGGATTTAGTGGCGAATTATAATTATATTTTAACAAAACGCGCAGAAGGTCATGAGGTGAGATTGCGGGACCGCCTACTCGATACGGTTTTTTTTCTTAAAAATTTTCTAACCTTAAACGAAATCCTGATCGTGTCCCTTGTTTCTTATTGGCTTCTTTTTGCCTTTGCAGTTTTGTATTACCTCAAAAGAAAAAAAGGATGGATGTGGGTTCTAGTGGTCTTCGGAGTATTTAATATTTATATTCTTCCTACCACTTTTCAAAAATATTATGAGGAAAAAATTCAAAAAGTTGCCGTAGTGATAACGCCCACTGTATCCGTTTTTTCGGAACCCACGATAGAGTCCATCAAGTTGTTTGAGCTCCATGAAGGAAGCATGGCTCAGGTGAAAGACCAAAAAGAGGGTTTTGTAAAAATCCGTTTCAAAGATGGCAAGATTGGCTGGGCCAAGCAGGATCAATTGCAAATTTTATGATTAATCAAGAAATATTGACGAACCCTTTATCCCTATCATAGAGATATCCTATGTTTGACAAACAAAAAGAAGAACTCCGACAAATCCTGCGTCAGCTCTCTTATGAAAAGAGGGATGTGACACTTGCCTCCGGAAAAAAATCCGATTTTTATTTTGATGGCAAACAAACCACGCTCAATCCGCAGGGAGCTGTTTTGGTGGGTTTAACTTTATGGGAGTTGATTCAGTGCAGTGGTCGGCGTGTAGAGGCAATCGGTGGACCTACCTTGGGTGCGGACCCCATCGTGAGTGCCGTGAGTCTGGTGAGTGCTCTCAAAGGAAAACCGATTCCGGCTTTTATTGTTCGCAAAGAACCGAAGAAACATGGAACTGCTGCCTGGATTGAAGGAGTGAAAAATTTGCGGCCCGGAATGCAAGTGGCACTTGTGGAAGATGTGGTAACGAGCGGTGGTTCTATTTTGAAGGCGGCCGAGAAAGTGGAAGCAGCAGGATATCATATTAGTTTGATTGCCACGATTGTGGATCGTGAAGACGGAGGCGCTGAAAAAATCCGTGAAAAAGGTTACCGATTCGCTTCCTTATTTACCAAAAGTGAGTTGTTGGCATGAAAAAAATCCTGAAGCTTTTCAGTATTTTTCTTTTATTGGGCTTTTCCCTTCAAGCCAGTGCAAGTGATGCTTCTTATAATAAAATCCTGAAAAAATATCATCGTCGTGGGGAAAAATTCAATTTTGGAATTTTTCACGACACCCTTCTTTGGGATGTGGTGTTTAAGAGCGCTGAATTTCGTGAAGCGGCAATGAGAAAATATGCAAAGGATTATCAATTATCAGAAGAAGATCTGAAGGCCAAATTGTTTGAGGCAGAACAAGATTACGAAGAAGGTCCCGAGTTTCAGGTGATTCTTTATACCTATGATCGCAAATGGAATGATTTGGAGTTGAAGAACAGTGTGTGGAGAGTAAAACTGGAATCGGGAGATCAATCTTTTGATCCTGTGAAAATTACCAAAATAAAACTGGATGCCATCAACACCGCTTTTTATCCTTATAATGATCCCTGGACCATGATGTATAGTGTGCGTTTTCCGCGGGAGGCCTTGACTGCGGTTCAAAATGATTTTTCCCTGAGCATTTATGGTGCTCGTGGACAGAATACCCTTCATTGGAAGATTTCTTCCCCAAAAAATTAGTGAACTTCTCGGCTTACTTCTTCAGGACTTTGAAGCATGCTTCTGCGCAGGAGTGCCAAAATCCGAAGAAGAGGATCTGAGCGAAGGGCAAGATCTGCCTCTGTGCGTCCTTCCCGGGGGATTCGATCATAAGCAGCAAGTAATCCATTCATTTTGTCTAAGAGAGACTGAAAATCTCTTGGGCTGACAGGCCGAGGATGTCCAAAGAGCCGGATGAATTTTTCAACTCCTTCTTCTCTGGCCTGTAGTTCAGGTTTCTGAGAGTCTGTGATCATATCTTGGTAAGCGTGATAACTTTGCAAAAGCAAGGCAACAATGCTTTCACTGTTTGCAGGAAGAGTTTCGAGGAGTTCTAAAACGTTGAAGAGACTTTGTTCTCTCACTTCAGGACGTCCATGATTTGAAAAATGTTGGATGAGTTCTAAAACGACCTCTTCTTTTTGAAGATCCAAACTCGGACTGGGTTCTGGAATTTCTGCGAGGGCCACATAAGCATTCATGACGAAAGGAACAATGGGAGCGAATCGAAGTCGAATCATCAGACTTCTGAAATTCTGGCTTTGTTGCTGGAGCAGTTCCCCATAAGGTTCGGTATCACAAAAATAGGGAGCCAATCCCCTGAAAACCTGGGGAACACTTCTGCTGATTGCCTGATAAAAAGAAGGGGGATGAATTTCCGCAGAACGTCTTTGGGTTTCTTCCAAGAATCTTTGGGCGTCTTTAAAAATTGCAATGTGTTGATTGGCGTCACGACTAATGCGGAGTCTGGCTCTGAGCAAGAAAGGATAAGCTTCAATGCTTGCACTTCGAGTGTTTTCGTGAGGACTCTGATTGTGGAGGGCCTCGTAGATTTGCCCTTCTTCATAGTGGAGAGTCGCCGCTAATTGGCCATCACGAATATCGCCTGTTTTGAAGCTCAAAACCTCCAGACTGCGAGGATACAAGAGGTAAGACTCGGGAAGATTTCGGGCCATTCCTTCTCGTGCCTGAAGGATTCCTCTCAGAATTTCGCTGATTGTTTCAGCCTGGCCACTTTCCAGAGCTCTTAATTTGTTAAGATAGGCCTCGGCTGTGGATAATCTCTCTGCGCTAGGCATTTCCAAGTCGTTGAGTCGTCTCCTTAAAGCCCTTGCTTCAAAAACTGAAGCGGTAAAAGGAGGAATGGAAGGACGATCTCCATTTGCATGGAACTGTAACAAAGAAGCGTTTTCCCAAGAGCTTGTTCTTTTCGACTGGACATTTTCTATAGAGAAATGAAGTTGCCGTTGTAAATGATGAAGACGATTCGCGGTGGCGAGATGTAGGAGGGCGTTGCCTCCTTGCCATTGCAGATTTTCCACTTCTGCATGGAACCATTGTTCTGTAAAAGTTCCCTCAGGATTTGGGTTATATCCTAAAGCTGCGGAAAGATTTTGACCTGCGACCATTCCCAGAGAAGTGAGACTGTGAGAAAGAATCCAGGAAGGACTTCGGATGGCTCCAAAAAGATGGAGACTTCCCAACATTACTATTTGCTGACGGAATCGAGTGTCGAAATTTGTTTTTGTTCTCAAGCTTTCAATTCCCGTCAAGGCGGCAGCTTCTCCGAGAAGAGAAAAAGATTTTGCGAGAGGTCGTGAGAGAAGAAAAGGGAGCTTCTTAAAAAGAGAAAGATTTAATAAGCCACAGTTGAGAGCTTGTCCCACGAAAGAAGCGGTGCTCATGGCGAGAATGGATTTGATATCGGTACTCGAAGCGCTCGCTTGTTCCAAAAGGACATCCATCTGCAATTGAGAATCATTGAGATGGCTGTCTCCTCCGAAACGCTCAATTCTATTTAAAAGATTCGCCCTCATAAATATACCTGAGGCCGCTTTATCGCTTTTTGGGGAAAGAGGTTGTGTTTATTTTTGAGCCTAAAATTCCGCCCCCCTTTTTTATTCACGTGACAATCCAAATGTTTACACTTGGATGTCATCGCGAACGAAGTGTGGCGATCTCCCGGGTAAACTCGGGGGATTGCCACGCCCTTCGGGCTCGCAATGACACCCGAGTTTTATCAGCTGCGGAAATCAGCTTGAGGAGTCAGAAGGGTGTCGCGTGCCTGGTTGTCGAGTTTTGGATAATCGAGAGTGTAATGCAAACCACGGCTTTCATGCCTTTGAAGGGCACATTTGACGACAAGTTCTGCCACCAAGGCGAGGTTTCGGAGTTCAATCAGGTCCGCAGTGATTTTGAAATTCCAATAATACTCTTTGATTTCATCCTGTAAAAACTGGATGCGTTTTTGGGCACGTTCCAAGCGTTTGGTAGTTCGGACAATGCCCACGTAATTCCACATGCTTCGTCGAATTTCATCCCAGTTTTGAGTGATGACGACCGCTTCATCGGAATCGGCAGCATTTCCAGGATTCCAGGGAGGAATGTGGATTTTTTCTTTTTTCAGACTCTTGAGTTTTTCCAGAGAACGTTCTGCGGCCCGTTTTGCAAAGACCACTGCTTCGAGTAAAGAGTTGGAAGCAAGTCGGTTTGCGCCGTGAAGACCCGTGAAAGCCACTTCACCGCAGGCAAAAAGATTTTCTATGTCCGTGTTTCCGAATGCATCGGTGACTACACCTCCGCAAAAATAGTGAGCGGCAGGTACGACAGGAATGGCTTCCCGGCTAATATCGAATCCATACTTCAGGCAGCGTTCATAGATATTCGGAAAACGATGACGAATATAATTTGCGTCTTTGTGGCTGATATCAAGCAAGACAAATTCATCTCCACGACTTTTGAGTTCGGCATCGATGGCACGGGCGACAATATCCCGAGGCGCGAGTTCCTTGAGAGGGTGATAGCGTTGCATGAACTCTTCACCATTTTGCAATTTGAGTTTTGCACCTTCGCCACGCAGTGCTTCAGAAATTAAAAAAGACTTTGCTTGAGGATGGTATAGGCAGGTTGGATGAAACTGAACGAACTCAAGATTTGCAACCGAAGCGCCGGCGCGCCAAGCCATGGCGATGCCATCACCCGTGGCGATGTCGGGATTGCTGGTGTACAAATAAACTTTTCCGGCACCACCGGTGGCAAGCAGGCAGATGTTGCAGCGGATAGTTTTTACTTCTCCACTGCGGCGATCTAAAATATAGGCGCCTAGGATTTGATTGTTTGTTGGTGAGTCCTGCCGCTCCTCAGAAGTTGAATTTAATTTGTCAGTTGTAATCAAATCAATCGCGATGTGATGTTCCAAGATCTCAATGTTTGGATGGGCTTTTACTTTTTCAAGCAGGGCTCTTTCAATTTCGCTTCCTGTAATATCTCCCGCGTGTAAAACGCGTCGGGCGGAATGTCCGCCTTCTTTGGTGAGATCCATTTCTCCTTGTTCTTTTTGTGAGAAATGAACTCCAAACTCAATGAGATCTTTCACCCGATCGGGTCCTTCTTCCACAACAATTTTCACGATGTCTTCATGACACAGGCCTGCACCTGCCTTGAGGGTGTCTTCGATATGCGCTTCGAAGCTGTCGCTTTGGGTATTCCAAACACTCGCGATGCCGCCTTGCGCATAATTGGTGTTGGATTCTGCGGAATTTTTTTTGGTGACGATGATGACTTTCCCATGCTCTGCCACATCGAGAGCATAGCTGAGCCCTGCGATGCCGCTGCCGAGAATCAGGAATGTGCTGTGAAGATCTGTCATTTCTTGCTCTAAACTATGCCTCACCACAACTGTCAAGCACTGGCGTTTTGAAAATCCTCGACTTCATTTGGGAAGCGTTTTAAAATGTTTGAATCATGAAGTTTCCATTTCCCAAACGCAATCTTTACCTGAATATCCCGAACTATATCAGTTTCCTTCGGGTGGCATTGATTCCTATCATTATAATCATGATGGCTTTTCAGCAGCCTGTGGATTCTCCCAAGTTTCATCCTGTTTTGGCCTATTGCTCGGCTTTTTTGTTTGTTTTGGCGGGAATTTCAGATCTGTTCGACGGTTGGGCTGCCCGTAAAATGCAGATTGTGGGTACTTTTGGAAAGTTTTTGGATCCTGTAGCCGATAAGCTCATTCATATGGCGGTGATGATCATGTTGATTCCTCTTCAGGAGTTACCCGCCTGGTTGGTGATATTATTTTTGGTGCGTGAACTGTCTATTACCGCTTTGAGGAGTATTGCTGCAGGGGAGGGAATGATCTTGGCTGCTGATGTATGGGGGAAGAAAAAAACCGCTCTCCTGAATATTGCATTAACCTGTTTTTTACTTCCTGCCAAATTTGTTTATTTAAACACCCGTACTGTAGGTTGGGTTGTTTTGATCATGGCTCTCGTGGTCAGTTTGGGTTCTGGTTATAATTATGTCCTTCAGTTCATGAAGCATGTTCAAAGTAAAGAAGGCAAATCCTCCCAGTTTTAAAATCTCCAGGAAATTTAATTTTTAGAACTTCATAAAACGGCCCTACAGAGACCTTGAGGGGAGGGGCTTGTGCGAGTCTCCTATAAAAATTGAATAACCATTCACTTTATCCTTTACAGACATGACTCACCACGTTAAATAGCCCGCGTTTTCCTAAATAGTGTGCAACAAGCCTTCCTACCTTCAGGCTGTTGTGTCTGGAAGTAGAATGCTGGGATGGAATAAGGGGAATTTTTTGAACTCTAAGAAAATTTTTATTTCTATTGTGCTTCTTTGCGTACTGTCGGGCTTAGCCTATGCCGTACATTTCTGGTGGAATTTGGGAAATGGCGTCGGTTATTCGCCCAATCAACCGATACCGTTTAGCCATAAAATTCATGCGGGTGATAATCACATTCCTTGTCTTTATTGCCACGTGGGAGCCGACAAAGGACGACATGCTCAAGTGCCTTCTATGAATGTTTGCATGAATTGCCATTCGGTGGTGAAGCCGGATAGTCCCTGGATTCAAAAGTTGAAAGATCAATATCAAAAAGGTCAGCCGATTGAATGGATCAAAGTTCATGATGAACCTGATTTCGTTTTCTTTAATCATCGCCCTCATATCGCGAAGGGAATTTCCTGTGAAACCTGTCATGGTGATGTAAAGAATATGAGTAAAATTCAACAAGTGGAACCCCTGAATATGGGCTTTTGCGTGACTTGTCACAAGGCCAAAGGTGCTCCACTGGATTGTTATACCTGTCATAATTAGCAGAAAGAGCTTATGGATAAAAATCTCACTAAGTACTGGGGTAGTTTGGAAGAACTTCATGAAAGCCCCGAATATGAAGCAAGTATTGGTAAAGAGTTTTTGACTCCTCCTGAACAGCAAAGTATTACCGAAATGGATCGCCGTTCCTTTTTGAAAGTGATGGGGGCAGGGATGTTGTTGGCGACCACTGCCTGTTATCGTCGCCCTGTTGAAAAAATTATTCCTTATGTAAATCGACCCGAAGAAATTGTTCCGGGTGTAGCAGATTGGTATGCCTCAACCTGTAATGAATGTGCTGCTGCTTGTGGTGTGTTGGCCAAAACTCGCGAAGGTCGTCCTATTAAGTTGGAAGGAAATCCCGATCATCCTCTCAATCAGGGAGGATTGTGCGCCCGGGGCCAGGCCTCTATTTTGAATTTGTATGATCCAGATCGTTTGAAGCATCCAGTTCAAGTGAATTCTCTGCTTCCGAATAAGGAGCTTTCTTGGGAAGAAGTGGATGAAAAAATCAAGGCTAAGCTTGCAGAAGTAAAGCAGAGTGGCTCTAAGGTATATGTTCTGACAGGATCGATTACAAGTCCTTCGAGTCTTCAGTTAATAAGTCAGTTTGTTGGGAATAATGGAAAGCATGTTCAATACGAAGGGGTTTTGCCTGAAGAAATTCTTCAAGCTCAAGAGCTTTCTTATGGGTCTCGCGTATTACCTCGCTACCAAGTTGGAAAAGCAAAGCTTCTCCTTTCATTTGGTGCAGACTTTTTGGGGACCTGGATTTCGCCTGTAGAGTTTGCGAAAGAATTTTCGAAAGCCCGCAAGGTGGAAAATGGTTCCATGTTGCGTTTTGTGGCTTTTGAATCGGCCCTTACCCAAAGTGGTAGTAATGCAGATGAATATTTTACCCTGAAGCCAGGTGATGAATTGGCTGTGGCGCTTGCTTTGGCGAATGAAATTGTGGTCGCCAATAAGCAATCTCGTTATGCGGGGGATTCTCAGGTAACTCAGGCTTTGGCTCCTTATTCTGTTGAAAAAGTTGCTCAAGATACAGGAGTAAAAGCAGAATCTTTGAAGAGAGTTGCGAAGGAGTTGTGGGAAGCAAAAGGGAAAAGTTTGGTGTTGGGTGGCGCGGTGAAGGCGAAGAATTCTGTCGCTCTTCAAATCGCGGTGAACCTTTTGAATTCTCTTCTTGAAAATGAGGGTAATACTCTCGATGTTTCTCTTTCTCCTTCAAATCAAGTAAACAGTTCTTTCGCCGATTTGTTGGCTCTTGTAGAAGATATGAAAAATGGCAAGGTGGGTGCCTTGTTCATTTATAAGAGTAATCCTGCTTTCGCACTTCCTGCCACTTTGGGATTTGTAGATGCCTTGAAGAAAGTTCCTTTGGTGGTGAGTTTTGCAGACCGTGTAGATGAAACAGGGGCCCTTGCAACTTATGTGTGTCCTTCTTCTCATTATTTGGAAGAGTGGGGCGATGCGAGTCCTCAAAAAGGTTTGTTCAGTATTACTCAACCCGTCATTGCACCTTTATATAAAACCCGTGCCATGGAAGATTCTTTGATTGCTTGGGCGGCTCTTCCCGCAAAAAATTGGTATGAGTTCTTAAAAGCGCAATGGCAGCAAAAAGTTTATCCTTCAGCTTCTTCCGGAAAATCCTTTGAAGATTTTTGGCAAGAAACATTGCAAAAAGGTTATGTGGATACGGTGGGGGACCGACGCAAGGCAGATCAGTCTGCGCGATCTTTTTCCTCATCTTCATTAAAATCAATTCCGGAATGGAATGCCCCTCAAGGTGATTTATTTTTGGCTCTTTATCCCTCTTTGGCCATGTTCGATGGGCGTTCTGCCAACAATGGTTGGTTGCAAGAATTGCCGGATCCAAATTCCAAAGCGACGTGGGAAAACTATCTTTCGATTTCTCCGAAACTTGGTGAAAAACTCCATCTCAATAACGGAGACATCGTTAAAGTTCAGGGAGAAGGAGTGAATGTAGAGCTTCCTGTTTTCTTGCAACCCAAGTTAGGTGAAAAGTCTGCAATGGTGGCAGTGGGTTACGGAAGAACAAAGGTAGGTCACTTGGGAAATGAAGTTGGGGTGAATGTTTTTCCTCTTCAAAAAGCAGATAACAATTATGTTTCTTGGGCAGGAACTCCAATTAAAATTTCAAAAACCGGCAACAGTACGGTTCTTGCTATCACCCAGGGACATAATACCGTTGAAGGTCGACCCATTGTAAAAGAAGCGACCTACGAAGAATATTTGAAAGAAGCCAAAAAGGGACCTGAGCATGAAGTGATTCCTTCCATTTGGCCCGCTCATAAATATGACAAGCCCTATCGCTGGGGAATGTCGATCGACTTGAATGCCTGCACGGGGTGTAGTGCTTGTGTTATTGGATGTCAGTCTGAAAATAACATTCCAGTGGTGGGTAAAGAACAGGTCATTAAAGAACGCTATATGCATTGGATCCGCATTGATCGCTACTACTCAGGTGGTGTTGAAAATCCGGATGTCACTTATCAGCCCATGTTGTGTCAGCATTGTGAAAATGCGCCTTGTGAATCGGTTTGTCCTGTATTGGCAACCGTTCACAATGACGAAGGCTTGAACACGATGGTGTATAACCGATGCGTGGGTACTCGATATTGTGCAAACAACTGTCCTTATAAAGTTCGTCGTTTCAACTTCTTTGATTATTCCAAGCAGTATGTGGAACCTTTGAATTTGGTGTTGAACCCTGACATTACAACCCGTTCACGCGGGGTAATGGAAAAATGTACCTTCTGCATGCAGCGTATTCGCACTGCAAAAGATAAAGCAAAAGCTGCAGGCAAATTGGTAGCCGATGGAGAAATCAAGACCGCTTGTCAACAAAGTTGCCCGGCGGATGCGATCACTTTCGG
>CAYPXN010000074.1:0-13669 GCA_964414715.1 uncultured Pseudomonadota bacterium | reverse complement strand
AGCACCACGGAATAAGGTCGACGACGAACCGCTTCCGTTAATTGCCCACCCTCTTCATAACCCACATAGCCGGGAGGAGCGCCAATCAAACGTGAAACCGCATGCTTTTCCATGTATTCACTCATATCAATACGGGTCATGGCATTTTCATCGTCGAACAGAAATTCTGCCAGAGCACGGGCCGTTTCTGTTTTTCCCACTCCAGTCGGACCCAAGAAAATAAAAGAACCAATCGGACGATTTGGGTCTTGCAAACCTGCTCGAGAGCGACGTACCGCATTGGCTACTTTTACCAATGCATCATCCTGTCCTACTACCCGCGCTTTCAAACCTTCTTCCATGCGCACCAGTTTTTGGATTTCACTTTCCATAAGTTTGGAAAGCGGAATACCGGTCCACTTGGCGACCACTTCAGCAATGTCTTCTGCATCCACTTCTTCCTTCAACATTTTGTCATTTTTCTGAAGCTTCAGAAGTTTTTCATTTTCAGAATTCAATTCTTTTTCAAGATTCACCAAGGTTCCATATTTCAACTCAGCAGCCTTGTTTAAATCACCCGTACGTTCCGCACGCTCCGCTTCTATTTTGGTCTGCTCAATTTTTTCCTTGGTATCACGGATTTTCTTAATAACATCCCGCTCGTTCTGCCAATGTCCCTTCATCTTGCTGCTTTGTTCTTTTAAAGCAGCGATTTCTTTTTCAATTTTTCCCAATCTTTCCTGGGAAGCTTCGTCTTTTTCTTTTTTCAAGGCCTGACGTTCGATTTCCAATTGGGTAATTTTTCTTTCAATTTCATCAATTTCTGTAGGCAAACTATCAATTTCAATGCGCAGTTTACTGGCAGCCTCATCCACCAAGTCGATTGCCTTGTCGGGTAAAAATCGGGAGGTGATATATCGGTTGGAAAGCTGGGCTGCGGCTACAATCGCTTCATCTTTGATACGCACCCCATGATGCACTTCGTAACGTTCCTTCAAACCTCGCAAAATGGAAATGGTATCTTCCACAGAAGGCTCCCCGACGTACACTTGTTGGAAGCGGCGTTCCAGAGCAGGATCTTTTTCGATGTGTTTTCGAAACTCATCAAGTGTAGTCGCTCCCACACAGCGAAGTTCTCCTCGAGCGAGAGCGGGTTTGAGCATGTTGGAGGCGTCCATGGCACCTTCCGCAGCACCGGCGCCCACCATGGTATGCAATTCATCAATGAATAAAATGATTTTTCCTTCGGATTCTGTCACTTCTTTCAAAAGTGCCTTGAGACGATCTTCAAACTCTCCACGATATTTTGTTCCTGCAAGCAAAGAACCCAAATCCAAAGCGATAATACTTTTATCCCGCAAAGTTTCCGGAACATCCCCGTTGGCTACACGTTGGGCAAGACCTTCCACAATGGCCGTTTTTCCCACTCCGGGCTCCCCAATAAGAACGGGATTATTTTTTGTACGACGAGATAAAACCTGTATCACACGTCGCACTTCATCATCACGTCCAATCACGGGATCCAATTTTCCACGACGTGCCAGATCGGTCAGATCCCGGGAATACTTTTTAAGAGCCTGATATTTTGCTTCGGGGTTTTGGTCCGTCACACGATGAGAGCCTCGGATATCCACCAACGCTTTCATCAGATTTGCCTTGCTAACTCCCAAACTTTTCAGCAAAGCAAAAGTCTTGGCATCTTTTACTTCGGACAAAGCCAACAAGAGATGTTCGGTACTCACATAGTCATCTTTCAAACCCGCCGCTTCATTTTGAGCAGCATCCAAAACTTTTTTAAAGGAAGTGGAAAGATAATCCCCCATACCTCCCGAAACTTTTGGAAGCTTTTGAATGAGCTGCATGACATCACTTTGAACTTTTTTTGGATCCACTCCCAGCTTGTGAAATATCGCCTGAGTTAAACCTTCATCCTGATCAATCAGGGCAAGAAGAAGATGTTCTGGCTCAATTTGTTGATTTCCATTTTGGCCAGCCAAATTTTGAGCTTCAGCAACAGCCTCTTGGGCTTTGACGGTAAATTTATCGAGTCTCATAAGGATTCTTTCATAAAATAAGGTCTTGAGATGTTTTTGAAAAACTTTAAAGCGTGTTTCATGCAAAACGATCCATCACCATCATCTAAGTAGGATCTTTAAAGTTTTGAGAAAATATCCCAAGACATTTAACTTAAATTAAATGGGATTTGAGGGAAGAAAGTCAAGAAATGTCAAAATAAAAACCCTTTTGAGTTTTCTCAAAAGGGTTTTTATTGATCAAACATTTACTCTTTTTGATTATTTTCTCACTGCAAAATAGCCCGTACTATTTCCCCGTTTTACAAATATTCGGACCACTTCATTGGATTTTAATTTTTGGATCGAAGCACTATATTCCAAAATATTATTTATCGGTGTATTGTTCACTTCTAAAATAATATCTCCCGGACGAATTCCTACCCAGTCTGCTTGCGAACCTGGAATCACCTTTACCACCATCACTCCTTTACGATCTTTCAAACCCATTTGTTCTGCTTGCTGAGGTAAAAGTTCTTGCACAGCTATACCCAATTCTCCGGAAACTTTCTCAACCTGGGCCAATTCTCTTTCTGCTTTTTCAAGCTCACCCACTGTAACTTGAACGGTCTTCTTCCCTCCTTTTCTCAACACATCCATCATCACGGTAGATCCCACCGGAGTTTGAGAAATTACCAAGGGCAAATCATGTGAGCTTTGCAATTCTTTTCCATTGATACTTAAAACCACATCTCCCGATTCGATTCCGGCTTTTTCTGCAGGGCCACCCGGATAAACACTGGCAATCAATGCCCCCTTTTCCGAATTCAAACCAAAAGACTTTGCCAAATCGGGTGTCACATCCTGAATTCCCACGCCCAAATAACCCCGACTTACTTTTCCATTTTGCATCAATTGCGACACCACAGGCTGGGCAATACTCATCGGAATGGCAAAACCAATGCCCTGCCCACTGGCAATAATCGCCGTATTAATTCCCACCACTTCCCCATTTAAGTTGAATAAAGGCCCCCCTGAATTTCCGGGATTAATAGAGGCATCCGTTTGGATAAAATCATCATAAGGACCCGCACCAATCACACGTCCTTTGGCAGAAACAATTCCCGCAGTAACTGTCTGACCCAAACCAAAAGGATTTCCCACAGCCACTACCCACTCACCCACATCCAATTTATTGGAATCGCCCAGAGGAACCGTCGGAAAATCTCCATTTCCACCTTGTATACGAATGACTGCAATATCCATTTTAGGATCTGTACCAATCAGCTTGGCTTCAAACTTTCGGCCGTCTGCCAATCTCACATCAATTTCTTCTGCATTTTGCACAACATGATTATTGGTGAGAATGGTTCCATCTTTACTAATGATGAAACCAGAGCCCAAACTGTTTTGGGTTTGTTCGGGAGGAAGTCCATAATAACGCCCAAAATAATCTCCCGAAAAAGGATCCCGACGGTACACTCCGCTATTGGGTCTTAAAACCTGACGACTACTAATATTCACAACGGCGGGTTTTACATGCTTTACAATGTCAGTCAGGCTAGGCAAACCTGCCACGCTTGTTTTAGTGGGATTGCTTACAATCGGAGGGGCCACATCCCCCGCATGACTTTTACTATTTAAATCAAATTTGCAGGCAAAAAGAAGAGCCGCTGCTGCGGAAATGACTGCTGTTACAGCCAAAGTAGATTTTGAATAAGATTTCATGGTTTATTCTTCTCCTCTACATATCTGAGACGTAAATCACTGAGAACCACTTTCATGAGAGATGCTTCTTCCGGGCTTAAATTTCCTTTTGTTTTTTCATCCAAAACCCCCAAAAGATCGATAGTTTGCTTCGCCTGATTTAAATCTTTTTCAACCTTTTGTGTAAAGGGGTTAGGGGCAATCCCCAAGCTCATCTGTGCCGACCCTGCCAAAGAAAGTATCAGATTGGCAAAACTGACATCATGTAAGACCGAATCATTTTCAAAGTTTTTTTCAGAACTTTGAGGGGAAACTGTTTCAGGAGCCTGTCCTGCCGGCTGCCCTGACTCATCCTTATGACTACCATCCGTATTAAAGCGCCTTTTATCTACCACTTTAATACCTGAATCTTCTTGATCGCTCATGATTAAACTCCTTTCCAACGAGAGCCTTTCGCAAGGGTTTTAAATTATTCTATTGAAAATAAATAATAACGATATGCATAACTGTCAATGTCGCGATTCAGTAGAATTCTTACAAATAATTGATTGAACATTCCAGGCCGCTCAACTAGGATGCCCAGCTCATGCATAAACGTTTTATACAATTTGTAATTTTTACCACTCTCATTCCCCTCGTTGCTTGCGGAGGGGGAGGCAAAAAGAAAAGTCGTTTGGGATTTACCGGAAAAGAAAATGCCGAGCAGGCCTTTGCAAAATGCGTTCAACTTTCCACCAAAAAGAAATTTCAACAATCCATCGACTGTTTAGAAATTTTCAAAACCCGCTTTCCCAACAGTGATTATGCTCTTCAGGCTGAACTCAAGGTCGGGGATGCCTATTTCTTGAAAAAAGAATACTTATTAGCAGCGGAAACCTTTCAGTTTTTTACAAAACTTCATCCTGAAAGCGACAAACTCGATTATGCATTTTTCAAAATGGGCATGTCTTACCTCAAGGCAACCTCCCCCAAAATTGATCGAGACCAGGAACATCTTCCCCAAGCCGTAGATAGCTTTGCTATCGTTTTAAGCCAGTTTCCCACTTCAAATTATTACAGACAGGCAAAATTTTATCATGACCAAGCCCGTCGCATGATTGCCAAACGTGTTTTTTATATCGGGAATTTTTATTATAAATGGGGCGAATATCGTGCTGCAGCCCCTCGCTTCGAGGAAGTTGTTCAAAAATACTCCGGACTGGGCTTGGATCAAAAAGCTCTCTACTATGCCGCGTTGTCCTATCATAATCTCGGAAAAAATGAAGAAGCGGCTCAATATGCAGAAATTTTGAAAGCGAAATATCCCAAAGGAAATTATACCAAAAAAGCACAAAAGAAGATTTTGAAGGAAAAAGATAAAAAATCAGAACCCGAAAGCAAAGCAGCTTAAAGATTTATTTAGGAGGGATTATGGACAATCATCGCAAACTCTTTTTGGAAGGACGTCGATTCTTTGAAAAGAAAGATTACGAAAAAGCGGAAAAATTTTTTCTCGATCTCATCGAAGAAAATGATCATTTCGCAGATGTTCATAACATGCTGGGAGTAATCTATCATTCTACAGGCCAGTTTTCTCGTTCCATTGAATGTTTTGAAAAAGCCATCAAGATCAATCCCAACTATACGGAAGCTCTTCTTAATCTCGCAGTACTTTATAATGATCTCGGTAAATACAAAAAAGCCAATGCTCTTTATAGCCGTGTCCACTCCCGAAAAGATAAAAAGAAAAAAGAAAAGATGGATCCCTTCATCAAGAACAAGCTTGCCAACAAACATGCCGAGCTGGGAGATATTTACGAGGGAATTGGGGTTTATCCCGAAGCAATTTTAGAATATCAAAAGGCTTTGGAGTTGGGCCCTCGCTTTTTAGACATCCATTCCAAACTTGCCCTCTGTTACCGAGAAGAAGGCAAATACGCTCAAGCTATCAAGATCCTCACCCAAGTCATCAAAATAAACCCGAAATACACTCAAGCACGAGTTCAGCTCGGTGTGACCTTGTATGCTGCGGGTCAGAAAAAGAAAGCCATTGAAACCTGGAAAGCAGCCATCAAGCAAAATCCGAAAGACGAATCTGCAAAAATGTATTTAAAACTCGCAGACACTAAAGCCGCTTAAGTCCGGAACTTGTTGTGAAAAAGCGATTTCTT
Source organism: uncultured Pseudomonadota bacterium (assembly GCA_964414715.1). Taxonomy (GTDB): domain Bacteria; phylum UBA10199; class UBA10199; order JADFYH01; family JADFYH01; genus CAYPXN01. The sequence goes on along the minus strand of CAYPXN010000074.1, from coordinate 7,821 downwards.
TATTACGTCATCCTTTTTCTCTTCACCGCTTGTCATTCCCAGAAAAACTCCTCTCCATTCTCTTTGAATAAAGAGAATGTGGAAGAAATTCATATTCAATCTCCTTTTCAAAATCTGAAAATTTTCAGGGAAAACGGAAACTGGCGGGGACGTTTTCTTCCTGCTCAAACCAGCGATCCGCAGCAGGAACTCAGTTTCAGGTCCTACCCTTTTGATCCTGAAAAAGTAGAAACACTCCTCGACACTTTTTTAGAAACTCCTTCCCAAAAGAATACTCCACGTTCTGCATCCAGCATTTTTCTTGAAATTAAAACTCCCCAAGAAAACAAAAGCTGGATCATTTCCAATGAAGACCCTTTAAGACGCATCGCCCTCAAACCCAGTACCGATTGGCGAAACAAACAAATCTTCAATGAAGACAGTTCTCGTGTGGAAGAAATTACCCTTCTTGAAAAAAATCAAAAAATCACCCTTTCCCGAAATGAGGAAGGACAGTGGGTCTGGAAAGAAAAGGCTCAACAGAATCTGAATCAGGAATGGATTGAATCTCTTGCACGAAAGCTAGCCCGTTTGAAAGCCATCAATGTGGGAGAACATCCCTCCGCAGATGAAAGTGGTCTTGAAAAACCCCTTTCAGAAGTCCTTGTAAAATTCAGGGGGCAAAACACTCCCTTTCATGTATTATTGGGGAATAAAACCGGACAGGATTTATACTACGCAAAAGTAGAAGGCTTGCCTGATTGGCAAAATGAAATTTTTACGGTGAATCAGGAAACAGCTGAAAAATTGATGAGTAAAAGCTCGCAACTTAAATGGCAGGAGAAAAAATGAAAACCCTCGCACTCATTTCCCACGACGGAAAAAAAGCTGAAATGGTCGCTTTTGTAAAAGATAATTTAAAACTCATCAAAAAGTTCAAGATTGTTGCCACCGGCACTACCGGAAAATATATCGAAGAAGCGGGATTAAAAGTAAACAAGATGCAAAGCGGACCCAAAGGGGGCGACGCCCAAATCGCTGCGGAAATTGTAAATGGCAAAGTGGATGGTGTTATTTTCTTGAGAGACCCACTGGGTATTCACCCTCACGAACCTGATATTTTCATGCTCCTACGTCTCGCAGATGTTCACAATATTCCTCTCGCCACCAATCTCGCCTCTGCAAAAATACTGATTCAGGGCCTTTAACCTAAATTCCGCACCCCTTTTTTATTCACGTGGCAATCCAAATATTTACACTTGGATGTCATCGCGAACGAAATGTGGCGATCTCCCGGGTAAACTCGGGGGATTGCCACACCCTTCGGACTCGCAATGACACCCGAGTTTTATCAGCTGCGGAAATCATGTTTAAAAAATAGCGCAACATTTATACTCCCTCACCGAAAGCTTTTACCCACGCAGAAAAAAATATCATGGGGTGGCACACGAAAAAGCTATTTATGACTATTTTTCGTGCCTCAAATCCCACACGCTCACAACAATTCACTCTCCTCAGTGAAAGCCAGCTTTCCTGTGATTCTCTTCTCGAAAGTATTTCTCATCAAGCCGGCAATGGACAAATACTGGCCGCTGCCACGATGGGATCTCTTTTCTTCCAGTTCGGTCGTATTTCGAGTTTATCTCTTGCTTCTCAAGTCACTCGTTTTGCCCCCTTTCTCAATTTTGCATCCTATGGAGCTGCCTTGGGGGCCGAAACCCTTGCCTTCGAAGGAACACATCGAGCTTTACAAAGCTTGTCAGGAAATCATGAAAATCCCAATCTGTGGCGTTGGAATGGAAATGGCGGCTTGAGAGAAGGCCTTACTTCTACCCTCTTTACAATCGGGAGTTTGAAAGCTTTTGGAACCGCGTGCCAAGGTCAAAGCCTATTACTTCAACATTTCGCTTCCGATTTGGGAATCGTTGCAAGTCAAAATGCCTTGGGACTTTTGGGCTGGCTTCCCCGTCCTCAAGGATCTTCCCTTGAACAACTCGCACATGCAGAAGTCCTGCGTTTACAACTCGCCGCCGGAGGAGAATTTCTCCGAACTTTCGTACCCTCCCTCTCTTTACTGGAAAGAAATCTGGAATTCTCTATTCAATCTGTAAAAACTCAAAGAAGTATTCCTGCTAACGAAGTCGTGGAAATCATGGCCGGAAATCGAGATGATTTTCCAGATCCAGATGGCCGCACCATTGCAGACGCGAGTTTAATTCCTAGAATGGCCGAAACAAGAGATAAGGCACGAGCTGAAAATTTTGAACGGGTTTGGCGTTTACCTGGCACAGTCCTCAAAACAGAAGAATTAATATGGTATGCAAAATATTGTTTTTCTCATCCTGCCTACGAAGGAGAAGGGGGAACAGTGATAGTTTCATATGATTCCGTTTATGAACAAGTCAGAAGAGAACTTACAAACAGAGGAGTAAATGTAATGGCGATTATACTTTCTGCACTTCCTCCAAGTCCTCCACCTTCTGATGATGCCTCAGACCAAAAAGCTCGAGTAATTGATATGAATGTTTTATTGGCAGAATTACAACAGAGGGGAATCAATCTCAGCAATTTGGGAAATTCAACAGGATCGGAAGGAAATACAAACACTCAGGCGGTTTCACCAGACGGAATATTGAGGATGTTGGACACCGGAAATAATGCAGGTGTTGGAAGTCCGCAAAACGCTGCTTTGGCTGTAGTCCCTCCCCCTCTTCCCACACCCAGCCAACGAAGTTTAGGACAACGATTCTATGATGCTACTCTGGGAAAAATATGGCCAGCATCTCGTCCCACAACGCAGACAAACCCTTCTCCCCTTCAATTAAGCTTTAGAGGTCCTTTTCATTTTGACTCTGCAACAAATACTTACCGCTATCGTTTTCCACGAGGTAGCCGTACAACAACGATGGGCAGGGGCTGGACAGTAGATCATAGAATTACCGGAGATTCGCAATTATCCCGAAAACATATCACTATTCAACGACGCATCGAGCCGGAAACGACTGCTTATATTCTCACGGCGCACAATCTGACGGTGATTCATCGTGCAAGGGGAGGAGCCCCCGAAACTTTTGATCATGGTCAAACAGCCTGGCTCAATCCGGGAGACCGCGTCGTTCTTAGCCCCCACGTCTCTTTCATTTTTGCCCCGGAATAAGGACAAGATTTTTACCTGAGCGTCACCGTTTCTTCACAGTCTTCCCGTACCCTGATTCAAATTATTCGAGGGTACTTATGGAAATTTTGCAATTTATCCTGTTTTTGAGTGTGGTGATTCTTTACGGAAAACTTCTGCAAAATTCTCGTGAGCCTTCCAAACTTATCATTTCTACACCCCCAGGAGGTTTTCATGGGAGAAAAAGAAAAAAACGTTTTCGTCATCGATGACGATTCTGATTTAAGTGAACTCATTCACTACAACCTAAAAAAAGAAGGTTACAACACCTTCACTCTTCAGAATGGTTTGCAAACCATTTGGGAACTTTCCAAACAAAATAGGCCGGACTGTATTTTGCTCGATATCATGATGCCTTCACCCGATGGCTTTGAAATCTGCGATTTTTTAAAAAGTTCCGAGGATTACCGAGAAATTCCCATTATTCTTGTTTCTGCCAAGGGAAGCCCGGAAGACATTGAAAAAGGACTCGACTTGGGAGCAGATGCTTTTCTTCCCAAACCTTTTTCCATCGATACGCTGATTAAAATGGTAAAGCGCTTTGCAAGTCATCGCAGTGGTGAAATTCGATTTCCTTGTGAATGATTTCTTTAATCTTCACCTTGCAAGTCAGGTTCCTCTTCAGTAAGGTTTTTTTCTTCTTCTTCAGCCTTAAGGAAGGCGAGATATTCTTCACGAAGTTGTTTGAAGCGGGGATGATTCCAGGAAATTTTTGTATCCCGTTTTACATCGGGGAGATTCATGGCAATAAAAACATCGGATGGATCCACCTCTCCATTGAGGTTTTCATCCAAAACCATCACTTCATCTTGCCAACGATTGAAACCTTTTACATCGATGACGGGCATTGTGAGTCCTTCTAAAAAACTCGATTAATTGATTCTTAAGACTATATCAATTCATAGAAACGGGCAAGTGCTTCGTCGATTTTACTCACATCTTGTCCACCTGCCTGGGCCATGTCCGGCCTTCCGCCTCCAGAGCCGCCCACAATGGGAGCAAGTGTTTTGACAATGTCACCCGCTTTGTATTTTGAAGTCAAATCCTTGGAAACGCGCACAATCAGGGTTACCTTTCCTTCTGTCTGCGCTGCAAGAAGCAGAACCCCTTTTCCAAGTTTTTGAATAAATTGGTCGGATAAAGTACGAAGGGTATCCACATTATCTGCTTCGATTTTAATTCCCAAAACCTTCGCACCTTCTTTTTCTTTTACATTCTTGAAATAATCTTCCCCGGCAGAACCCGAATGAAGCTTTTGACGGAGTTGTGAAATTTCCTTTTCAAATTTTTTCAATTGTTCCGTCATGCGATCAATTTTTTCGGGCACATCTTCCACATGTGTTCGCAACTTGTAAGCAATTTCTTTCAGGGCTTTTTCTTGTTTTCGAACATAGGCCACAGCATCAAAACCTGTCACGGCCTCCAAACGACGTACTCCCGCTGCCACAGAACTTTCCTCAACAATCTTAAAAAAGCCAATTTCTCCGCTGCGATCCACGTGGGTTCCCCCACAAAGCTCCGTGGAAAAATCTCCCACCTTTAACACGCGTACACGATCTCCATATTTTTCCCCAAACAAGGCCATCGCACCCGTCTTTTGGGATTCATCATAGCTCATCTCAAGTTTTTCAACGGGAAGATCTTCTCGAATTTTTTCATTCACCAGATTTTCGATTCTTTCCAGATTATCCGGGCTCACCGGTTCAAAATGACTAAAATCGAATCTCAAACGGTGGGGAGCCACCAATGATCCCGCCTGTCGAACATGGTCTCCCAAAATTTCCCTCAAGGCCGCATGCAACAGATGGGTGGCGGTATGATTCAGTTTTACAGGAGAACGATGACGAGGATCCACTTCCAACTTTACCGTCTCTCCTTTTTTCAAAGTTCCTTTGCTAACCAAACCCTGATGGACAATCAAATGAGGAGTAGGCTTTTGACTATCCTGAACTTCCATTTTAAAAGTAGACGTGGTGATATAACCTTTATCCCCTACCTGTCCTCCCGACTCTCCATAAAAGGGGGTTTTTTCACAGATCACATAAGCTTCATCGCCGGCTTTTACTTCTTGAGTCAGTTCTCCATTACGAATGAGAGCCAAGACGGGAGAAGAAGCACTGAGCGTTTGATAACCCAAAAATTCTGTCGGCTGAATTTGTTGACCCAGATCCTGATAAACTTGGGAAACTCTTTCCTGACCAGAACCTTTCCAGGCTCGACGCGCCGTCGCTTTTTGCTCCAGCATGGCCGACTCAAAACCTTCCATGTCCACGGTAAAACCTTCTTCATCTGCAATATTCTGGATCAAATCGACGGGAAAACCAAAGGTATCATAAAGCTTAAAAACCACTTCTCCCTCAAAACACTTTGTTCCTTTTTGCTTTTGAGAATTGATTTCATTCTTGATAATTTCGAGACCTTTTTCGAGGGTAGTCAAAAATCTTTCTTCTTCGGCTTGAATCACGGATTTGATAAAACTCTGATGCTTGGCGAGTTCGGGATAAGCAGGTTTCATTTCCGTAATCACGGTGTCTGCAAGTTCAAAAAAGAAGGGTTCACGCATTCCCAGCATCCGCCCATGACGAATGGCGCGTCTCAAAATACGTCGCAACACATAACCCCGACCTTCATTGGAAGGTTGTACCCCATCTCCAATCAAGAAAGTGGCCGCACGAATATGATCCGCCAAAACGCGGATAGAAACATTGGTGTTTTCGTCTTTCCCGTATTTTTTTCCGACTTTTTCTTCAATCGCTCGAATAATCGGCGTAAACAAATCGCTTTCGTAATTCGAATGAACTCCCTGGACTACGGCTGAGAGACGTTCAAGACCCATTCCGGTATCTACACTGGGTTTGGGAAGCTTCGCCATTTCTCCATTCGCAGAACGATTATATTGCATGAAAACCAGATTCCAGATTTCCATGATTTCGCCAGCATCCGAAGCCTTCAGAAAACTTTCTTCCGTTTCCACAATCTTATCCCGAAAATCATAATGAATCTCGGTACAAGGTCCACAGGGGCCCTCTTCTCCCATGCTCCAAAAATTATCCTTTTCTCCCAGACGAATAATGCGCTTGGGAGAAACTCCAATATCACTTTCCCAAATTTGGGCAGCTTCATCATCATCGAGAAAAACCGTAATCCACAATCGTTTGGGATCAATCTTCATTTCTTTTGTCAAAAATTCCCAGGCAAAGGCAATGGCCTCTTTCTTGAAATAATCTCCAAAAGAAAAATTTCCCAACATTTCAAAGAAGGTGTGATGACGATGCGTACGGCCCACATTTTCCAGGTCATTATGCTTTCCTGACACACGCATACATTTTTGGCTGCTGGTCGCCCGGTTTGAAGGAGCTTTTTCCAGACCCAAAAAGTTGTTTTTAAACTGCACCATCCCCGCATTCGTAAAAAAGAGGGTGGGATCATTTTCAGGAATGAGTGAAGAACTTCTCACTCGAAGATGTTTTTTGGATTCAAAATATTTGAGAAATTTTTCTCGGATGTCTCTCGATTGCATGGAAATATCTTAGGCTTTCTTCTTTTCTTTCACTTCCGCCTTCTCTTTTTCAGCGGCAGGAGCTTTCGCCATTCCAATTCCGTAATGTTCCAACACTTTCTTGTGAATGGTTTCCGCAAATTTAGGATTATCTTTCAAATATTGTTTTGCCGTTTCACGACCCTGACCGATACGTTCATCGCCATAAGTAAACCAGGAACCGCTCTTATCAATAATTCCGCTATTGGCGGCAAGATCCAGGAGATCTCCGTCTCGGGAAACGCCTTCTCCGTAAACAATGTCAAACTCCACCTCTTTAAAGGGAGGAGCCACTTTGTTTTTTACCACCTTCACACGGGTACGATTTCCAACAATTTGATCTCCCGCTTTGATGGAACCAATTCTTCGAATATCCAGTCTTACAGAAGCATAAAATTTTAGGGCATTTCCACCGGTAGTGGTTTCAGGATTTCCAAACATCACCCCGATTTTCATACGGATTTGATTGATAAAAATCAAAAGCGTTTTGCTTTTATTTACCAGAGCAGCAAGCTTTCTCAAAGCCTGACTCATCAAACGAGCCTGGGCACCCATCGTCGCATCCCCCATGTCTCCCTCTAATTCGGATTTGGGAACCAAGGCAGCCACGGAATCTATGACAATCACATCAATGGCATTGGAACGCACCAAAGATTCTGCAATTTCGAGGGCCTGTTCTCCGGTATCGGGTTGGGAAACCAGCAGATCTTCAATTTTCACACCCAACTTTTTGGCATATTGTACATCCAGAGCATGTTCCGCATCGATAAAGGCAACAATTCCACCTTTCTTTTGGGCTTCTGCAATCGCATGCAAGGTGAGGGTGGTTTTACCAGAAGATTCAGGACCATAAATTTCTACAATTCTTCCACGAGGATATCCCCCTACCCCTAAAGCAAGATCCAAAGAAATGGAGCCCGTTGGAATCACATCTATTTCAGAAATTTTATTCGCCTCTTTCTCATCCATCCTCATGATGGAGCCCTTACCAAACTGCTTTTCAATCGATTGCAGTGCAAGATGAATGGCTTTTTCTTTTTCGTTCTGGTTCATGGCTTCCATATGATTGTCTCCCTCTGAAAATAATAAAATTTGTCTCAACTATTGATCTGTAAACTTAAAAAATGAC
>CAYPXN010000073.1:0-31300 GCA_964414715.1 uncultured Pseudomonadota bacterium | reverse complement strand
GAATGGGACGTCTTCGCAGTTTCTACATACTTCACCATTTCACTTTTGTTTTGGTACATTGGTTTGATTCCCGATATCGCTTCGGTACGTGATCGTGCAAAAAACAAAATCCGTAAAATGGCCTATACCATTTTGTCATTTGGTTGGAGAGGTTCAGCAAAAGACTGGAACCATTATGAAATTGTTTGCTTGATTTTGGCAGGTTTGAGTACGCCTCTTGTGCTCTCCGTGCATACCATCGTAAGTTTTGACTTCGCGGTTTCCGTGTTGCCGGGTTGGCATACAACCATTTTCCCTCCTTATTTCGTTGCGGGTGCAATTTTCTCCGGTTTCGCGATGGTGGTAACCTTGCTCGTTATTTGTCGTGAAGTATTCAATTTAAAATCTTACATTACGATGGGTCATTTGGAAAAGATGAACAAGGTGATGCTTTTGACTGCCATGATGGTAGGTTACGCCTACATCATTGAGTTTTTTACGGCTTGGTACAGTGGCAACATGTATGAGCGTTTTACCTTTGTGAATCGTGCTTTTGGACCTTATTGGTGGGCTTATTGGACCATGATGAGCTGCAACGTAATTACGCCTCAAATTTTCTGGTTCAAGAAGCTTCGCACGAATATCAAAGTGATGTTTGTGGCTTCTTTGTTGATTAACGTCGGGATGTGGTTTGAACGTTTTGTAATTATCGTCACCTCGCTTCATAGAGATTTTCTACCCTCCAGCTGGGGTTACTATCGCATGACAATTTACGAAGTGGCCATGTTAGTGGGAAGTTTTGGATTTTTCTTCATGCTCTTCCTGATTTTCTGTCGCTTGTTGCCCACGGTAGCAATGTTTGAAGTGAAGTCGATCATGAAACAACCTAAATAAGGTATGAATATGGATTTAATGAATGGAAAACCACAAGCAGGAACATTGGCTCTTTTTGAAAGCCCTGAAAAGCTAGTGACTGCAATTGAAAAGGTCAGAGAAAGTAAAGTGAAGAAGATGGATGCCTTCACTCCTTTTCCTCTTCATGAAGTGATTCACGCCTTGGGAATCAAGCGTTCCAAAATTCCTTTGGGAACTTTAGTCATGTGCTTGACAGGAATGTGTTTGGCATTTGCTCTTCAAGCATGGACGATGGGTGTTGATTGGCCAATCAACGTTGCGGGAAAACCCTATATTTCCATTCCTGCTTTTATCCCGATTACCTTTGAAGGAACGATATTGATTGGTGGTGTTTCAACCGTGCTTTTGCTCTTTGTGATGTGCCGTTTGCCAAACCGCACAAAACCCGCTCTGGATCTTCGTCTTACGGATAATTTATTTGGACTCTTTGTGGAAAAAAGTGATCCGCAATACAACGTTGAAAACTTGAATAAAATTTTTAAGGACTGCAATGCAAAAGAAATTAAACATTTTTAAAGTAAGAAGTAAGAAGCTAGAAGTGAGAAGTTTGAACTTCTTTTTGACGTCTCACGTCTCACGTCTCACTTTTGTTGTCTGCTTGGTTTTAAGTAGTTTTTTGTTTGCTTGCTCGAAAACTAAGGAAAATCCTCCTTGGGAATACATGCCCAATATGATTAATAATCCCGCGGTCAAAGCCTATCGTGAACCGGGTCGTCTTCCCGTGGAAGGCACTTTGCCCCAAGGTTATAATGCATATCCTTATGGAAAAGATGAAGGGGATAAGGCGGGAGTCGAACTGAAAAACCCTTTAGCCAGAACTTCGGAAAATTTTGAAAAAGGTCAGAAACTATACAATACCTATTGTATTGTTTGTCATGGTCCGATGGGACAAGGTGATGGTTATATTATTCCCAAATTTCCTCGTCCGCCTACACTCCTTTCGGATAAGGTTCGCGACTGGTCTGATGGTCGCATTTATCATGTGGTCAGTGCAGGGCAGAACTTGATGCCCTCTTACGCCACGCAAATTCTTCCCCAGGATCGTTGGGCGATTATTTTATATGTAAGAGCCATTCAAAGAGCGACAAAACCGACACCGGAAGATATTGAAGCCGCTAAAAAAGCATTACAGGAAGGAAAATTCTAATGAGTGAAGTACATGCTGTTTCAGCACCTAAAAGTTTTTCCTGGACGAGTCAGTTAAAGAATCTCTGGATTGCACTGGTTGTGGTTGGAGTAGTCTCTTTTATTGCGGCCTTGAAAGTTAATCCTGAGAGAGCTTGGGCAAACTTTTTAATCGGATATTTCTATTGGATGTGTATCGCCATGGGAGGCGTTTTCTTTGCCGCTCTCCAGCACCTTACAGGCTCTTACTGGAGTGTTACTGTCCGACGTATTTCGGAATCTTTTGCTGCCTATTTGCCTTATGCCTTTGTGCTCTTTTTTGTATTGTTGTTTGGCGTGCATCATCTTTACGAATGGACCCATCATGAAGAGGTGATGAATGATTCTATTTTGAAGTTGAAGGTGGGCTACCTGAATGTGCCTTTCTTTGTCATTCGTCAAATTGCCTTGTACGCGGCAGTCTTTATTCTTGGTGGATGGATGATAAAAAATTCTTTGCGCCAAGATAAGAGTGGTGATGCTCAGCTTACTCTTTTGAATGTGAAGTTGTCTGCGCCTTTCATGTTACTCTTTGGTTGGCTTTTTACCTTTGCAAGTTTTGATTTGTTAATGTCTCTTTCCCCTCATTGGTATAGTACCATTTTTGGTGTTTATTGCTGGTCAGGTCTTTTTTACAGCGTATTGGCCATGATTACTCTCTGGGTGGTTTGTTTGAACCGCAAAGGCTATTTTAATGGATATGTTACCAAAGAACATTATCATGATCTAGGAAAGCTGATGTTTGCTTTCTTGGTTTTCTGGGGTTACATTGCTTTTTCCCAGTTTATGTTAATTTGGTATGCGAATATTCCTGAAGAAACTACTTACTATTTAGTGCGTGCAAAAGAAGGTTGGAAATGTCTTTCCATTGCTTTGATTGTGTTTAAGTTCGCGATTCCTTTCTTTGTATTGATTTCTCGTCCTGCCAAAAGAAATGAAAAGATTTTGATTACGATGTGCGTATGGTTTTTGGCCGCTCAATGGTTGGATTTATACTGGATGGTTTTCCCCAGGTTTTTTGAACATCCTGTTTTTGGATGGATGGAAGTAGGAATTTTTGCAGGATTTGCAGGCTTGTTTTTATTAAGTGTTGGAAATTTCTTGAGCAAGAATTCATTGGTGGCTCTGAAAGATCCTCGTATTGAGCAAGCTTTGCATCATCATCAATAATGAAGTTACGTTATAAAATAGTTTTAGTATTTTTGTTCTTTTCCATTTTTATTGTGAAGTCAGCTAATTTGAATGCTGCGGAACCACTTCCTGTTGAATTGGAAGGGATTGGAGTCGATGAAAAACTGGGAAACCAGATTGATCTCCAAACTACTTTCCGAGATGAAACAGGAAAAGAAGTAAAGTTGCAGGATTATTTTGATGGAAAACATCCCGTGATTTTGACTTTGGTTTATTATGGTTGCCCCAATCTTTGCGGTTTTTTACTGAATGGTTTTGTAGATTCTCTCAAGACCTTGGCTTGGAGTCCTGGAAAAGAGTTTAATATTGTTACGGTGAGTATTGACCCTTCAGAAAAATCTGACTTGGCAGCTCAAAAAAAAGAATCGATTCTGGGTGCTTACAAAAGAGATGCCGCAAATTCATGGCATTTTTTGACAGGGGATGAACCCTCCATTCAGAAGTTGGCTTCACAAGTCGGTTTCAAATACCGATATGACAAAGACGAAAAACAATACGCCCATTCGGCGGTAATTTTTTTGATTTCTCCTGAAGGGAAAGTGACTCGATATTTGTATGGCATCCAGTTTCCCGAACGTGATTTAAAGTTGGGATTGATGGAAGCGAGCAAAGGAAAAATCGGGACAGTAGTCGATAAGTTCTTGATGTTCTGTTACCACTACGATCCTAAAGGTAAAAAATATGCGATCATGGCAATGAATGTCATGAAGCTTGGAGCGATTGTTACAGTATTATTGATTGGAATTGTTGTTTTGTTTCAACTGAGATTAAAAAAGAACTAATTAAAACCTCCAGAATAATTGAGAAAATGTTCTGAGGGGATGAGGAAAGAGATGTTAGCATTATTTAGTTTACCTCAAGCTTCCACCTTGGCAGCGAATACAGATCGGCTGTTTAACTTTATCACGTTTATTGATGTGGTAAGTTTTTTGGGTGTAATCGGTGCCATTATTTATTTCATCCATAAGTATCGACGAAGCAAATCAGATCCTGAAAAAACTCCCTACATTGAAGGTCATCCCATTGCGGAAGCCTCTATTATGGTGGGTCTTTTTATTTTAGTCATGGTGATGTTTGCCTGGGGATGGATTGATTATGTGAAAATGAGAGCAGTTCCTGCAGATGCGATGGAAGTTAACGTTACAGGACGTCAGTGGATGTGGAATTTTGAATATTTAAACGGCAGGAGATTGGTGAATGAAGTAACGGTGCCCAAAGGTCGGCCCGTGAAGTTTGTGATGACGTCCATCGATGTGTTGCATAGTTTCTTTATCCCTGATTTCAGAGTCAAACAGGACGTAGTTCCTGGAACTTATACCTATCTTTGGTTTAATGCGAAAGAAGTAGGGGACTATCAGGTTTTTTGTGCAGAATACTGTGGAACTACCCATTCTGGGATGTTGGCTAAGGTTCATGTCGTAGAAGCTTCTGAGTATGATCGTTGGCAAAAGAAGTGGGAATGGGAAAAACAATTGGGAGTTAAGCCAACGGAAGATTCAGATCATGCTTTACAAGCTCATCAAGATTCTCAACAAAGCCCTGCGGAAAATTTGACGCCTGCAGAACGTGGAAAGAAACTTTTCACCTCGAAAGGGTGTAATGCATGTCATGGGCTTGACGGGAAAGTATTAGTGGGTCCCCCCTTGAATAAATTGTTTGGTACCGAAGTAGAACTTAGCGATGGAAAAAAAGTGACTGCGGATGAGAATTATATTCGTCAGTCCCTGATGGATCCGAATGGTCAGATCGTAAAAGGCTTCCAACCGATGATGCCTGTGTTCAAGGGGACCTTGAGTGACGATGAAATCAATAGTTTGATTGCGTACATTAAAAGTTTGAAATGATTTAAGTATTAAAGGAGTAAATAAAATGGCACAAGCTGTAGCCCATGCTGCTCATGAAGAAAATTACCTACAAGGCGGGGGCCTTTGGTCTTGGCTTACCACAGTAGACCATAAAAGAATTGGTGTGATGTATTTAGCGACCACTTTCTTCTTCTTTTTGGTGGGTGGAGTTTTTGCGATGTTGATTCGTGCAGAGTTGATTGCACCGGGTCAAACCATCATGACGGCCAACACATATAATAGAATATTTACCCTGCATGGTGCGGTAATGATTTTCTTGTTTTTGATTCCAGTCATTCCGGCAGGTTTAGGAAATTTCTTTTTGCCCATAATGATTGGAGCCAAGGATGTGGCTTTTCCCCGCTTGAACCTCGCGAGTTATTATATTTTTGTGATAGGTGCTTTAATGGCTGTTATTACTCTGGTTCAGGGAGGAGTAGATACAGGATGGACCTTTTATACCCCTTACAGTATTCGAACGGGAGGATCGGTAGTTCTTATTGTGATGGCGGTATTTGTGATGGGATTTTCTTCCATTCTGACCGGACTTAACTTTATTGTTACCGTGAATAAGCTTCGTTGTCCCGGTTTGACTTTTCACCGTTTGCCTCTTTTTGTATGGGGCTTGTATGCTACTTCCATTATCCAAATACTTGCAACTCCGGTGATCGGGATCACCATGGTTTTGTTGGCTTTGGAAAGATTTTTGGGGATTGGTATTTTTGATCCGAAGTTGGGGGGAGACCCGATTTTGTTTCAGCACTTTTTCTGGTTTTATTCTCATCCTGCCGTGTACATCATGATTGTTCCGGGAATGGGTGTGATTAGCGAAGTGATTACAGTTTTTTCACGCAAGAAAATTTTTGGTTATGAAGCAATTGCCTATTCCAGCTTGGGGATTGCCTTCGTGGGATTTTTATCTTGGGGACACCACATGTTCGTGAGTGGCCAATCTCCCTTGGCAAATTTCTTGTTCTCTTTTTTAACGATGTTGATCGCAATTCCGACTGCCATCAAGGTATTTAACTGGACAGCAACGATGTATAAAGGATCTCTCTGGTTAGAGACTCCCATGCTTTATGCCTTAGCATTTATTTTTCTTTTTACTATTGGTGGTTTGACCGGTTTGTTTCTCGCTTCTCTTTCTACAGACGTACAATTAACAGATACCTACTTTGTGGTAGCACATTTTCATTATGTTATGGTCGGTGGAAACATTATGGCTTTCTTTGCGGGTTTACATTACTGGTGGCCTAAAATGTTTGGAAAAATGTATAACGAAAAACAGGCTAAGATTGCTTGGGTATTCATTTTCATAGGTTTCAATGTGACTTTCTTTACCCAGTTTATTTTGGGAAAAATGGGAATGCCTCGACGTTATTTCGATTATCTTCCCCAATTTGCCACAGGTAATTTTATTTCCAGTATCGGTTCTTTCATGATCGGTTTTGGGGTTTTGATCATGACTTATTACCTGCTTGCATCTTTGGTGAACGGCAAAAAAGCTTCTATGAATCCTTGGGGTTCGAAGTCAATCGAATGGACTATTGAATCACCTCCTACGGTTCACAATTTTCATGAAATTCCTACAATTACAGAAGATCCTTATGAGTATGGAATTACGAAAGAAGAAGCTGCTGCACATGCGTAGTTTGAATGGATAAGAATAAATAATGGAGATTTTATGTCTGAACAAGTTTTGAAAGGCGGCCATGTTGTCCCCCATCATTTTGAGAATGCCGAGCAGGCAGAAGTATCCTCAAAGTTGGGATTATGGCTTTTCTTGGTGACGGAAATCCTTCTTTTTGGAGGTCTTTTTGTTGCTTACATCGTCAATCGTGCTCACTATCCGGAAATGTTTCATGAAGCGAGTCATCACCTCGATAAGACAATGGGGGCTTTCAATACGGTCGTTTTGATTTGCTCGAGTTTTTCCATGGCGATGGCTGTACAAATGACCCGAGAAGGAAAACGTAAGCTGGCATCTGCATTATTAGTATTTACACTGCTGTGTGCTGGAATTTTCATGGTTGTAAAATACATGGAATATTCCCACAAATTTCATGCAGGTATTGCTCCACTTTATGAAGAAGACGGGCATTTGAAATTTGGTTTTGCCCATTTTAATTACGGTCTTTTTGAACATAAAAATGCCAATCTGTTTTACTCACTTTATTTTGTAATGACAGGGATACACGGCATCCACGTTTTAGTAGGGATGGGTTTGATATCCTGGATTCTGTATCGCAATATAAAGGCAGAGTTTAGTGAAGAGTATTACACCCCCGTTGATTTAACAGGTTTATACTGGCATTTGGTAGACTTGATCTGGATTTATTTATTTCCGCTCATGTATTTGATTGGCTAATTTTATTAGAGGATTTTTATGAGTGTACATCATGAAGATGAAGGACATGTTCATCACACAAAAGCATATACTTTAGTGTGGATTGCCCTTTTGATTTTAACTGCCATTACCGTTTATGTTTCTTATTTTGATTTCGGTGAATGGAATATTTTTGTAGCCATGTTGGTGGCAACCATTAAGGCGACCCTGGTTTGTCTGTTCTTCATGCACTTGAAGTATGACAACAAAATGGATCAGGTGGTTTTTGTATCTTCCTTTGTGTTTCTTGCCATTTTTATTGGTCTTACGCTCAGTGATACCTTGGATCGTCCTAAAGTTGCAGAAGCTCAAGTTCATGAAATTCATGGACCTGAAGGAGATCAGTCTGCAAAAATGATTGAGTTGAGTAAGTCGACTCCTGAACAAATTGAAAAAGGGAAAGTTCTGTTTCAACAAAATTGCGTGGCTTGTCACGGCGCAGAAGGAAAAGGGGATGGTCCTGCTGCAGCAGCTTTGACTCCAAAACCCAGAAACTTTACTTCTAATGATAATTGGAAAAATGGTAGAGCTCCCGCAGAAGTTTTTAAAACCTTGAAGAATGGTATTCAGGGTGGTGCAATGGCTTCTTTTGCAACACTTTCTATGGAAGATCGTTGGGCTTTGGTTCACTATGTGGATTCCTTGGGGCCAAAACCGATTCCTACTGATACTCCTGCGATGATGGCAGAAATTGGAGTGACAGAAGGTGGTGCAAAATCTGCGGTACAGGAACAAGTCGAGATTCCTATTTCTTTTGCCATCCAAAGAATGGTGGAAGAAGCAGCAAAAAAGTAAGGAGTAAGGAGTGAGGAGTAAGGACTTCAATAATCTTTCCGCCTCACCCATCACCCCTCATCTTTCACTATTTTACAAACTCAGTTTCTTTGCCTCTATTCTTGCTTTTCTGGTTATTTTGCTCGGGTCTTATGTAAGGCTTTCAAATGCTGGATTGGGATGCCCGGATTGGCCAGGTTGTTATGGTCAGTTGATGGTTCCTCAACAGGGGGCGGTGACCGAAGGAAATCCACTTGGGACGCGAGCCCCTATAATAGACACACACAAAGCTTGGAAAGAAATGATTCATCGCTATTTGGCGGGTACTTTGGCTCTTTCCATTTTTTTTCTCGCACTTCTTTCATTGTTTCGACGCAGAATAGGTCAGCCAAAGTTTCTGCCCCTTATTTTGGTGGGGGTAGTGGTTTTTCAAGCTCTCTTGGGAATGTGGACAGTTACTCTTAAGCTACATCCCTTAGTAGTGATGGGGCACCTGGCAGGGGGCTATGCCACTTTTGTTTTACTTTCCTGGCAAACCCTAAGAATCGCACAGTTTGAAAAACAGCGTTCTCCTTCAGAAGCCCCGTCGTTTATTCAAAATCAGATTACCTCACATTGGAAAAAGCTGAGAATTGCGGCTTTGTTTGGAACTTTATTGCTTCTTATTCAAATTACCTTGGGAGCTTGGACGAGTGCCAATTATGCATCTTTGGCTTGTCCGGATTTTCCCACTTGTCAGGGAAAATGGTGGCCTGAGTTTCATTTTTCACAGGCTTTTACTTTTTGGCATGAATTCGGACCCAATTATGAATGGGGCGTTTTAAACAATCCTGCGAGAGTTACCATTCAAATGATGCATCGTTTGGGTGCAGTTTTGGTTTTTATATATTGGTTTATTCTTTCTCTTAAGATTCTCTTTAAACCTGTTTATGCCGATTTGAAAAAAAATGGCTGGGCAATTTTGTTCCTTTTGCTTTTGCAGATCTCTTTGGGGATTTCAAATATCCTGTTTTTTCTTCCCTTGGGGGTAGCTGTTGCCCATACAGGGGTTGCGGCTCTCCTCCTTTTTTCAATGATTGCCTTGCTTTCAACTTTGAATCCCCAAGATGCAAAATTAAAAGCAATTTAAGCTCCTTTTTCACGCTAGCTTTGAGTAAGGGCTTGCCACTTTTTTCTTCCACTGATACAGCTCGGGTTCATTTTTTATTCTGAATAAATGGATATGTTTGCTTATTTAAATTTAACAAAACCCAGAATTAGCCTGCTTTTTGCCTTCACAGGACTCACCGTTCTTTATATGGAAAAAAGTTGGCTTCAGCAGTCTTGGCGTATGTGGTTGATTGCTTTTGCCATTTTTTTGGTGGGAGGATCTGCCAATGCCCTGAATCAATATTTTGAAAGAGATCGTGACCAACTCATGGCTCGCACTGCCAAAAAAAGACCTCTTCCTCAGGGTCTCATCAGTCCGGCTGCGGCCCTTGTGTTCAGCGCAATTATTGGAGGACTAGGTAATTTCCTTCTTTGGTATTATGGTTCTTGGTTGGCTTTTGCTTTGGGGGTAGGGACCATTGCGTTTTATAGTTTTTATTATACTTTGTGGCTGAAGCCACGCACTCCTTATAATATTGTTATTGGGGGGATTGCAGGTGCGACGGGTCCCCTGATTGCCTGGGCTGCAGCTACAGGAAACATTGCTTGGGCGCCCTTCATTCTCTTTTTGCTTGTATTCATGTGGACGCCTCCTCACTTTTGGGCTCTCGCCTTATGTTGTAAGGATGATTATTCCAAAGTAGGCTTGCCGATGCTTCCCTTGGTGAAAGGGGATGAGTATACACGTAAGCAAATCTTTTTGTATTCCGTTACCTTATTGCCTATTTCTTTGAGTTTGTATTTCACAGGTTATGTGGGAAATATTTACCTGATTTCTGCGGGAATTTTGGGACTTTTATTTATTCTGGGTGCTATTCAAGTCGTGAGAGTAAAAACGACCAAAGTTTATTGGTATTTTTTCGGATATTCCATTCTTTATCTGCTGTTAGTGTTTGTTGCCCTGATTGTAGATTCAGTGACTCGCCACGGATGATAAGGCCGGTTTTATTTTACTTCCGAAACTTAAGGCGAGCATAAAGCAAAGAAGGAAAATCCCAGAAGCATTCAAAAAAGGAACTTTTGATCCGAAATGATCAAATAAAAATCCTGCCAGTAAAGGACCCAGAACACGCGCTAAGCTTCCTGCCGATTGATAAACCCCCATTGTGGATCCCTGATGGTCTGCGGATGCGTTTCGAGAAGTAATACTCGAAAGAGAAGGGTTAGTAACAGCAAATCCTAAAGCTTGAACCATTAAAGCAGCGACAAACCAGGGAAGTTGATAGCTTATGCTGGCGGCCGTTAAGGCGCAGGCCATGATAATTGTTCCTAACATTACCAATTTTACTTCACCATATTTTTTGACCAATTTGCCAATGGCTCCTCCCTGAATGAAAACCATGACTAAAGCCATGAGAGCTAAAATTTCGCCTGCATGTTTTGCATCGAGACCAAATCGTTCCAAAACCAAGAGGGCAAAAGTGGTTTCGAGTTGGGCAAAGGCGAAAGTAACACAAAAGAAAAGAAAGATGGCTAAACCTGTTTTTGGATCGGAGATGGTTTTTATCCAAAGATGTTTGTTAAATCGATTACGGTGACTTTTTCTTTCTTCGGCAGTAATGTTCGGTTCTTGAAGAACAAATAGGGCAAAAATAAAATTGAACAAGGAAAGTCCTGCTGCCACATAAGCAACAGTTCCGTAGCCCCATTGAGAAAGAATTCCTCCTAAAGCGGGTCCAAATAGAAAACCCAAGCCAAAGGCAGCGCCGATCATTCCCATTCCTTTGGCACGACCTTCAGGAGGAGTGACGTCAGCAATATAAGCCGAGGCGGTCGAAATGTTTGCTCCAAAAAATCCGGCGAAAATTCTTCCGGCAAAAAGCCAAATGAGAGATTTTGCAGAACCCAAAATGAGCATGGAAGCGCCAATGCCGAAAATACTGCTCAGCAAAATGGGGCGTCTGCCCAAGCGATCCGATAAACTTCCCCAGAAAGGTGAGAAGAGAAATTGCATGCCGGAGTAACACATCATGAGCCAGCCGAGTGTGGTGGCAGAAGCCCCGAAAGATTTTGCATAATAAGGCAGAATGGGAATTACCATTCCAAAGCCGACCAAATCGATAAAAACAACTAAAAAAATGATCAGAAGGGATTTTTTGTGCATGCAACGCTTATAGGTACGCCTTCTGTCTTTTGACAATCAAATTTTACTAAGGGTTTTGCTTTTCAAAGTGAAATGAATGGCGGCTTGTTAACGGATTGTTTTGAAGATGAAATCCCAAAGAGGGCTGGTAACTCCATAAGCGGTCCTTGGATTTTTGAAATGATGTCTCAAGTGATATTGTTTGAGATATTTTCCTAAAGGGGAGCTCATTTTGAAACGATGGGCGCCAAAATGAACCCATTCATAAAAAACATAGCCTATCAATAAACCTGCCTCGAGAAGAGCAGCCGTGTTCCAACTTAAAGAAAAAAGTGCAAAGAGCAGATAAATCAGGCCTCCAAACAACATACTGACAAATGGGGGAGCCAGGATAAGATCTTCCTCGTCGGTGCTTCGGTGATGGGCCATATGCAGGCCGGAAGCCAGGCTTTTCCAGGGTTCGCGAACTTGGGTCCAGTGAAAGATGAAGCGGTGAAGGACATATTCCACGAGGCTCCATGAGAAAATACCTAGGATGACGAAAAAAAGGGTGTTTATGAAAGTTCTTTGCTGATATCTGCTGGATAGGTATATAAGCAAAAAAGATAAGGGAAAATAAAGGAGACTCGGCATCCAGGGATGAGCGAATCGTCGGATCAGGATATTGGGTTTTTCGGTCGCTTCCATTATGGACCTCCTTTATGTAACTTATCGGTTACAATTATAGAAAGTTGCTTGGCTTTGTCAAGCCGCTAAAAAAAGGGGTAATTTGAAATGACCACCAAAGAAGTGGTGAAGCGTAATCCTGCTAAAACCCGTTCTAGTATTCTTAAATATGCCACCCAGTTTTTTGCCAGGGGAGGTTATCATGGTACTGCCTTGGATGATATTTTGGCCAAGGCCAAAGTCAACAAGCGCATGGTGTATCATTACTTTGGCAATAAAATGGGCTTGTACCGAGAAGTGCATCTTCAGCAGTGGAAAGAGCTCCAGGAATGGTTTACCCAGGCTTTGTTGAAGTCTCCCATTATGAGTTCTCCTGAACAAAACAAGGGAGAGCAACTCAAAGAAGCTTTGAAAATTTTTCATGACTTTGTTGCTGCCAATCCTGTGTTCTTAAGATTGTTGGTATGGGATGGTATCGAAGGGGGAAAAATTTCCAAAAGTTTGTGGAAAGATGTAAGGGGACCCATTTATCAAATGATTGAGCATTTGGCGATTCAGGCCCAAGAGGCAGGCCGTTTTCCCAAAGATCTCAAAGCAAATCATTTTATCATTTCTTTAATGGGTGCAGTGGCGTTTTATTTTTCTTATGCACCCACCATGATTGATATTTTTCATCAAAATCCTCTGAATCCGGATGCGATCAAGGAAAGAAAACAACAAATGCTATTGTTGATAGATCATTTATTTGTGAAATAGGAGATCTTTTGTGGATAGTTTAAAAGAAAAAATAGGCAAATCACTAGGGCGCATACCCAGCGGGATTGCCATTTTGACTACTCAAGAGGGAAATGAACAAGCTGCGATGCTTTGCTCCTGGTTTCAACAAGTAAGCTTTGAACCTCCTTTAATCTCCGTTGCGATCAAAAAAGGAAGAGGGGTGGGAGAACTCATTCAAAAATCTAAAAAATTTGTTCTGAATATTCTTCACACGGGACAAAAAAACATGTTGGCTCATTTTGGAAAAGGTTTTGAGCCGGGTCAGGATCCTTTTGTAGGGATTCAAACGGAGACTTTTGAAAGCGGCATTCCGGTGCTGAAAGAATCTCTTTGTTTTCTCGAATGCGAACTTTACGAAGTCTTTTCGGTGGGTGACCATCAATTATATATCGGTGAAATTATTTGCGGAGATATGGAAGAAGAAGGTCAACCCATGGTGCATCTCAGGCGTAATGGATTTAATTATTGATTATTCGACAGAGCTACTGCCTGTGTTTGAGTATTTATCCAGAAAGTCTGCAGAGGATTGATGAGTCCATCCTGGACCTCCGGTTTGATACCAATCAATTTCTTTACGATCAGTATTTTCAGCAGCAACAGCAGTTAAGCTAGAATTTACAGCGCTTACAAAGCTGGAAGGTAAAACTCCATTTTGTAAGGCCCATTTAAATTTTTCTTCTCCCAACTCACCATATAAAACATTAAAAAGCAGTTGAGCTTTGTCGTTTCCAATTCCTCCAGATGACCCATCGTCACTAGACCATCTTTTGATGTCATCGCTGATGGAGGACCATAAAGAGGTCTGTGTTTCCGGATTTTTTTCGTTAATCGCATTTTGGATTTTTGCCAGTTCTTCTTTTACCGAGTTTGCTTCATCCGTAGCAATTTTTACTCCAGAACTCCCATTGGCTTCATCAATAGCTTGTTGGCCTATAAAATGAGTGAGATTTCTGAAATTATTAATGTCGTCGCCATCTTTATAGCCGACCGAATACTTTCCGTTAGGATTCACCTGTAAATTATTATCATCGACGAGAGAGTAGGTGGTGAAACCTATTTGGGAAATGCTTGAGCCAATGATATTTGCAATATCTGTTATTTTGGAACTGGAGATCAGAGCTTGTTGCTTAGAAACTCCGTAGGAAATTTTTCCATTTCCATCCACATCACCGCTTACGCTATCCGAAGCCACATAGGCCGTAGCGCGCTTATCTACTTTGTAAACATCCCCACTGCTGAAAGTGAAGACATTGTATTTACCTTCTTGGCTTACCTGTACAGTATCATCGGGTGAAGAGGGCGTGAGGCTTACATTTCCTGCAGTGTCTATAATGTTTTTACTCTTTTTGCCGCTGGCAATTAAATCGAAGTCCGTGTTGTCTTTTGTTGCAATAAAATGCCGCGTTCCATCTGAGTCTACTTTTGTAGCGCCATCAGAATTGTTTGTGTCGGAATTGTTGTCAGTGTTGTTTTGGCCATTCAAATAATTGAGAGGATCGTCTCCCAAAGCATCACTTAATTGGCTAATGTCATCAGACTCTCTGGTCTGGTCATGATGAAGATCGGCTCCCATGGCATCCCTGATAATGTTTAAAAGTTCTTTTTCATTTTGGGGATGTTCAGTTTTTACTTTGGTGAGCAGTTGTTTCCACTCATTGCGGGTGAGGTTTTCTGAAGTATTCACATCGGAAGTGTCGGTGCCGCTGAAATCTCCATTAGTATTCTCAAAACTATCGTCTGTATTGAAAGGATCCTGAAAATCTAATTCATCATTATTTGCATAGTCCACATTGTTTTTATTAGTTCCGTTGATCATATTTAAAGCCCCCTTCATTTATGACTTACGAACACATGGTTTATGTAAAGCAAAGAAGGTGCCATTTTATAAATATTTGAAATTACTAATAATTATTAAAAAATCATCAAAAATATCTTATCGAATGTGTAGTATCCGTTCCTATAGTACACAAAATGTATTGTGAATAAATCCGCAGTTGACCCTCACAAAATGTGAAGTTACAATATTAAGTTGTGGCGAATCCCAAGTTCGAAAATCTGGCCTTATTGGGAAGCGGGGGCATGGCAGATGTATACAAGGTTCAGGATGAGTCCGGAAAACTGCATGCTTTAAAATTGCTTCATCAAAACTCCTCCGAATTGTCTTCACAGTTTGAGGAAGAGGTTCGATTTCTCTCCAAACTTAAAAATCCAAACTTGGTCAAGGTGGAAGGCTTTTCCAAAAACGGGGAAGTTTTTTCAGCTTCCGCTGCGCATTCCTGTTTTTGGATGGAATATGTGGAGGGGAAAAATATTCTGGAGCTGGCATCTTCCTGTAATGATGAAACAAAACTGAAATGGTTTAGAGAAGCGTTGCAAACTTTGGATTATTTGCATCGTCAGGGTATTTTGCACGGAGATATTAAAGCTCAAAATGTGTTGATTGATTCAAATGGAAAGCTCCGTCTTTTAGATTTCGGGATGGCGAGTTTGCGAGGCAAATCCTCTCAAGAAAAGAACATACAAGGCAGCCTTCCTTATCTTGCACCCGAAGTGTTGAAGGGAGAAAGAAGTGAGGGGAGTGACATTTTTGCACTGGGGACCTTGTTTTATGAAGTGTTTTCAGGATCTCATCCCAGAGCCGGAGCCAAAAATTTATCGGAGTTATTTGCTACACCCGTTCCTTTAAAAGAAAAAAAACCAAGCTTATCCCCGATTGTTTCTCGCATTATCGATTACATGATTCATGCAGAAGTTGAACAACGTTTTAAAATGGTTTCTGAAATATTGAAGGCTTTGGAGTTTCAAGAGAGTATTGATGAAAATAGAAAAAGCTCAGAACAGTCTTTTCAGATGTGGGGCGTAAAGGAATTGTATGAGAAGGCTTTAAACTTTGCGGAGCAATATAAAAAAAATGCCCTGATTATTGTAAAAGGTGAGGAAGGTGTTGGGAAAAGTCGTTTTTTAAGAGAATTATTTTTTGAACTCCAACTGAAAGCTTATTCACCTCTCTTGCATGATTTGTCTGAAAACTCTACTCATGATTTGTATCGAGCTATTCAAAATTCTTTTTCCAATTCAGGGATTCAACTCCTGGAAATTCATGAGGCAGGACATGATCATTCTTTGCGAGATATTTTTGAAACTTTGAAAAGCTATCCGCAAGTTTTGATCATTTCATTGAAAGCCTTGTCTTTTGAAAATAGCTGTTATCTTTTTGAAAATTTGCTGAAGAAAAAACTATCTTATGAACTAGAAAAAGAAATGTTTGAGTTAAGTCGTGGAAATCCGAGAGCGATCGAGGAAATCAGTCGTGAAATACTTCGTTCGGGTTTTTTGAAACATGCTTATATAAGTCCAGAGCTATTTAAAAGTTTACAGTTACCGTCTTCTCTTGAAGCACTTTACCAGAAAAGAATTCGGGAACTGAATTTTGCAGAGCAAGATCTTTTGACTGTGATTGCCTTGGAAAATAATCCCGTTTCAATGCTAGAACTTTCTGAATTGCAGAAAATTTCCTTGTCCGAGTTGCGACAAAGATTCCATGTGTTGTTGGAGATGATGCTTGTGGTTCCTGTGGATCATGAAAAATATCAGGTAGTAAATTCTCGGGTGAAAGTGTTTTTGAATGAGATGTGTGATCTGAAAAAGAGAGAACAAATTCACTTGAAGTGGGCTCATTATTGGCAACAAAAAATCAAAAAATATTCTGAACCGCTTCCCGCCTGGCTTGTTTCCAGAGGTGAACAGATCTCTTTTACAACAAAGCCTGAAATATCTTGGATTTTGGAAACGGGAAATTATTATTTTCAAAGGGGTTTTTGGAAAGAATTGATTCGCTTATATGCGCGCATCCTTGATGTCTCTATGTTGAAAGAGGAGCGTGATGTTCTCCTGAGGACTTTGTCGAATGCTTATGGATTTTTGGGGAAATATTACGAATCCAATCAACTTGCTGAAATCTGGTTTGGGGAATTTCCCGAAGATGAAAAAAAGGTAAATCCTCTCAAGTATTTTCTTTCTACGGCCATTAATGATCTCAATTCGGGAAATCCGCAAAAAACCCTGGATCGCCTTGAAAAAGCTCTTCGGTATGGAAATGAAGTGAATCCGGAACATTTTATTTATTTGGCAAGGATTTACTCTTTAAAAGCACTTTTGACCGCGAGGCTTCATCCTCAAGAAGACTTTTCACCCTTGTTTGAAAAAGCTCTTGGTTTTTCACCGGATTTCACAGAGCAAAGAGCTGAAATTTATAAAAACTGGGCTTTGGCATTTTCAGAACAGGGTGCTTATCAAAAAGCTTTCTCGTATTTGGAGGAGGCAAAATTAATCTATGAAAAGTTGTCTCATTTAAAAGGTTTATACTCTGTTTGTCTTGAAAAAGGGAATTGTGCTTTGGCGGCTTCGGATCCTTTCAATGCTTATCCCGCCTATAAAGAAGCTTTGAGATATGCCGAAGACTTAAAAAGTGAATCTTTGTTGTCCCGGGTTTATCAAAATTTGGGTGTTTGTAATACACGTTTAGGATTTTTGGACGCAGCTCTCGAAGATCTTCAAAAGGCCAGAGAGTTATTTGTTTATTTTGGTAATGAAAGCGAGAAGGCGCTGAATTATCTCCAGTTGGCTTTACTTTGTGCTCACCTCGGGCAGTTTGAAAAGACCTCGTCTTTTTTGAATAAAGTTTATTCTTTCTCTGACTTGACTCCTGAAGTGTTGAAGAGAAAAGAGGAAGTTTTATTTGAAATCGATTTGATCTCAAAAGGTCCAAAATTCGTTTCTAAAAAACAAATTCCTTTTGAAAATTCCGAATTGTCCCGCTCTGAAGATGTTCAGAAAAATCTTTTATTTTTGAATATGAATCCCAAAGAAGAAAATCGTGAGTTTGCGCTTCAAATTTTGAAAAGTATTTATAATCAATTAAGTGATGCTTTGAAAATCAGTTTTGAAGATCGAGCAGATTGGAAATATTGGGTGTTGGGAAAGTCCCTAATCAATACAAATTCAAATTTGCTTTCAGATAAAAAAGAGGAGGATCCGATGAATATGCTCCAAAAATTAAATGCCATTAGTTTGGAGATGCTTTCGTCTCAGGATATGGCACATGTGTTGTTGCGAATCATGGATGTGGCGATGGAACTTTCTCACGCAGAAAGAGGATTTTTGGTTGTAAAAAATTCGGAAATTGATGCTCCTGTGAATGGTTTCGAAATCAAGGTTGCCAGAAACATGGCAAAAGAAATGATTGAAGACAAGGATGTAACCTTGAGTTTTTCCGCACTGCAGGAGGCGTTGAAAAAAGGCGAAATCATGTGGAGTGACAATGCAAAGCTGGATGATCGTTTTCAAAACTCTATCAGTGTGCATCAGTTAAACTTGAAATCCATTTTAGTGATTCCCTTGAAAGATGCTCACGGGGTGATGGGCGCCTTGTATTTGGATCATCGATATGAGGTGAATACCTTTCGCGAGGTAGATCGCGAGATGTTGCAGGTTTTTGCAGATCAGGCGGCACTCGCACTTCAGAAAGCAAAGATGATTGAGGATTTGCGGAATGCGAATCGACAACTTTCCCAAACAGTCGAAGTGCAGGAAAGTGAGATCAGTGTTTTAAAGAGGGAAGTAAAAGATCAGCGTGTTCAGCTGGCTCATGAGTATAAAGAAATTATCGGGCAATCTCCTGCAATGTTGGAAGTGTTATCTTTGGTAGATCGCGTAACAGATACTACAGTGCCGGTATGGATTTATGGCGAATCCGGTACCGGAAAGGAAATGATTGCACGGGCCCTTCATTTTAACAGTGCACGTTCCAAAAAAGCCTTTGTGAGTGAAAATTGTTCTGCGCTTCCTGAAACCCTTTTGGAGTCTGAATTATTTGGACATAAAAAAGGCGCCTTTACTCATGCGGATCGGGATAAAAAAGGTTTGTTGGAGTATGCCGATGGCGGAACTGTATTTTTGGATGAAATTGCAGACATGAGTCCTGCCATGCAGGCGAAGCTTCTGCGTTTTTTACAAGAAGGGGAGATCAGACCTTTGGGCTCCAATGAAGTGATCAATGTAGATGTGAGGGTGGTTTCCGCCAGCAATAAGGATTTGTCGGAATTGATTGCAGAGGGAAAGTTCAGAGAAGATTTGTTTTATCGATTAAATGGAGTGACCGTTACCTTGCCGCCCTTGAGAGATCGTTTGGAAGATTTGCCTTTGCTTGCACAACATTTCTTGAAAAAACTCGCCTTGCAAGAACATAAAGAGCCTTGTGAGATTAGCCCTGAAGCTCTGGAACTTTTAATGGATTATTCCTGGCCAGGCAATGTTCGGGAATTAGAAAATACATTGCGTACAGCGTCTTTGTTTCAACAAAAAGGGAAGTTATTGCCAAAGTCCTTTCATTTTAAGAAAAATCTCCAGTCTGGATTTCGGGAACTCCAAAAGAAACCCTCTACCTTGTCGTTAAATGTTTCTCCCGCAAAAGCCCTTGTTTCAAATGCCATGCCCGAAGAAAAAAGACTGCTTGTAAAAGCTTTATACGATCATGGCTATCATAAAGGGCTTGCGGCAGAAGCTTTAGGGATCTCCCGTCGTTATCTTTATACGCAGATGATGAAGTATAATGTTCCGATTAGTCGTGTGGAAATGAAAGCCTATGTTGAATCCTACAAGGATTTGATTTCCTCATAATTTGAATGAAAGAGATTATTTTTGTGTGGGTTTGAAAGAGGGTAAGTAAAACGGAATATAAAGTTCACTGCGGAAAGCTCTCAGGATATTGTGCACGGGAATATTTGTGATGAAATTTTTAAATTGATTCCATTCAGCACTGTCTGCAGGGTCCCAACTTCCACTCATGTTTGATTTTACAAAAGGAAATAGAGGGGTGTTTTCGGGAGGCATGAGAATAGCCAGGTAAAGACGTTTGTCTGAAATAGGAATGTTGTCTAAATTGATTTGCTGATTAGCGTCTATTTTGAAATCCCAAAAGTTGATAGTAGTAAATCTTATATCAGACACATCCCATTTTCGAAGTTTGTCCCATAGTACATAAGCTGCTTCAGTGTTTTGGCATTGTCCTATCACAGAAGAATCTGTTTGAGGAGGAGGGATAGGGACTTGAATGCTGCCAAAGTCGATTAATCGAACTGTTCTACCCTCACAGTTTTGATTGTTTCCGCACAAGTTGTCTCTTCCTGTATTTGTAAACTTTATATTTGCACGCGTTGGAAAAGTGGACATAAAAAATTTGTAGACGGGATAAATGGCTTCCATTTCTGGGCTTACATTGTTCTCACCTTCAAAACTGATAGTGGCCAAGACGAGTGCTTTGCAGCCGAGAATTTGGTGATCCGTAGGAGAAGTCACAGTGCCTGTGGGTTGATTGGAAGCATAATTGTTTCCGGAGTCTGGACTGATTTTATAATACTCTGCATTAGGGGGCGTTGAAGAATCCTGTTTGTCTCCGGAGGGGGCAGAGTTTGCAGTAAGGGCATAGGATTTGGATTGATAGATGGGTTCTGCACTCGAGGAGACAGAAGAAGTCTTGCCTTGTGTAAGTATATTGGATGGAGAACTTTGAATGGAGTTGGAGGATGAGAATGTATTCTGTGAATTTTTATTTCCATTCGTATTTGGAGTGTTGTTGCTTGTAATGGAGCCAGGAGAATTGTTTGTATTGTTGGAGTTACTAGAAGTGTTTGGAGAAGTGTAAGAAGTGCTTCCCGTGTTGTTGTTTCCAGTTCCAAGATTCCTTGTAGGTCCAAAAGATGAGCTGGCCATGGAGTTAAAGAAGTTGTTGGGATTGACCGTATTATTTGAAGCGGTAGGTATCGTGTTGTTTGCGTAATTAGAACTGCTTCCTGATAAAACACCAGAGCCTGAATAGCTGTTGTTTTCTTGTGTTAAAGGTGTGGGAATTTTGTTTTCGCCCTGAGGACTATCCGTATTTGTGTGAGAGTTGTCTTTATTTTGATAACTGGGAACAGTCGACTGGGTGGGAAAAGAATTTGTGCTTGTTAAAACTTTGGGGAGAGCTGTGTTTTGAGGAAGTGGAGTCTTGTCCTGTGAACTTGGAAGCTTTTGCGAGGAAGTAATCCAGTTTTGTGGAGTGTTATTGGAAGCGTTGGATTTGAAAACTTTATTTTGAGTGGGAGAAGCTTTGTCTTCTGCCTTCTGTGAGCAGGAACAGCCGTTAATAGAGCCCCACAAGGCAAAAAGAATTAACAGGCTTAAATAATATTTCAGGCGTGTTTGCACTCGTCCCCCTTCGAGACAATTTTGCCTTCTTCAATAGATAAACAATCGACTCACAAATAGAGCAAAGTTGCTGAAATAACAACGCTTAATGATAACTGATAAACTCAGAAAAGAACAGAAGCTTGAAATCAGCTTTTTACTTTTTTAAAGGTTTTCAGACTTCACTTATGAGCGTGTAGTAATTTTAAGTATAGGAATGATTAAACTTGTTAACTTGGATTCTTGTTGGAGGTGAATTTTGAGCGGGGATTTTCTTCCTCAGGCAGCTCAGCCCCGGCCCCCCGATCTTGTTCTCTCGCTTACGAAAATTCCTAGTTCGATGTCT
Organism: uncultured Pseudomonadota bacterium; assembly: GCA_964414715.1. GTDB lineage: Bacteria > UBA10199 > UBA10199 > JADFYH01 > JADFYH01 > CAYPXN01. Next base: position 9,800 of record CAYPXN010000073.1, on the reverse strand, counting down.
GCAGAGCATCAATCGTTTTCTTGAGATCACCTCGTTGGAACATTTCCGTTACAATGTCGCAGCCACCGATGAATTCGCCGTTGATGAAAATTTGGGGAATGGTGGGCCAGTTGGTGAAGTCTTTGATGCCTTGACGAATGGCGGGATCGGAAAGAACATCCACTCCCACCAAAGGTGCTCCTACTGCACGCAGGACTTGAACGGACTGGGCCGAGAAACCACACATGGGGGCTTCCGGACTGCCTTTCATGAAGATGACAACTTTGTTGTTTTTAATGAGATCGTTAATTTTGTTTTGAATGTCGGACATAGGGTCTCCTATTTATGTTAGATGTGAGAGGTTAGACGTTAGACGTGAGAAGTTTTATTTTTTTGTCTCACATTTCACTTCTTACTTCTCACTTCCTCTTCCATTGCTCTGGCGTATATGTTTTTAAAGCGAGCGCATGGAGCTTTTCTTTTAAAGTTTCTTTCAAGGCAGCATAAACCAACTGATGCTGTTGTAAAAGCGTTTTACCTTCAAACAATTCTGAAATGACGATCGCTTGAAGATGATCTCCATCTCCCACCAAATCTTGTACTTCCACGGTTGAGCCGGGAAGGGCTTTTTGAATGAGGACTTGAATTTCACGAGGTTCCATGGGCATAGTATTCTTTCAAGTAAGAAGTGAAAAGTAAAACGTAAGAGGTAAGTTTTTCACTTCTCACGTCTAACTTTTTACCTCTTACTCTTAATGTGAATGTTCAGTCAAGGGTCCTATGAGCGTGAAAGACAAAAAAGATTCACAAGAAAGAATCCTCCAAGGCTATGGCGGTTTTGGCGTGGAATATATTCCCAAAACCAAGCGTGCGAAGGTGGAGAAGGGTTGGATTTATGGGGGAAAAACGACGGAGCTAGAAGCCGGAAAAGCCAAAACCTTTCATTTGGATCGTTTTACCGTTGCCCTGTTTCGAACGGGTGATGAGTTTTATGCTATTAAAGATGCCTGTCCGCACGCAGATTATCCGCTTTCTAAAAGTAAGCTCATCTCTCCTTATGTTGTAATGTGCAACTCTCATAATTGGCGTTTTGATATCCGTGATGGGCGCTGCGTCAAAATTGGGAAGTGTGGTCATGTGGGCCAGGCCTTAAAAGTTCGGACCTTTCCTCTCGAAATTCGGGGGGATGAAATCTGGATTCAGGTAGAGAATATCCCGGACAAAAAACCTTGATTTCTCAAACTCTTGAGTGATAGTTCAGTCACCTTTACCAGAACAGAGTTGAAGGGGGGCATAGCGCGATAGGGAGACGGCTATGCTTATTTATTTTCGGCGGAATTGTTTTTTTAAAATTCTTGCGCTCATTCTTACCACTTTTTTTACGCGAGTTGCTTTAGGGGCTGATAACCTTTCTAAAACTCTTGCTCCTCTTGAAGAAAAAATCGGTCAGGCGAAAATTCTTTATTACGATTTTGAATTTCAAAAATCTGAAGCACTTTTGAATGAAGTGATTACCTCTCTTCAATCCTTGCCTTCCTCTGCGGCAGTGAATCATGACTTGAGTGAAGCTTATTTGAAGCTTGCTCTTGCTCAAGATGCACAAAATAAAACAAAACAGATGCAGGATTCCCTCTACCAATGTGTGAGTTATGAACCGACTCGGGAATTACAGAAAAGTCAGTATGCTCCCAGTGTGATTGCACAGTTCAACAAGGCGAAGCAAAAGTATTTGTTAACGAATACAAGTCCGAACAATCATCTTTCTTTGAAGTCAAAAGATGTTTCTTCCTCAAAAACGGAATCCCAACCTTTATCTCAAAACGCCAAGAAAAAACCTTTTTATAAAACATGGCCCTTCTTTTTAATTATTGGATTGGTGGTGGCTGGTGCGGGAGCAGGTGCGGCAATTGCTCTCGGAGGAGGGGGTGGAAGTGGAGGAGGTGGAACGGGGCCTGCAACGGTAGGGGGAACGCCGCAGTAAATTTTCCTCATTCGCCCTCTCCCCTGGAGGGAGAGGCGGCAAGAGGGATATTGTATTCCTCGCGCAGCAAACTCATAGAGTTTGCGGAGTAAAACAGCGTGAGGGGGGGAATAAATTATGAATAAGATAAAAATATTATTGGCTTTGAGTTTTGTGACTTTGGGAATTTTGCTCAGTGTTCGTTTTCAGGCCAAGCAAGTTAAAATTGAATGCCCACATGAAGTACAAGCTGCAACAAGCAATATTGTATTACCTTTCGACAAAATTCCGGCTTTGAAGGCGACTTTGGAAATTACAGGAAATGGAACGAATATCTCTCCTCGTGATATCGGGGTGCAGTTGGTTCGCAAACAAGCGAGTAGAGCCAACTCGCCCTTGCTGATTCAGCTTTCTCAAGTTCAGCTGAATGATGTTCCAGCGGGCAACTATCATTTAAAAGTGATTTTAAAGAAGGCAGATAATGATCTTGTCTTGGCGACCCTCGATTTGGATTCAAATATCGGACCAGGCACTTCCATTGATTTTGGAAAAGCGAGTTGGAATTATGCATGTGATCAATGTGACTCTGATGGTGATCACTATAATAATCTCACAGAGATTATGAATGGAGTTTTTCACGCCCCCAGTAGTGGCACGATACCAAATGAATGGCTTTCATCACCTACGAATGCAAACCGAGGGGGAGAACAGAGCTATCCGGAAAGGCCCTCACTCTTACGCCCTGCTGCTATTTCGGTCATGTCTCCTGGACCAAATGGACGCTTGAAAATTGTGGGAGATCCTTTCTCCGTGCAATCCGCAGTGTATGTGACAGCGGATCTCTTGAATCCCAATGGACTCAGAAAAGGAAGAGGAGAGGGTTATTCCAGAATTGATGGAAGTTTTGATCTCTCCATTGATTCAGGTGCTACGGCAGAAGATAAAATTTTGCTCTATACGATTACTCAAAAAGGTTTGGGGGAAGCTCAATTTGATTCCTCACGTGCCGATGTGGGACCGAATTCCAAGCTTGAACTCATAGTGAAGAATTTTCAAGGATGCCAGTGAATATGAAATGTTTTTATATGTTTACTCTTGTTGCACTTGTTTTTTCTGCGATGCTCAGTTGTGGAGGAGGAAGTAATTTGTCTGCAGACTTGAATCTTTCCAGCCAAGCTTGCGGGAATTCTCTGATAGATGCTGGGGAAGCTTGTGATGATGGGAATGCAAATAACAGTGATGGCTGCAACTCACATTGTGCTTTGGAAGTTGGGGAACCTATTTGTGGAAATGGTATCCTTGAAAATGACGAATGTTGTGATGATGGGAATAATATGTCGGGTGATGGATGTAGTGCAGATTGTGTGTTGGAAGTAAGTAATCATCCACCGAGTGTTCCTATATTGGCAGAACAACCTGCAAGCGGAGTTATTTGGGCACCCACCCGATTATATCTGTCTTGGAATCCTTCCGTGGATCCCGATAAAAATGATCAAGTTGTATATGATGTGTATTTTACGAAAGAGAATGTTGCACCCGCTGTTCCTTATAAAAGAGGAATTACGGAGACACATTTTATTATTCAATCATCCACCGATAACAGAACCAAATATTTTCCAGACGAAGTAAGTGCAATTTATCTTTCTCCACCAGGTAATAATTTTGATGGGCAGTATATTTGGAAAGTGTGTGCACGCGATCAACATGGGGCACAAAATTGCAGTGAAGCTCGTGTCTTTAGAACAGATGATAGTGTGGTGGGGTGGTGGAGATTTGATGAAGATCCGTCTAAGGATTCTCAATGCGAAGGCGAAATAGCAAGCTCTAGCAAGAAAATTTGCGATTATTCGGGAAAACGAAATCATGGGACACTACAAGGTGCGGTATCATGGTTAGCTCCGGAGAATGCTCAAAGTGTAATGGGGGGGAGTATAAATTTGGATGGAGGTTATATTGCAGTCGACTCATCCGCCTCACTTAATCTTTCAACTAAAATGTCAGTGGAAGTTATTCAGAATCTTGTAAGTTTTGGAAATACAACAGACCGTCCTATTCTATCTAAACTCAATTCTCCTGAAGCACTTGATAATACAGGGTATGCTTTTTCGTTTGGAAGAGGAACCGACCTGTATTTGTGGGTAGGTAATCGTATAGTGGGACATTCCTTTTCAGCAGATTTAAATGATTGGGCGTATTTTGTAGGGGCATATGATGGTGACACTGCAAGATTATACAAAAATAATCTTTTGCTAGATGAACAATCTCTTACAGGTTCTATACTACCCAATTCAAATCCACTTTGGATTGGTCGTTCAAGTCGATTTAATTCTTTTTTTAAAGGTTCTATTTCGGAACTTTTAATTTATTCACGAAATTTGACAGACGATGAAATTAGAAATTCATACATGAATTATCAAGAGGAGGGTTTATGAAGAAAGTTTTATTAATTTTATGCACGATTATTTGTTTGTCGGCCTGCGGTGGTGAGTCTGGAGGAACTTCAGGAAGTTCCGACAGTAATTCAATACCCGGTAGCAATAACCCAGACACATCTTTAGTGACGGATACCGAAAAGCCTTCTGCAACTTTATCTATAAATGAAGGTGCTCCTACCACAACTTCTAATCGGGTATCACTCCGTATTCATGCAAGTGATAATAATCAGGTAGTGGGTTATTTTTTATCTTCTACAAATACTTCTCCGGATATTTCCGCTTCAGGATGGGTTGCAACAGAGCAATCTTTATCTTCTGTTGATATCAATATAGATAATTATTTGCTAACCTCGGGAGGAGGCAATAAAAAACTCTATTTATGGGTGAAAGATACAGCCGGGAATATTTCGGATGTTGCTTCAGATGATATCGATGTTTGGGGTTTTACTGATTTAAGTCAATTTTGCGGAGATCCTGCAGATGTGGATATTGCATTAGATTCTCATAATAAAGTTCACATTGTGTGTAAGAATGGAAATGGAATTTATTATATTACTAATCAGAGTGGGGAGTGGGCAAGTGAGACGATTCACAGCTTAGGCAATATAGACGTAAGTAGCCCTTCCATCGCGATTGATTCTCATGACGGTATTCATGTTGTTTTTAATGTGCTGACTTTCGTTTCCGGTCAGATACCAGTTGGTTTAATCCAGTATTCAACAAAGTCACTTGGGGCTTCTTGGACTAATAGTGCAGCCTTTAATAGTTATATTTACAGTAGATTTATAGGAACTACTTCTTTGTCGGTAGATAATCACGACAAGTTGCACTTGACTACATTTCGCTCTTACTTGGGCACTAAAAATTTATGGTATGCCAATAATGTTTCAGGAGCTTGGCAGATTGATTTTAGTGTTGAGCCTACCACATTTCTTGCCGATAAACCTCAGGCAGATTTAACCTTAGATAATCAAGGTAACCCACGGATTTGTTATAGCATGGGAGGGCAGTTGGTTTATGCGAAGAAGACAGGAAACTCATGGACGAGGTTGAGCAATCGTCTCATTAGGGATGGTTTAAATTGTTCAATTGCTACCGATAAGTTTAATGGTAATTGGATTGCTTATCATGATATTCAAAATGCATTTAGTCTCATGTCTTTTGACGTAGGTACAGGAAATAATCCAGATGTTTTCTTAGATTTACATACAGAAGCTAGTTTTACAGCTGGACGAAATATTAGTTTAGCTACAGATGGTGATAGTTTTTATATAGGTTTTTTTGATAGTCTGAATAATGCTCTCTACTATACACAAGGTGGAGATCAAGATTGGTTTACTCTTCTTTTAGATTCTTCCGGTATTCAAGATCAATTTCCTCTCAAAATAGCAGTAGATTCTGATAAAAAAATTCACCTTCTTTACTACAAAATGCCAGGTGCAAAACTGGTTTATGCTACGACGCGCTAGAAAGGACATCCTATGCCCCATCTTCTTTTCTCCCAACATGGTAAAGTGCTTCTTCAAGTCCCCATTGAAAAAGAGCATCTGAAAGTAGGGCGATCCATGGACTGTGATGTGGTGCTTACCGAACCTACAATTTCACGCTTGCAGTTTTCTGTTTATCAAATGGAAGGCTCTTGTTTTGTAAAAAATCTTGGAAAGGCTCGATTGAAGCTGAATGGTAAAGAAGTGGAAGCTGCCTCTCTTTCAGAGAAAGATTTCTTGGAACTGGAAGATTGGAAAATAGCTCTTCGCACAGACAAAACGAGTTCTGATTTTTCGGAAGATACCTATGTTTCAGATGCAGGAATGCGCAGTACAAAAATCCTGAATCTTTCACGCGCGGGAGATTCACTCCATTATGAAAGTTTGGAGTTAAAAATTGAAAGCCCTGGTGAGGCGGTCAGAACTTATCCTTTGTCAGATTCGGTGCTTACGATTGGTAAATCCACTTCTTGTAACATAAAATTGTCGGATGATTTTGTCTCGGAAGTACACGCCAAGCTCATTCCCAAAGAAGGGAAATGGATTGTTTATGATTTGCGATCCACGAATGGAACTTTTGTGAATGGACTTCGAGTGGGGGAGGCCGAGTTAAGTTTGGATATGCCCATCCAAATTGGAAAAAGCGAATTGAAAATAGTGAAGATGGGTCGTGAGAATAAAATTACGCCTGTTGAAGCAGAAACTTTTGGTCCCTTGGTGGGAAAATCCCTTCAAATGAGGGAGCTCTATGCTTTGATTCAACAAATTGCACCCACTTCCTTTCCGGTATGTATTTTGGGCGAAACAGGCACGGGAAAAGAGCTCGTGGCAAGATCTCTGCATGATCTCTCCCTCAGAAAAAACAAGCCCTGGTTTGCAATCAATTGCGCAAGTTTTACCAAGGAGCTTATCCAGAGTGAATTGTTTGGTCATGAAAAAGGTGCATTTACCGGAGCACATCAGCAGCATAAAGGAATGTTTGAGCAAGCTCAGGAGGGAACTTTATTTTTAGACGAAGTGGGCGAGCTTCCTTTGGATGTACAGGCGATGCTGTTGCGTGTCTTGGAAACGGGCAAAATAAGAAGGGTGGGAGGGAGCCAGGAAATTCCAGTGGATGTGAGGGTGATTTGTGCTACACATCGTGATTTGTCTTCGATGGTGAAGAAAAAAGAGTTTCGCGAAGATCTCTTCTTTCGTTTGCATGTCTTACCTCTTCAAGTGCCTCCTCTTAGGAGCAGAAAAGAAGATATTCCATTGCTGGCCGAATATTTTATGAAAGGACTGCTACCTTCCGCTCGAAAGCTTGGACTGAGTCGAGAATGTTCAGAGTTTTTGACTCATTACGATTGGCCGGGGAACGTGCGTGAGCTCAAGAATTCGGTTCAAAGAGCGATGATTTTTGTGAAAGGAGAATTTTTAGAACCTGCCGATTTTGGTTTTTTGAACCTGAGTGAAAAACAGATAAATTCTTTTAAAGAAATGGATACTCTCCATAAAAATGGCCCCAATATTACTCCTCTTCAGGAGATAGAAAAAAAGTATATTCTTCGAGTTCTTGAAGAAAATAATCACAACAAAGTTGCTACTGCGCAAGCACTAAGAATTTCAAAGTCTTCCTTGTATGAAAAGTTGAGAGTGTATGGGGTGAGGTAGAGTTAATGGACATTGTTTGAAGTGTCGATAATGGGAAATTTATCTTTATTTTGATTGATGTAATTTGCCACTTCATCAGGGGTTGAAACTTCTTTATTTAGTAAAGCAGGAATTAAATCATAAAGAATTAGAGCATTAAAAGGTTCGTTGATTTCTTTGTAAGTCATATTTTTTCCTGCTAATTTTATCATGAAAGGAATTCTGCGAATCCATTGTTTTTCGTTTTCAGGTCTATTTCTCCAACCATGATCTGCGGTAACGATCAGAGTTGTCTCATCCCAGTTATTGTTCTTCTTGATTTTAGCGATTATTTCTCCAAGGGTTTTGTCAACTAGCAAAAGATTATTGTTATATTCATTTTTAAAGACGAAAGGAGACAGATTGTTAGTTATGGGATTATACAAACCAGGCATATGAGGAATAGGCCAATGTATGTAAATAAAATTGATGTTTTCTTTATTCAGAATTTCGTGAGTAGCTAATAAAATTTCTTTATAAGAAGTTATGGCCTGCAGTCTTCCAAAAAAAGGGGAAAGGCTTTGTATTTGTTTTATTATTTTAGATAAAAATCTGGAGTCGTTTGAGTCATAAGATAATCCAGAACTTTCTGTATAACAGAAAGTTGACCATTTACCAAATAGTCTACAATAGGGAAGATGCCAGCCTATTATGGCAGTTCTTATATCTAGCAAGCTAATCTTTGAAAATAAGTTTGAATCAAAAGTGCTAAGTAAGGTTTTATTCTCTATTCCTTCTACTGTTAGAAGTGCATCCTTCTCATTTATGGGTTGGGTATCTAAAATAGTTTGTCCAATTATATAAGAGGGGATAGATAGTAGAGTCTGGTTAGATGGGGAATAGGCGTTTGTTGCAAATACAGAATTTTCTAGAAGCTCTGCAATGTTAGGTAGGTTAGGTTTTTGATTTGAAATGAATAAATTAAAATAATCCAGTTCATCGAATATCAATAGTATTACTTTTTGATGAATGGCCGAGTTGTTGCTAATTTTTGGACCAGTGCTTTCAAAATAAATAAATTTTAAACTAGATAATCCCTTAATTGCATTTATGAATCCGAGTGGGCTTAAAAGGAGTAAGATGATATAAATAGTTTTTAATAAAGTTTGAGGGTGAGATTTAATTACATAGCTTAAAAAAGCGAATAGAATTACAACAAGTATAATTAAAATAATAGGATAGTTTAAGGAGTTTACAAAACGAAGGTGCAAACTTAGACGAATTAAGTTTAAGGGTATTAAAGCGAATATTAGCAATACAGTTGCCGCTACAATTTTTATTTTATTAGAAGTAGATTTTCTGATTAGGCGAATTAGTAAGTAAAAACAGGAAGAAAAAAATATTGCATTGATAATAAGTGCGTAAAAATCTAAAGTTGAAAGAGGAATTTTTTGAAAAAAATAATTTTGTGAAGATAGTATGGCTTCCCACACTCTCATGAAACATAAATTCACCAACGAAAATGCCACCAAAAAATCTTTAATTTGTTGTTTGGAAATATTCATCTTTTGAATCTGTTTATTTTCTTTTCATTAAATAAAGACTTCTATCCATGTTGGGAATTTTTTGTTTTCGAATGATTTCAAAAGAATTTGTGAAGCACTTTTCAAAATAATCTTCACTGTAAGACTTGTAGAGATCTTCTCTTCCACGTAATAGCCGTTGAAATAAAGGATCTTTAAAGCCGATATATTCAATAATCAACCACTTTTGGGTGAGTTGTTGAGATAAATTTACAATCAATTCCAAGGGTATTTGGTGTGTAATCATTAAATGATGTACAATTGCATACATGAGCACTGTATCAAAATATCCTGCGGATCTTTGGAGAAAAGTTTTGGTAAGACGATACTCCCAGCCCAAGGCGGGGGAAGGCCAAGCCAAATCCATATTAAGAGTCAGAATGTTGGGGAAAGATCGTTTATTTTCATTCCAAAAAAGATCAATCACTTCAGGATCAATGTCCACAGAAACAACAGAACTGGCTTTCTTTGCAAAGATCTTGCTGTAAGTACCAAGGTTTGACCCTAGATCTAATACATTTTGGACAAAATTTTCTTTTAGAAAATCATGAATCCACTTTTCTTTAATAGAACTATATTCAGGTGTGCAATGTGAGCATTCTGCATATTGAGTCCAAGTGCTGCTTTGAGATTTAGGTTTTAATTGAACAAGCTTTTTACGAAGATTATTAAGAATCATTTTTAAAACAAATTTAGCTTGTTCGGGACTAGAAAAGAGTTTGGGTTGATACTGGACGGATGTTGA
>CAYPXN010000072.1:0-7705 GCA_964414715.1 uncultured Pseudomonadota bacterium | reverse complement strand
GCTCGCACCATTCAATCCTGGGGACCCAGCACTTTGGTGATTAAACGCGGTGAATATGGCGCTCTTCTCTTTTTTGAAGATAAAATTTTCTCTGCTCCCGGCCTTCCTTTAGAAGATATCAAAGATCCCACCGGTGCAGGAGATAGTTTTGCTGGGGGTCTGATGGGGTGTCTCACCAAAAATTGGACAGGTAAAATCAATTTCGAAGTTCTGAAAAAAGCCTGTATTTATGGTTCTGTGATGGCGAGCTACAATGTGGAAGATTTTAGTCTCGATCGTTTACGTAAACTCACTCCGCAAGAAATCGAATCTCGATATCAAGAATTCATTCATCTCGCCCACTTTGAGTAACTACAATTAGTAGGCATAGCTCCCTTCGTGTTCTCTCGGATTCACTGTAAGGGACCGCTTTGAATAGCTCTAAAACTTTTCTAAATTAGCATCGTGATTTCTGCAGCTCACTCGTTCGCGCTCATGGAACTATGCCTACTAATTGCCTTAGAATTGGACTGTCATTTTCTGCTTAGCCCATTGTAGAAATTGGCGCGAAAACTCCGTGAACTTATCTTTATTGGGAGCTTCCCACATGGTATGCGTGACCGTTTTTCCATCCGCCTTAATGGTAAAACTCTGGTTACCTGCCTGATCAGGACGTGAAGGGCTTGACTGAGGCCAGGTCATGAATTGATTTTCTACCACAATATTCCAAACATTTTTCAATTCATCTGACGAAACGTTGTAAGTTTTCACTTCCTGGGTTCGTTTGGAAACATCCGATCCATACTGGGTGGGGATATAATCCGTTTTCAAAGTCAGCTTGCCGTCTTTTAAACTATAAGTCTCTCGAGTGGCTGCCTTTTCAGGCCCTCCCTGAACAAACTCATACTCCACGGTAAAATCTTTGGGCGCCTTGGAAGAATCTGCCGCAGCCAAAGCAGGAAAAAGAAAAAGAATAAAAATTAAAAATGATTTTTTCATTTTTTGCATCTTCCTTTCTTTTGGTTTACAATTGGCTTCTATGAAAAATTTCGCCGAAATGATTGTCGCTGATTCTGAAACAGATGCCAATCTTTATTATGCCACAAAATTTGTAGTTCCCGATCCCGTCTACTTTTTCCGAATCCGCGGGAAAAAATATCTCATGCTCAACGACCTTGAAGTGGATCGTGGCAAAAAAGAAGCGGATGTCGATGGCATTTTATCCCTGACGGAATGGACTCAAAGAGCTCGAAAAAAACTCGGCCAAAAAATCAGCATGGTGGATATCGCCAGTCTTTTCTTGAAAGACAAAAAAGTCAGAACCCTCATTCTTCCACATAACTTTCCTGCCTATGCTGCCCTCGAATTTCAAAAAAGAAAATTTAAGGTCGAGTTTAGATCGGATCCCTTCTGGAAACAAAGGCTGATTAAAAACAAAAAAGAAAAAGAAGCCATTCGTGAAAGCCTTAAACATACTGGAAATGCAATACGACATGCCTATAAATTTCTGGAAAAATGCAAAATCAGGAATGGGAAAATCATTCATGAAGGTAAAGTACTTACTTCGGAAAAATTGCGCCAAGTGATTGATCTTTATCTCATACAGCAAGGATGTTTGGCTCAAAACACCATTGTTGCGGGTGGACAACAGGCTGTCGATCCGCACAATCGTGGTTCAGGTCCTCTCTCTGCAAATCAGGGAATTGTGATGGATGTTTTTCCACGCTCCATAAAAACTCATTATTATGCAGATATGAGCCGTAGCCTTGTGAAAGGCAAAGCCAGTCCTGAATACAAAAAAATGTGGCAAACTGTAAAATATGCCCAGGAAAAAGCATTCACGATGATTCGCCCGGGAGTAAATGCACAAAAAGTGCATGAATGGATCACGGAATATTTCGAATCAAAAGGATATAAAACCGGAAACATGAAAGGCCGTATGCAGGGATTTTTTCATGGCACCGGACATGGTTTGGGCCTGGATATTCACGAAGCCCCTAGAGTTTCAAAAGTTTCTGAGATCTTGAAAGAAGGAATGGTCGTCACCGTTGAACCGGGACTCTACTATACTAAAATCGGTGGCGTACGCATTGAAGATGTCGTGTACGTTACACGAAAAGGTTGCGAAATTCTTTCTTCGTGTCCAAAAATTGTGGAAATTCCCTGATTATAAATCCTTGAGAATTTCTTTCTTCTTCACTTCATACTCCTGAGGAGTAATCAAACCTTTTTCCTTGAGGACTTTCAAATCATTCAAACGTTGTTCGGTTGATTTCAGATTGGCAGTAGAAGTGGAGGTGCTTGCTTCGGGGCTTGAACGACGAGCAGCCGTATTCGCGGGGGGAGGTGTATAGGTGACGGGTTCGGCGCCAGGAGCGGGTGCAGAATCTGTGGAGCGACGCTTACCCCAACGCTTTGCACGTTCCTCTTCCGCCTTCTTAGCCATATCTTCATCGGCTTTTTGATCCACCAATTTTGCAAAATCATAATTGGGATCCAGAATAATCTCGTCAGGATTTGTAAAAGACAAACTTTGACCTGGCTGAGGTTCCAAAGTAACTCCCAAACTCACCGCATCCTGTCGCATTGCAAAACCGGTTTTATGAGCCTGATAATCTCCGAAAAGCTTTGCATCCGATTTGATAAAATTCATATGCAAGCCATCTTGAGCCATGTAAGCAATAATTACATTCAAACGATCATTACGAACAATAAAATAGGGATCTTTTTGTACAATCGAGATCACCACTACCTGGTCAGGACCTGCTTCTTCAAAAGCCTCTACAATTTTAGGCACGAATTTTTTTTCTAAAAGTTCCGCATCAAAAAACAAAGCCTTGTCCTGAATACCTTTTCTCAAGAGCATTTTTTTGTTGTAGCGGAGTGAAAGAAACATGTCGGTCAGTTTTTTGGGATCAAAGGTATAAGGATGATTGAGAACCGCATCTCCCACTTGGCTTTCCTTGGCGGTTGCCAAGCCTACATAGTTTGCAGGATTATTGGGCTGCTCCCAGATTTTTTTATTACCTGCCCACACATCTTTTGAGACAAATCCAAATACTAAAAGAAAAAAAGCCAATGCGATTGTTTTCTTTGCTCTTTTAAACATCATCTTCAATCTCCTTGATTAAGGTTCTGGTCCATATCTTAGTTAGGTGGATCCGTCAATGTTCATGCTTCGACAGGTTCACCCTTTACCACAATTTATATTTGGCCACCTGGATAGTTTTTGTTACTATTTTGATCTCGATGAAGATCAAAACCCTGCTTCAAAACCTGCTTTTCACTTTGGGATTCGGAGGAATTTTACTTCTTTCTTTTCTCCTCACACCCGATCCCAGGGGTTATGGAACTCATGAGCATCTATTCCTCCCCCCCTGTTACATCCGCTTTTTCTTTAACATTCCCTGCCCAGCCTGCGGACTTACAACCTGTTTTGCCCTTTTAGCCAAAGGGCACTGGAGAGAGGCTTTTCAACTTCACTGGATGTCGCCTTTTTTATTTATCACTTTTGTCTTTCTATTCATTTATTCCCTGGGATGTTTATTCACCCAAAAAGCATTTTGGAAACTCTTCGAAAACAAATTTACTCCCTATGCATCTTCAGTCATAATCTTGGGATTAATGATTTGCTGGTTTGTAAAGTTATTAGCCAACGACTCACATTCATTTGCGGTTCGATTTTTTTAAGGCCTGCATTGCCTGCCCTGCCGGGAGGCAAGAGCCGAAGGCCAAGGAGAATTTATGACAGACAACAATATCCCCCCCAGTCAGACTACTACCACTTTACCAGGCACTCCACCCCCAACCCCTCAAAATGCAAGCGCCTCCGGAAAAGCCATTACAGCTCTCATTTTAGGGATTGCAGCCCTCTTATGTTGTGGATTCATGGCCGGAATTCCTGCTTTCTTCGTGGGACGCTCTGAAGAAAATGATATCAACCAAGGCAAGTCACCAGAAGCAGGCCGAGTTCTTGCCAAAATTGGCTGGATTTTGGGACTTGTGGGAACCATCCTCAGTTGCTTAGGAACCATCCTGTATGCCATCTTTATATGGTACGCCGTAAAACATGGTGCCGATACTGGTGCTGTAAGATTATAACATGCGTGTTATTTCAGGATCTGCCAAGGGACTGCAACTCAAGGCTCCCCCTACAAACAAGGTACGCCCCGCCGCCGACAAAGTAAAAGGCGCCATTTTTAATATTTTAGGAGATATTTCGGGAGCACAGGTCCTCGACTTGTTTGCGGGTTCTGGCTCTGTAGGAATTGAAGCTTTATCCCGAGGGGCTGCGCACTGCACCCTTGTGGAAGCCGACAAACAAATTGCCGCTTTCATCGAGAAGAATCTTGTCCATTGCAAACTCCAGGATCAAGCCCAGCTTCTCATTCAAAAAGTAGAGAAGGCTCTTCCTTGGCTCGAGAAAAAAGGGAAAAGTTTTGATCTGATTTTTGTCGATCCGCCTTATGATAAAAATCTTCTCAATCCTACACTCAAATTACTTACGAATTCTCCCCTCCTACATCCTCATACACTTATTATCTGTGAACATAGTCCCAGAGAATTGCCTAATTTCCCTAAACAGGCGATAGCTGTTGAGGGGGAGGCTCTCCGCCTAGGCGGACCGACGGATGGGGCGATGACCGAAGGAAATCCCCTTGAGACGCGAGCCCCTTTAATAACCCATAGCCCGCGAGAAATTCCTACCGAAGAAACACTTGAAATAACTGACTCACGCAAATATGGTCAGACTTTAATCAGTTTTTTAAAATTAACCCCCTCACCCCAATCCTCTCCCTCGAGGGGAGAGGGTGTCTGACGAAGGAAGACGGGTGAGGGTGAAAAAAAGGAAACTTTCTTGAAAAAATCTATCGCTGTTTGCCCTGGATCCTTTGACCCTCCCACCTTGGGACATCTCAATATTATTGAGAGAGGCATTCCCCTCTTTGATAAAATCATTGTCGCGGTCGCCATCAATACGAGCAAAAAATCCGCTTTTACTCCGGAAGAACGCGTCGAAATGTTAAAGTCCCTTTTTAAGGGAAGAAAAAATGTCGAAATCGACACTTTCACGGGTCTTCTCGTGAATTATGCCCGAAAAAAGAAGGCAAAAACCATTCTTCGAGGACTGCGTACTGTCCAGGATTATGAATATGAATTCCAAATGGCTCTCGCAAATCAAAAAATGGCTCCTGATATCGAAACCATTTTTATGATGACGGAATCTTCGTATTCGCATATTAGCTCTTCGATCATCAAAGAAGTGATTTACTTTGGAGGATCCGGCAAAGGCATGATTCCTCCTCTCGTAGAAAAGAAATTGAAGGAAAAAATGAAAAAATGACCCTTCGACAAGCTCAGGGTGTCCCAAGTGGGACATGGTGAGCCTGTCGAACCATCAATTGGAAAGATTATGAAACTCACACAACGTATTCAAAAAGTAAAACCCTCTCCCACCCTTGCCATCGACACCAAGGCAAAAGCCATGAAAGCGGAAGGAATTGACGTCATCGGCTTCGGAGCTGGTGAACCCGACTTCGATACCCCCGATCATGTTAAACAGGCCGCTATCGATGCTTTAAAAGCTGGAAAAACAAAATATACTCCTGTGGGAGGCGTAAACGAGCTCAAAGACGCCATCATTGCCAAATTAAAACGCGACAACCATCTTACTTATACTCGCGATGAAATTATTGTTTCTTGTGGCGGCAAACATGTTCTCTACAATATCGCTCAAGTTCTGTTTGAAGCGGGAGATGAAGTCATTATTCCTTCTCCTTTTTGGGTAAGTTATCCGGATCAAGTGCTGCTCAACGATGCAACTCCTGTGATCGTCCCCACTCAGGAAAAAAATGGTTTCAAAATCACTCCTGCTGAATTGGAAAAAGCCATCACTCCCAAAACCAAAGCTTTTATTTTGAACAGTCCTTCCAATCCGACGGGTTCTGCCTACACTCGCAAAGAACTCGAAGGTATTGCAGAAGTATTGGTAAGAAAAAATATTGTCTGCATCTCCGACGAAATTTACGAAAAAATTGTTTACGATAACTTTGAATTTGTTTCGATTGCTTCCTTAAACAACAAAATCAAAGCCCTCACGCTTACGGTCAATGGAGCCAGTAAAGTATATTCCATGACAGGATGGCGCATGGGTTATGCAGCGGGGCCTTTAGAGGTAATCAAGGCCATGACCAAACTCCAAGGTCAAGTGACCACCAATATTGCCACCGCTACTCAATGGGGAAGTGTGGCAGCCTTGAATGGTCCCCAGGATTTTCTAAAAGACTGGGTCACCGAGTTTAAAAAGCGTCGGGATTATATTTTGCAACGATTTGCCGCCATTCCAAATGTGACTTGCTATAAACCCGAAGGAGCTTTCTACGTATTCCCCAACATTAGTGCTTATCTCGGTAAAAAAGCCGATGGCAAAGCCTTAAATACTGATAGCGAAATTGCAGATTACCTTCTCGAAAAACATCTTGTGGCAGTAGTGGCAGGATCGGGCTTTGGAGCTCCCGGATTCATCCGTCTTTCTTACGCCACTTCGATGCAAAATATTGAAAAGGGTTTAGATCGAATTGAGAAGGGTTTAAAAGCCTTACAATAAACATTGTTTTACAGCTCTTAACTCATTTTTCTTCAAGCAACTCTCGCATCCAGGAATCTCGATAAGTTTTCATAAGGGGCACATCCTTATACAAAGGATGTCCCTATGTTTTTTAGAAAAGCTCTTTTTTCTTTCGTTTTTACCTCCTTAATCTTCATCACTTCTCAGGCTTGGGCTACTACCCACCTTGAAAAACTCTATGTCAATAATCAACTCATCGCCCCTGATAGTTCTGAAAGCTTAAAAATTCCGACACATGTAAAAGTTGTCGCTGTTTTTACTGTCACAGACGGAATTTCTCCTTCTGAACCCGCTTGCAACTTATCCATCGAAAATGATCGCACAACAGAATCAAGTTCCAGTCCCGTGGTGATAAAAAGAGAAGATGACAGTGGAACTCTCATTAGTTGCAGTTATGCCGATGTAGATACTTCACACATCGATGAATATCCCGGAGATTCCCCCAGAAACCTTCTTAAAATTCAGGTAATAGATGCTCTCGCTCATAAAACAAACTTTGCTTTCCCTATCGGACGTATGGATTCTGCAGATCATGGATCAGACAGCACTAGCTCTCTCGTCGTCAAAATCAATTCTCCTGAAGCAACTACCTATCAAGATCATACATTAACTCTTTCAGTCAGTAGCAACCGAGAAGCTAAATGTCTCTATTCGCTGGATTCTGCTTCGATGAATATCATCGCTAGTGAAGATAAGCTTTTACATAAGCAATTCATTGAAAACGTCTCTGACGGAACACATCTTTTAAAAGTCGTTTGCGACGATGACTCCGAACAAAACGGTAGCAGTGTTGAATTCAAGATACATAGCAACGATACTTCTTTAATCAATAATTCGGACTCTAAACAAAATGCCGATTCTCAACTTAACACCAATGAAAAGAGCCCCAACCCAAGCGATTGCAGCCTTTCCATCCATACGATTCAAAACCCTTCTTACGTTCTTGTTTGGATGGCTTTGTTCTTAAATTCAATTTTCTACTTCTCTCGAAATCGTTGTAATCATTAATTAATTATTTATCTTTTTGCATTCATTCAAGGGCTCCGACTCTGGTCGTGAGCCCTTTTTTATGTTTAGAAAAATTGAAACGAACACTTG
>CAYPXN010000071.1:0-38015 GCA_964414715.1 uncultured Pseudomonadota bacterium | reverse complement strand
CTAAAAGAACCCAGAGGTGTTTTGGGTCTGACACGACAAAGAGCGGAGTAGAAGCGCTGGGACCACCACCCAAGGTTTGATCAGAACGCACTTCTTGTCCGGGCGTGATATTTTTTTCAACAAGGGTTCCTGCCAAAGGTGTACGGAGTTGAAACAGGTCATCCACAGTACCGGATTTACCCCAGTATAAGTTGAGCTTTGCATTGGCTCTTTTGCTTTCGGCGAGAGCTTTTTGATACTCTGCCTCGGACGCTTCCAATTCCTTGCGGGGAGTGGCGCCGTGGGCAAAAAGTTCTTTTTGTCTCTGATAGTTTTTTTCCGCGAGCACAAAATCGCTTTGTGCTTTTGGCGTCTGCTTGTGTCTGACCATAATCGGGGGAATCCAGAGTGGCGAGTAAATCTCCTTTTTGAAGATTTTCCCCTCCTTTGACTTCGATACTGCGGACTCTTCCTGAAACGGGAGAGAAAATTTTAACAGTGACATCGTCGTTCCAGACAATTCTTCCATAAAGATTGAGATCTCCCGATTGTCTGCTTTGGGCTTTTTCGACGGAAATATATGTGAGTTGAGCCGCATTTTTGGGAAAACGTATGTTTTCTCCCTGAATGAGGGGCGAAGTGTCCGGATTTTTATGCGCGAAAAACTTGCATCCAGACAAAAAAACTAAAATGAAAATTAAAAACGAAATTCTTTTATGCATTACTGGATCCCGTGTTTTTCATAAGAATCATTGTTTAAATTGAGTACGGTGCTTAAATTTGCGCTGGCTGTAATGGCGTCTGCAGCGGCTTGAGCGCTAGCAATCTTGATTTCGTTGTCTTCTCTTTGAATCACCAGATAATCGATGAGGGAGACATTTCCTTTTTTGTAAGCGAAGGCAAAAGAGTCTAAGACCTTGGCAGATTTTGGTTTTACATCATTTGTATAATGTTTGAAGCGTGAGGCAGCTTCCGAATAGTTTGTTTTGGCTGTTTCTACTTCGGAAGTAATTTGGGCTTTTAGTTTTTCGAGATTGATCCGTGCTTGCCATTCATTTGCCTGAGCAGACTGAATGCCTCCTCTATTTTGGTTTAAAAGTGGAAAGGGAAAGGAGATGCCTCCTCCGAAGGCATTCGGTTGATCGGGAGGATTGTGTTCATATTGGAGGTTGAAAGTGGGATCGGGCACTCTCATCGCTTTTTGTAAGCGAAGCTCTGCTTTTGCTTTTTCTACGTCTGCTTGTGCAGCAAGGAGATCGGGGCGTGAGGAGCTGCGACTATCCTCGAAATTCCGGAGTTCATGTGTTTTCCATAAGGTTTCGAAAGCATCTGTGAGTTGAATATTCCCATCAGGTTTTGAATCACCCAAAATCATTTGAAGGCTTGATTTTAAATTTTTTTCATTTGCCTGGGCATTTTTTGTGTCCAACTCGAAACGTTGGGCACTCATCTCAATTTGGTTTTTTTCTGCTTCGGAAATGTCTCCGGACTTGAAACGGAGTTGAGCGAGAGTCGCCTCTTCTTTCAGAAGTTTGGTAGAATTTTGTAATATCTTTACTTTTTCTTGTGCAAAAAGCGCATCGCAATAAGCTTTTGTAACGCCAACATTCAGGATTCTTCGAGAGTCTTCGAGGCGTGCTTTGGCGGCTTCGAGGCCGGACATGGCAGACTTTTGACGATTTGATCGTTTGCCCGCGATTTCAAAAAGCTGGTTTAGATTGACGATGGTATCATAGTCCTTGCCTAAAAATCCCCCGTCGTTTGCGGAAGCAGAATAAGGTCTGTCCAGTAATTTTTGTGTAAAAAAACTGAGTGTGGGATTGGGGAGTTGTTGCGAAATAATTTTTTGTGCAAGAGCTTGGTCCACATCGCTTTTAGCGGCTAAGAAATCCCAGTTGTTTTGAAAGGCAATGAGTTTTGCATCTTCCAAACTTATTTTTGATGGAATTTGAATGTGTGAGAGGGAGCTTGTATGGATTTCTTCTTGAGGAAAGGCTTTCCCAATGCCGAATACGATGATGAAGATACAAACTTGGAAAGATCTTTTAACGCAAAACATAAGTTAAAGAGGATTTTTAAAACGCTTGAGATAATAGGCGCTTACCAAGCCCATAATGGTCAGATCATCCATGAGTCCAAAAAATGGAACGGTGTCAGGAATGAGATCGATGACAGTGATCAGGTAGAAGAGGGCTCCGTAGGCTGCAAGCTTGTCAACTGAACTGAGTTTCTTTGATTTAATTACATTCATGAGAGTTGTGATGCGGTTTTTCCATTCTTTACCCAGTTTTTTGAACTTTGTGATTTTGTCCTTGTTGTTTTCTACGTCTGTCTTTCTTGCTTCACTGGCACCAATTTGACTCATACCTTCAAGAAGTTTGTCTTCGTTGGCGGGTGCTGAATGGATAAAATCTTTTGAAAACCCCAGATTTTGAATGGTTCTTTCAAAGTTGTTCGAGTTTATTTGGTCGATGTAATCCAGGATCCAATGAGATTGTTGCCCCAGTTTTCCTTCCTCGAAGAGTTTTTGAGCCGCTTCGAGCAAGGCTTGATTATAGAGGTTGGAAAGTTCGGTTTCTGGGTCTATTTCTTTCCATCGACGAAGCGTCATGCCCGCAAGCCCCATGTATTGCCCAAACTGTTCGGGAGAGAGGCCGCTTTCTTCGAGAATTTTAAACAAATGTGAATATTTCATTAACAAATGTTAATATCTGATTAGAAAGAGCCTGACAAGGGGAAAGTTTAAAAAACGATGTTAAAAGGGTTCTTGCAAGGGAATGAAGACCTTGTTAGTGGCTGATTTGATTAAGTTTTATGAAGCTATCTAAGTTAAAAAATGCTGTTTTGTTTTTTTGTTTTTTGTTTGCTTGCGCGAATCCAAAAATGGAAGATGTGCTCGCCAAGGTAGGTTCAGATTCAATTACGGTCCGGGATTTAATTCAGGCCTTGCAAAGAGAAAAATACAAATTTGGTGATGACTATCAGAAAAATTCGAAGAAATTTTTAAAAATCAAACAAGAAGTCCTGGAAGATTTGATTCAGAAAAAAATTT
Organism: uncultured Pseudomonadota bacterium; assembly: GCA_964414715.1. Lineage (GTDB taxonomy): Bacteria > UBA10199 > UBA10199 > JADFYH01 > JADFYH01 > CAYPXN01. Next base: position 34,984 of record CAYPXN010000071.1, on the reverse strand, counting down.
TAGAAACAGAAGCTCAAAAGGAAGGTGTTGTTTTGAGCGATGCAGAGCTTGAACAGGAAATCCAAAAGTATAAAGCTCATTATAGCGAACTGGAATTTCAGAAAATGCTGGAAAGTCGGGGGATTGATTACAACGCCTGGAGAGAAGTGAAACGGGTAAATCTGCTGACGGATAAATTGGTACGTGGAAAAATATTTTCGGATATCGAAATTCCGGAAGATCAAATCAGAGACTACTATAATGCCCATCGCGAAGAGTTTACACGGCCAGAAATGGTCCGGGTAAGGCAGATCTTGACGGATTCCAAGGAAAAGGTAGAGGCTCTCTATGAGAGATTAAAAGAAGGTGAAAATTTTGCCAGGCTAGCGCATAACTATTCTCTTTCCCCGGACCGTTATCAGGGAGGAGATGTGGGTTTTATTGCAAAAGGAAAGTTCCCAAAAGAATTTGATATTTGTTTTGATTTAAAGGTGGGAGAACTTTCTCCGATTATTTCGAGTTTGTATGGATTTCATATTTTTAAGGTGACAGAAAAAAAACCGGAAGAACTTGTTCCTTATGAACAGGTTAAAGAACAAATCAAGTCTTGGTTAATCGATTTAGCCAGAGAGAAAGCATTTGAAAAGTATTATGGTGAGCTTCGAAAGAAGTATCCCGTGGAGGTCAAAGAATGGTTGCTCAAAAAAGTAAAAATTTAGGAATTTTAATCTTTTTGTTTTTCTTCATGACTGCTCCAGTACTCCATGCGGAAGTAGTAGATAAAATTATTGCGACCGTCAATCAGGAGCCGGTGACGCTTTATGAATTAAATCAAGCGATGGCCAATATTGAAAAAGAGCTGAATAAAAACCCCAATGTGAAATTTAGTTCGGAAGAAATGCAGGAATTAAAGAAAAGGGCCTTCGATCATCTGGTAGATGAAGTGGTTCTGAATCAGGAAATTAGCAAAAAAGGTTTGGATGTTACAGATCAGGATGTGAACAAGGCTATACAAAATATTCTTGAAAGAAATAAGTTTTCCACTGATCAGCTCAAGAAAGAATTAGCCAGCAAGGGCGAATCTTATGACACTTACCGAGAAGATATTAAAAATCAGTTGAAGCGACTGAAATTTATAAATCAGTTGGTGGGAAATAAGGTGCACGTTACAGATGAAGACGTGGCGGCTTTTTATGCCCAGAATGGTGCTCAACTGATGGGAGGAAATCAGGAAGTTCATATTGCCCAAATTGTTTTACCGACTCAATCGGATGCAGAAAAAATTTACCAAAAAATAAAAGGGGGAATGAAATTTGAACAAGCCATGAAAGATTTTGGAGCAGCAGGAAGTGGAGATTTAGGAAAAGTAGGTTTTTCAGGAATTAACCCCCAGCTTGCCTCTGCGATTCAAGGCCTTCCCCAAGGTGGAGTTACGAGTCCTATTCAGACAGATGCGGGTTATCTCTTGGTGAAGCTTTATGATAAACCTCAAGGGGAGTTGGCTGGGGGAGAAGACATCAAGAATCGTGTGAAAGATAAGATTTATGAAATGAAGGTGCAGGAAGAAATCAAAAAATACGTGGAACAGCTGAGAAGCAAAGCCTTCATTGATGTGAAGACGGGTATATGAAAATTGGCATTACATTGGGGGACCCTAAAGGAATCGGGCGTGAAGTGACGGAAAAAGCCCTTCAAGATTCCCGTATTAAAAGTAGGGCAGACTATCTGCTTTATGGAGCAGAGGATAAAAAAAAGGATTGGAGTCCAGAAGAATGTGGCCATGCTTCGATTTCTTATTTGGAAGCTGCTGTGAAAGATGCTCTGTCTGGCAAGATTGACGCTATAGTTACTGCACCCATATCAAAATCTCATATCCAAAAGGCCGGATATCCCTGGCCGGGCCACACGGAGTTTTTAGCAGAAAAAACAGGCGGGCACAAAGTGGTGATGATGATGGCTTCACCCACGCTGAAAGTGAGTTTGGTAACGATTCATGTTCCGCTCAAAGAAGTCCCCCAAAAAATCAATGAAGAAAAAATTTCAGATACAGTTCGCATCACTTTTGATTCCCTCAAAAAATATTGGGGGCTTGAAAAACCTCGTGTGGCAGTTTGCGGTTTGAATCCTCATGCGGGAGAAGAGGGAGTTTTGGGTAAAGAAGAGATTGAGTTGATTGGCCCCACGCTTGATAAATTAAGAAAGCAGGGATATGTACTCACGGGCCCTTGTGTTCCGGATGCAGTTTTTCATCAGGCGCATCAGGGTGAATTTGATGTGGTGGTGTGCATGTATCATGATCAGGGTTTGATTCCCTTTAAGATGTTGCACTTCCAGGATGGGGTGAATGTGACTTTAGGTTTGCCGATTATTCGGACTTCCCCCGATCATGGCACCGCCTTTGATATTGCTGGCAAGGGAATCGCGGATCCTTCGAGCATGATCGCGGCGATTGAGCTCGCAGTAAGCATGGCAAAAAAGAAAAGAGAACAAGCATGAGTAAAACAGAGATCAAATTTGGAACTGATGGATGGCGCGCAATCATCGGGCGGGATTATACTTATGAAAATGTGAGAAAAGTGATTCAAGCTTGGTGCGATGTGTTTTTACTCGGAGGGGGAACCCCAAAAAGGGTTCCCCCTTCCGACGCTTCGCTGCCTCCCCCTCCAGGGAATCTCGTTGCCCGGAGCAAGTCCGGTCAACTCGAATTGGATCATAAACCTGTAGTAGTTCTCGGTTATGATCGTCGCTTTTCTTCGGATTTGTTTGCCCAGGAAGCGGCCTGTGTTTTGGCTGCGAATGGAATCAGTGTTTTATTGTCAGAAACTTTTTGTCCAACACCTTGTGTTTCTTGGCTTACCAAGGAAACAAAAGCCTTGGCGGGTGTTGTGATTACAGCTTCTCATAATCCCTTTCAATGGAATGGGGTAAAGTTCAAAGAAAGTTATGGGGGATCTGCTTCTCCGGAATATTGCCAAAAAATTGAAGAGCAAATTGTAAAAAATGACGCGGCTTCTAAAATTCCTCTTTTGATTTCATTTGAGGAAGCTCAGAAAAAAAACCTCATCGAATTTTTTGATCCTCTCAGTTACGTAGAGCATTTAAGAACCTTGGTGAATATTCAGGCCATTCGAAAATCAAACTTAAAAATTGCCGTAGACCCGATTTACGGTGCAGGAAGTGGTTTTATTGCTGAAGTTTTGGGTCAAGAGGTGGTAGAAATTCGCTCGGATGCGAACCCGGGTTTTGGTGGTGTGAATCCGGAACCCATCGAAAAAAATCTCAAAGCTCTTATCAAAATCGTTCGAACGGAAAAATGTGACATTGGTTTGGCAACAGATGGGGATGCGGACCGCATTGGAGCGGTGGATGAGAAAGGAAACTTTATAGATTCCCACAAAATTTTTTCGCTCATCTTGCGCCATTTGGTTTTGCAGAAAAATAAAAAAGGTGATGTGGTAACCACAGTTTCTACTACTCAAATGGTTCGCCGCTTATGCCAAAAATTTGATTTACCCATTCATGAAACTCCCATCGGTTTCAAATATATTTGCCAAAAATTTGTCGAATCCGAGAATCCCTTGATGGGTGGAGAAGAATCAGGTGGCTTGGGAATTTGTCACCATGTTTATGAGCGGGATGGAATTTTGTCCGGGCTTTTGCTTCTGGACATCATGGCTGTTTATAAAAAGCCGATTTCCGAAATCATTGCGGATCTGCAAAAAGAAGTGGGCCCTCTGGAGTTTGTAAGAGAAGATTTGCATGTACCCCAAGAAAAAATTGCGGCGATCAAAGAAAAGCTTTCTAAAAATCCTCCTCAAACTTTAATCGGTAAAAAAATTGCGCAAAATAATTTCAAGGATGGTTTCAAATTTTTGATGGAAGATGACTCTTGGCTGCTGATCCGTCCTTCAGGTACGGAGCCCTTGCTTCGTATATATGCGGAAGCTCCCAGTTTTGAAATTGCCCATCAGTATATTGAAGAAGCCAAAAAGCTCATTGCTTGATCTGCCCTTGATCTCCTGAATCGCTCAATGTTAGGGCTTTTGTATGGAGCCCCAAGAAATTATTGTCAAAGGTGCACGGCAGCACAATCTTAAAAATATCGATGTCCATATTCCACGTAATAAGTTGGTGGTAATTACGGGATTGTCCGGCTCCGGTAAATCTTCGCTCGCCTTTGATACCATTTATGCCGAGGGGCAGCGTCGCTATGTGGAATCGCTTTCTGCTTATGCCCGCCAATTTTTGGAACAGATGGGAAAGCCCGATGTAGATACCATTGAAGGCTTATCGCCTGCAATTTCCATTGAACAAAAAACGACGAGTAAAAATCCCCGCTCCACCGTTGGAACCGTTACCGAAATCTATGACTATTTGCGTTTGCTTTTTGCCCGAATCGGAAAGGCGACTTGTTATCAATGTGGAAAAGAAATTTCTGCGCAAACGGTTTCTCAGATGGTGGATCAAGTGATGAAGCTTCCGGAAGGAAGCAAGATTCATGTGTTGGCACCCATTGTTCGTGGTCGCAAGGGAGAGTATTCGAAGGAATTACAAAAATTAAAAGCGGAAGGTTTTGTACGAGTCAAAGTGGATGGAACCACTCATGTGTTGGGGGATGAAATCAAGATCGATAAAAACAAAAAGCATAATATCGATTTGTTTGTGGATCGTCTGGTGGTGAAAGAAGGTTTGCAAACTCGTTTGGCAGATTCATTGGAAATGGCGCTAAAGTATGGTGAGGGTTTGGTAAAGGTGGAAATTGTAAGTGAGACGTTAGAAGGAAGAGGTGAGAAGTCAGAAGAGAAAAGAAAGGTAAAACCGTCTCACCTCTTGCGTCTTACTTCTAATGAGCTTCTCTTTTCCCAAAAATTTTCCTGCATTGATTGCGGAGTGAGTTATCCAGAAATTGAACCGCGCCTTTTTTCTTTCAATAATCCCTTTGGAGCTTGTCCAGACTGTGGTGGCTTGGGACATAAAACTTATTTTGATCCTGTTCTTATGGTTCCGAATCAGGATTTGTCCATCAATGAAGGTGCCATTGTACCCTGGGCAAGTAAAACGGGGAATTATTATAGCAGCGTTTTGAAATCGCTTTCTCGTTATTACAAATTCAGCTTGGATGTACCTTTCAAAAAACTTTCTAAAAAAAATCAGGATATTTTATTCAATGGTTCACCGGATGTGATTCAGTGGGGTTATTACAAAGCTCCCTTTGAAGGAATTATTTCGCATCTTTCGCGTCGCTACAAAGAAACCGAATCAGATTGGATGCGCGAGGAACTTGAAAAATTCATGAACATTCAATCCTGCCCTCTTTGTGAAGGTGCGCGACTCAAAAAGGAAGCTCTAGCGATCAAAATTTCGGGATTAGATATTTATCAGGTTACACTTTTTTCTGTAAAAAAATCTCTGCAGTTCTTTGATTCTTTAAAATTGAATGAACGAGAGGCTCAAATTGCTTCCCGAATTATCAAAGAAATTAGAGAGAGGCTTTCTTTTCTTTCAAATGTGGGTTTGGATTACCTTACCTTGGATCGTACTAGCGGAACTTTGTCCGGTGGAGAAGGACAGCGAATCCGTTTGGCAACTCAAATAGGTTCGAGTTTGGTGGGAGTTCTTTATATCCTTGATGAGCCGTCTATTGGTTTGCACCAAAGAGATAATAGCAAACTCATTGAGACTTTGAAGCGATTGAGAGATTTGGGAAATACCGTACTTGTGGTGGAGCACGACGAAGAAACCATGCTGGAATCGGATTACATTATTGATTTGGGTCCGGGAGCCGGAGTGCATGGAGGTAACATCGTTGCAGAAGGAACTCCTTCTGAAATTCTGAAAAATGAAAAATCTCTGACGGGACGTTTTTTGTCGGGAAAAGATCATATTCCCGTTCCCACGGAACGCCGAAAGCCCAAAGGGAAAATTCTTCTCAAGGGCTGTGAAGAAAACAATCTTAAAAAACTGGATGTAGAAATTCCTTTGGGGGTTTTTGTTTGTGTCACGGGAGTTTCTGGCTCGGGAAAATCTACGCTTATCAACGATACTTTATATAAAGTGCTGGCCCAAAAATTGGGAGATTCCCGAGAAGCCCATGGCAAACTTAAAGCCATTGAAGGCATCGAGCAGTTAGACAAGATTATCAATATTGATCAATCTCCAATCGGTCGAACTCCCCGATCGAATCCCGCTACCTATACCGGTCTGTTTACTCCCCTTCGCGATATTTTTGCGGAATTACCGGAAGCTAAAATTCGGGGTTATAAGCCGGGACGTTTTTCTTTCAATGTAAAAGGGGGGCGCTGCGAAGCCTGTGAAGGGGATGGTATTATCAAAATTGAGATGCATTTTTTGCCGGATATTTATGTGGAGTGTGAAGAGTGCCGTGGCAAGCGTTACAATCGAGAAACCCTGGAAATAAAATACAAAGGTTATTCGATTGCAGATTTGTTGAAGATGACCATCGAACAGGCGATTGAAGTTTTAGGAAATATTCCTTCCGTGCGTCAAAAATTACAGACTCTCATCGACGTGGGCTTGGGATATATCGAGCTGGGTCAGTCCGCGACCACCTTGTCCGGTGGAGAGGCGCAGCGTATCAAATTGGCCAGAGAACTTTCGAAACGTTCTACCGGAAAAACCATTTATATTTTGGACGAGCCGACCACCGGCCTGCATTTTTCAGATGTTCAAAAGCTGCTCGATGTTTTGCACCGCTTTGTCGAAAACGGAAACACGGTGGTGGTGATTGAGCATAATTTGGAAGTGATTAAAACAGCAGACTATCTTTTGGATTTGGGACCCGAAGGCGGGGATGGGGGCGGCCAAATTATTGCCCGAGGAAGTCCTGAAGAAGTAGCTGCAACCCCTAAATCTTATACGGGGCAATACCTCAAAAAATACTTGTTAAGCCCTTCTTTAAAATCTTCTAAACAATTCTAGAGATGCTTAAATTTTGGTCAGTACCGTCTTTATTGAAGCTTTTAGCCCTCTTCTAGGCTTAATTTCGGGGTTTGTAGTCCTCATTTTCATTCTTTAAGTATTTAAAAATAAAAACAAATTAAAATTAATAATGATAACAAGTGGTTAGCATTGGCTTAAGAAGTGTTTTTGCTCTGTTTTGGCACAAGTCTTGCTTTACTTAGTAGCCTCTTGCTTTTTAGCAATGAAGGGGCACACATGACACCACCGGATAACCGGCCAATTTTTTCTGGAAATGTAGCAATACCTTTTGCACTCGGTTTGCCTGTAAATAATGCAGGATCTTGTGCTCAAGGATTGTGTCATGAATCTCCTAAAGCGGATCCGCTGTCTTCTCGATCTTTTTTCCCAGAATGGGCTATCCAAAACCGACTAATTGCACCCAGTGCATTTGGGGCTAGCAAAGCAGTAATCGCTCAGGTGAATCCTTTTCTGAGAGACGAAGAAACAAAAGCTCCTACTGTTTTTTCGTCATCTACTCCGAACACTTCTTTGTCTGCTCGCTTGCCCGCGGACCAGGCAAAAATTTTTGCAGACAAGGGGAAAGAGTTTTTAGACTTGGCTCATAAACCAGGTTTGAGTGTTGAAGAACAATTCAATCATCTGCATACCGCACTTTTTAATTTCCAAATGTTGGGGGATAGTGAAAAATGCAAGGCCATTTTAGGTGAAATGCAGGCCCTTTATGAAAAAAATGGAAATGAGTTTGGCAAGTCCTTTACTCAAGCTCAACTTTCATTTTTGCAAGGCGATGAAAATGGTTTTAGTGCAGCGATTCAAGCTTATGAAAAGTTGGATGCGGCTCTGAGAGCAGGTTTGTCTGGATTGCCCGATGAAAACACGGATGCACTTCGGGCGGATGTAAAAAATAAATTATTCATTGCCTATGTAAGTCGGGCCCAATTGTATTCTTCTCAGGGCCGTCCTCAACATGCGACCGTAGATTTTGAACAGGCTTTGTTGCTAAATCCCAACAAGGGTGTTTTTCAACTTTATGCTCAATCAGCTTATCAGGCAGGACTTTTTGATTTTGAGGATCATGACCGTCAGATAGAAGTTTTGAGTTTTCAAAGAAATATCTTGCCTCGAGAAGATGGAAACCAGCCTTGCAATTCCCATCATCAAGAGCCTTTGAGTGATTTTAAAAAGCGGGAACTTGATCAGAAACTTCATGCTCATCAACTTGAAGTCGATGCAAAAATCTCCGCAATTCGTCTTCAAAGTAATCGAAATTTGGAAAAGTTTCAAAGAATGATGGGACTTGCTTATCCTGCCTCGAATTCTGCGGAGCGTTATGAAAAAGCCCTCATGGCTGCCCAATTTCTAGAACAATTTGGACGGAAAGGCGAAGCTCAGCAATCTTATTTAAATATCATGCAAGAAAGAGAAGGGAGTCAAGATCCTGAGGAAGTTTTGAGATATTCTACTGCTGCAAATCATATGGCAGGACTAGCTCTTCAAGATAAAAATAATTGTGCAGCACAAGATTATGCAAAAAAAGCCATTCAAATATTACAGGCGATTCCTTCAACGGCGGAAACAAAATTTCTCATTTCCCAATCGAAGTTTATACAAACAGAAGCTTTATTAAATGCGGGTAATATTGAATCTGGAAGAAGCATTCTTGAAGATTTGAAAGCTACCACTTCAACAGGGGAAAAAGGTTCTCTACAAGATAAACTTTTGGGGCGTATTTATGTTCGTTTGGCACAAGTTTACTATTCTAAAAAAGAAACTTTTGCTTTCGGTGACCAACTTGCTGAAGAGGTAAAAACAAAATTCAGTGGGGAAGCAGAAATTGTGGGAGACACCTTTTTTGCAAAAGCCCTTTCTCGTGTGGGAATTGGAAAAGCCCTGGAAGCAGTAGATATCTTGAGAGAAGAAGTTCAGAAACCTTATCCTCAATCAAGTTCTGCTCGGGCAATTGCAAGTGATCCTCGTTTCCAAAGATTTTTGACTACAGAAACAGATTCTCAAGGCCAAAAGCATTGTCTTCTCAAAGCTTCATCCGAAATTAATGAACAGGATTGGAGCGAAGCTTTTAAGGTGGCAGTTGCGAAATCAGGAGAAGGTTCTACGGAGCGAAAAGCGGAATATGGTGCAGCAGGTGGTGCCGGGGATTTGGCTGGATTGGCATTTGCTCCGGAACCCGTTGCGACAAAGGTAGCCGCTGCTCTCGTGGGAATAGGTGTTGGGGTCGGTCTTTTGTGGGAACGTTTTGTCTCAGCAAGTGAGCATAGCGAAGAAATTTACGATGCCTATCGTACAGGACTTTCCAATATCAGCTCCACACAAAACACGATGAACATGCTTCTTTTGGGAGCGGATGTGGCCATGCTTTTGACAGCGGGAATGGCGGGTAGTGTTGCCAAAGCTTTTGTAAGAGAAGGTTTGGCCGTTACTGCTGAAGAACTCACCGCGCGTTATGTAATGAGTGCCGGGGTTAAAATAGCAGGAGAAGATGCGGCAATATGGATGGGCAGAGGAATTTTATTTGCCGCAGAAAATACCGCCTCTGGATTTGTGAGCTATGCGGCTTATCAAACACAAAAATCTTTGTTTTTCAGACAAGAATTTCATTGGGATTCTTCAGAAGCTCTTCAATGGATTGCCATGAGTGGCATGATTGAAGGCGCTTCGCGAATTCGATTTTTAGGTACTGCAGCTGCAGAATTACCCGTATTCCAACGAGGGCCCTTAAAAAATATTGTTGTAGATGGAAAAGTGATTGGACGTACCACAAGTGAAGGTCTTGCGGCCAAATGGTTGGTGGATGCGGGCTTTGGTTTGTCTGCTTATTACACGTTTGCACGCCCCCAGGAAAATTATGCGGATTTCATGGCTCAAAATATTTTTATGATGGGAGTAATGCATGCAGGGGGAGCTGCAGCAAGAAAACTTACAGGAGGAGTTTCTGAAGCATTAATTTCAAAAATCGATAAACGTGCCAATGAAGCTTTTGCCCGTGCGAGGGATAACATGTTGAAAGATCCTCCCTTGAATGGGGGATTTGGTTTTGAACCTGCTTTTGCCCTTGCTGATGGCGGAATCACAACGCACATTCCTACTAAATCAAACGGAATTTCTGGAGAGGGAACCGGAGTTTTTATCCCATTTCAAGGAATGATGCGAAGTCGATCGAGTGATCCGCAGGTTCGCCAATTAGAAGACCAGTTTTTTCAGAAGTTAGCCACTGAAAGAAAACTTCCCCCGGATAAAACCCAAAACCTTCGCGATGAAATAAAAAGACAACTTGCCGAAAACATGGATTGGAGACGCTCCTGTGGAGGTGATTTTTCTTTTGTAGATCAATATAGCTCTGAACAATTACAGGTGTTGCAAAGTATTCTCAATGTAGATCGCGTGGGGAGCATGACTTCCGGGAATACACATCTACTGTTTAGAATGAAAGAGACCGGATTTCTGGATGGGCAATTAATGAATATGTCACCAGAATCATTAAACGCTTTTTCCAGACTTTCAGGAAAATCTGCGAATGGTCGTGATTTTGCGGAAAGAGTGTTTAATGATTATATGGAATCACGTCCTGAGTATAAATCAGGACTTGTTTCTACAGGACGTGAAAGTGGGGTACTCTTTGAAACCCTGTTTGATGTAGATGCTCAGCGTTCCCGTTCTCGCTTGGATTTGGTGATGGAAGCATATTTCTGGATGGAAGCGGCGAACGTTGAAGGTGCGAGAGATGTAATTGTGGGAATTACTGGGGAGTACTATGATGCCCATCGTGTAAGAGATGTAAATGCTCCCAGTGGCTATCGACCTAAAGGATGGAACGAAGTGAACTCTCCTAATGAATGGCGGGGGAATATCGACGAAGCCATTCGAATGGGGCAACTGGCACGAGAACATGCCTGGAGACCCTATTACCCAGACGCTTTGGTAAAAGGAGATTCTTATTTGGGAGAGGTATCTTTTACAACAGTAGGTGGTGGAAAAGCCCAGGATATCTTTCAACCTGATGGATTGAATCGTTCAAATTGGGCAGAGGAATACAAAAGTACCTATAGAAATGGAAATAGTGTAGGCGATTTTTCTACAATTCATATGAGTAATCCTGATAAATTTAGAAATCAGGTTCGTAAATATGGACAAGCGGTTCAGGAAGGTAAGGTTAATGGAGTAATTTATCGTGTGACTGCCCAAAGCATCACCCCTGAAATAATTGATTTTATCAAAGCCAATATTCCCAATGTAAAAGTCATTCGCTACAACTCGATTATGGATTCACAAGGGGAAGTGGTTTTTGAACAGCATTTAAAAGCGGAAGAGCCTGTTGTTACAGTGAGCGATGCTCAAAAAAGAGCCGTTCAAAATAATTATCCTTACATTATAGAAGATGGACAAATGATGACTTATCGTGTCCCGGAAAAAGTAGAAGCTGCTCCAGGACAAGTCGCTACTCTTAAGGATAAGTTGTTAATTTACACTGACACATTAGATACCCGAGGAATGGGGCCTGATTTGGCGACCAGAATTCGTAATCGTGCTGCAGTTCACATTGAGTGGCTGGCTCGGGTTTATGAAAGATTGCCTCAAGAGAGACGTGCATTGATTGATGCCAAGGTGGATGCTTTGACTCAGGAATTAGATCAGAAGCTTCCACGGTATCGTAGCGAAGAAGCAAAAGCTAAATTAATTTATTCTTCGGTAGAAGATTTGGCGAGAAGCATCATTGCAACAGAGTTGCCGGTTTGGGAGCAAGTTCCTTTGGGACTATCAGGGACACGTTTGGAAGCTTCAAAGGGTGAAGTGAGGGTGAATGGTCCTATGGATGAGATTCCAGGAAGACTGAAAATATATCTTACAGATTCTCAAATTCGGGGCCCCTATCAAAGATTATCCTTGGTGAATCGATTCAAGTTGTCGAAAGGGGATCGTATTTATATGACCGATCTTTCTCCTCAAGAAGCGTCTTCAGCGATTACAGAAAAATTTGGAAAAGCTTCGGATCAAAGCCGGGGAAATGTTATTGGTTTTGAGGCTCAGCTTGATTTTGGAAATGAAAAACAATTCAAAAAGAAAACGGATGAACAGGGCAGGGTTTATTATGAAGTAATGCAGGATATGAATGTTGAAAAAGGAAAGTTTGATATTACTTATTATGGACAAAATCCAAAGGTAGATTATTTTCAAGCTGTGAAAACCGCAAATTAATTAACCTGGATAATCCCTTAAAAAAGGGAGAGTCCATTCTCCATTTTCCCCAAAGTTTTTTAGAATTTTTCTTATGCGTTGGTAAGCGTCGAGACTGAGTTGTTCTTCATGCAGAACAGGAAGAAGTTCTTCTTCAATTTTGGTTAAACTCGTTCTTTGAATTCTCAAAGCAAGATTGAAGCGTGCTGAATATTCTCGGTACCAATTAGGAATATCAGTGCCGACTCTTCGAAATTCGAAGTTTAGACGTTCGACCTCAATTTTTCTTGCTTGGAGAAATTCGAGGGTGCTACGAGCATCTGCCACTAAATCCCAAGTGGAATCATCACAGAGTTTAAAAGGTTGTCGAGGGTTTGTATCCAACCAGGAGTTGATCATTCTGATATATTTTTCAATCGCACTTCCCATCAAGTAAGAGGCGGTCCGTTGTTCACTATGAATTCCACGAGTAAGAAGTTCTATTTTTGTAGAGAGAGCGGGGGGGAGTTCAGTGAGTGTAGGTGGAGTTGGAAGATCTCTTTGTGATTTTGGAAAGGCGAGTAATTCGGGTAAATTAAATCCTAAGTCTTGTCGGAAATATTTTTCTAAAGCTTCTTGAACTTTCAAGTAATCTCTTTCACCTAAACTAGGTGTTTCTAAACTAGGCCGAAAAATTTCTTCCCAAGCAATACTTTGCATTGTGAGGTCTTCACGTTGAACGCGAATCTTTCGGAGTTTTTCAATTGCGGGTGAGTTTGGATCTTCTCCACTACTTTCAAAGAGCTGTCTTTCGGTTTGAGATTCGATTGCAGCAATCGTTTCTGCAGAAGTCCTTGTGGTTCCGAAATGTGTCGAGAGTTCTTCCCAAAGGTTTCCGTCTATTTGAAAAGGTTGTCGAGGATTGGTTGCGAGACGGACATTGAGATGGGTAAGGTATAAATCCAAGCCTTTTCTTGAAGATTCCAAACCTCGCTCGTACGCATGTTTACTCTGTTGGTAAAGAGAATCAATGGAGGTGGTACCTTCTTCACAAAAATAGAATGAAAGAGGATTTTTGGAAAATGGAATATTTTTTTGTTGCGTTGAGTTTGAGGCATAATTCGAAGTGTTTGTTTCCAATAAAAAAACTACAGACGGATGTTTAAAATTTGCACTGGCAAACTGAGCAATTCCTTCTTGTTGGACATTAAAAATCCCAGCTTCTAGAAGCTGGCTGGTAAATGTTCTGTCCGGGGTAGGCATTAGTTTTAGGAGCCCAGCGAATTGATTTGCGCTTACCACTCCGAGACTTTGAAGAGTGTGCCGTAGAATGGTATTGGTTTGGGCAGCTGCTTTTCCAAATCCGTGGAGGGTAAAAAAGTTTAACGTAGAGCACAGGATTCCCTGTCGGAGTCCATTTTCTCCTTTCCAGGATAGTAAGCTTGAATCGGTATATTGAAATGCTACTCTCATGCTTCTCTGTCCGACTTCAAATCCTGCAGCTTCACTCGCTATACGGAGGGTTTTGTGGATCCCTGTTGCGACCCGATAAGTCCATGGGTTTGAAGAAGCGAGTATTGAGGGAAAAAAGGACGAGGAAATCATGTCGAAGAGGCGGCATGTAGATTGCCCAAGTATAAATGCAGAAATCGTGAAAGGATCAGTAGCTTGTTCTGAAATGCGATTGAGCATTTCATCCATTTCCTTATGCGCAGAGGTCAAAGGAGACCTTTCGAATAAAGTCCGGCGTGAAAGTAGATTATGAGTATCCAGAGTCGTGTGGCCCATGATTTTCCTGAATTATTGAATGAGAACGGTTATTTATCGACTTATTAAGGCTAAAGTTGTCAATTCTCTTTACAATTGAGCTAAGGCCATGTTTTGATTCAGGAATGGGAACAGAAAAGACAATGTTGATGGAACAGCTTGAAGTCATTGGGGCTTTGATCCCAGAAATTGATGCGACCTACGCTCAATTGACCCGCAGTCTTAAATTCATGAGCCCTACCCTTAAAAAGAAGGTTTTTAATAGTGAAGACCAAGCCATGCTCAAGGAAGCCTTGCATGGAATTCATCAGATTTTGGATCATTTTGCCCAGCTTATTCGTCGAGGGCAGGGAGAAAGAGAACTCTTAAGAAGTGAAATTGTAAGAGTTAAGTCTGACAAAAAGAACAAGTCGGATGATTTTGCGGTCGTTGAAGCAGAATTGTGGGGCATTGAGCAAAACCTTGCCTTGAGAGAAAAAGCCCAATCTCATTTGAATGAACTCATTCAGCTTTTGGATAGCGTTTTGAGAGTTGGAGAAATGACAGAGTTTGATGAACGCCTTCTCACGGAAATTGTGACGGACCTCAAAAATCTGGGAAATAGTTAAGGGGATTAAATGTGGAGAATGAGTCTCTCACCCAACAAGGCTTCCAAGAATTACTCAAAGAGATTAATTATTGCTTAGACTGTTTGGATCAATCCCAAAAAGATCTTATAGATGCCTTGGTAAAAATAAGTCCTGCCTTTAATCTTAAAAATAATTCTTTTTTCTTGGAACCAGGTTTTGAAACCGCTTGGAATGCTTGGAAGCTGGGTTTTGAAAAATACTTAAATTTTCTTCATCAGGCAGAGTTAGCTTACCAAGATTTGTCTCAACAAATGCAAAGCGTTCTTGTAGGTCGTAATACCCAAGACCCTCTTTATCAAGAAATTGCAAGGCAAGGAGGGCTGCTTTTAAAGGATTTACAGAAACGTCAAGATCTGATGAAGCAATGGCTTGAGTTGGATCCGGTTTTAAGTCGTATTGTGCAGCAGGGGAAAATGACTCCCCAACAAAAACAAAAAATAGAAGATTTAGTGTTTCGATTACAGTTACTATTTTAAAATCCCCCCTCTTAAGATTAAGAGGGGGTTAGGGGGCGTTGTGAACACGCGTGTGCATGATCACAACTCCTCTCAGCCTTCTCTTAATAAGGAGCAAAAGGAAAAGATCTGTTATGTACCCCGTTTTATTTAGCATTCCTGTTTTTCACGGCCTCCGATTGCACACCTATGGTTTGATGGTGGCTTTGGGTTTCTTGGTGGGAATTTACTGGGTAGGCAAAGAGTCCAAGAGAGTAGGTATGCCTTCCGAAAAAATGATGGACCTCGCCTTTTATATCATCGTCTCTGCGATCGTAGGTTCTCGTTTGCTTTATGTTCTTTTGGATGATCCTAAGATGTTCCTCCATAACCCCCTGGAGTTTTTTAAAGTTTGGGAAGGGGGCTTGGTATTTTATGGAGGCTTGATAGGCGCGGTGGCTACCTCCGCATGGTATATGTGGAAACATCAGCTGAATTTTTGGAAAGTGGCAGATATTTTCATGCCGGGAGTAGCGATTGGTCATGCCTTGGGAAGAATTGGATGTTTTGCTGCAGGGTGTTGTTATGGTAGACCTGTTTCCCATCCTGCTTGGTGGGCGGTGGTTTTTCCGACAGAAGGGGAAGGTTTGGCCCCTGGGGGAATTCCCCTTTATCCTACCCAGCTAATGGAATCTGCCTGCGAGTTTATTATTTTCCTGATTTTGGTTTATTTCAGCAGAAAGAAAAAATTTGACGGTCAGATCATGCTCATGTATCTCATCCTATATTCTATTGTTCGGACCATTCTTGAAACTTTTAGGGGCGATTTTGTAAGGGGATTTATTTTCGAAGGGATAAGTACTTCCCAATTTGTAAGTTTTTTTATTATTGTAACAGCACTTATATTTTGGAGAATATTATCTCGCAGACAAAAAGTATAAACGAGGGAGTCATTCTATGAAAAACAAAGTTCTCAATATTACATTCATGCTAGTTTTATTGGTGGGGAGTGTTGCAGTTTCGGGATGTGGCAAACCTCGTTTGTTTGGTAAGGATCAACAAGTCAATCCAATGACACAATCTTTCCCGGTAGATACAAAAGCGGCTTTGCAGGCAGTGAAGGAATCATTAACTTACAATGGATATGAAATTCAAAGTGAAGACGATGCTAAAGGGGTTTTGGAAACACATTGGCAACCTTCTACCAGTGACTCTCATTATGTAGATTTTTTCCAAAGAAGAGATATGGGAACAGTCGGTTCTTATTATAAGTTAATCGTAAAAGTATCGCCCAAAGGTCAGGCGGATTCACAAGTCGAGATTTCTTCTGTTTCAAAAAGTATTGTTTCAAATTTGAAATCAACTGGTATGGAAGAAGAAAAAATCTTTAAGAAGGTGGGTGATTTTACCCGTAAATCAAATATTGAAGTTACGAACGTAGGTTTGCAATAAGAGTATTTTGAAAAAATGGAAAGCCCTTCTACTCAAAAGTAGAAGGGCTTTTTTATTTGTACGACGAATATAGCATTTCAACTTTTTATGAATATGCTTGTGCTCACCGTTGTTTAGCCATTTCGTAGAGGTTGAGGTCCGGTTCGGCTCAGGTATTGAAAGTGTAGGTGTCCTGCAGAGTCATGCTGCATTCCTGTTTGAAAAGTGCACTTGAAAGAGTTCTGAAAGGGAAGACGAATTTAATCTAAAGGGGATATCCTGCTAAAATGAACAAGTCTTTAGAAGGGCCAGACGAAGAGGAGAAGTTGAAGGAGTGTTGCTGAAAAAAGTGGAATCGTGAAATTATCATCCAAGCGGAAAGTCCAACGTTCCGATAAAGCACCGATGAGTCCCCCACAGAGTGCAAAAAGCCAGATCGGCCCATGAAAATGGGGGTTCAGGTAAGGATAGAGAAAACAGAGGGCGAATGATGTAAAAAAGAAGGCGAGAGAACCTTCCAGACTCAGTCGACCCATTTTGTGTTTTCCAAACTTGATTCCTATAATGGAAGCCATGGGATCCCCGAGGCCCAAGAACAAAATTGAAAGAATAGCCACACCTTTTGGGAAAAAAGCACAAACTAGAAAAGTGGAAATGGCATAAAAGGTCATGGAGTTCAGTCGGCGGGCTTCTTCCTTGCGCATGTATTTTTTGAGGTCACGCATGGTCCAGGAATTAAATTTTGGCCATACTAAACGCAAAACATCGGAAGTGAGGGCGTAAAGAGTGAAGATTGCAAAAATCATCATTTTTGCATGAAAAGTTCCACGGGAGAAAAGATAAATTCCTACAATCCAGAAAGAAGCCAGAATGTGTAGTATTTTTCTTGGCCACTGGATTTTTTTTGCCACTCCCAGATTTTCGTAATGATCTACCAATACTGCTTCTGAAAGGTGATTGAATGCAGATTTCAAGTTGATGTTTTTCAATTCTTGTCGGAGTTGAACTGCTTTTTCAGACAGGGAGCTAAGAGAAGGTAACCACTCTTCACGTGTCATTTCTTGGTAACGAAGAGAAAGGTTTTGTGAAATCTGCTGTGCTTGAATGATAAATTTTTCAAGGTGAATACGAACTTCAATTTGTGCCAGAGGACTTTGAGAAAGAAGTTTGGAAAAATGATCTGCTTGGCTTTGGAGGTTTTGCTGAAGCTTGGTAAACTTTTCAGAATATTTTTCCCATCTCAAAGACTGGGCTTCTTTCAATTGGTTGAGGGCCTCATGAAAGTGATCGAGGGTTTGTAAAATGTGATTTTGCCCCATACACATTTGGAGCAGGAGTTGTGTATCAGCCATAGGGCTGGGTTAATGGAAGTGAAGCAATTTGTCTAGTCCTGATTTAAGCTTATGAGTTGATTTTATTCAAAAAATTCTGGGCTTGTTTGATAGAGGAAGCCTGTTGGGGATCATCAAAGAATACAAAAAAGGTCTCCTGAGGGGTGGTTTTTATTTTTTTAAGAAGATCATTTTCCCATTCCTGGGCTTTTTGAGGACTTTCAAGGGAAATCCGAAAATAGTGTTTGTTTTCAATCAAGGCATCTTGGGGAAGTAGAGAGATAAGTTCGCAGGAATTTTCCTGAATAAGCTGGAAAGTTTTTTGATCGGGGCTAGCATCCTTTTCAAAATGGAAAAAATATTGGATGCCAGGGTATTTTTTAAGATGTTTTAAAAAAGCTTCGAGGTTTTTATTTTGTTCTCTTCCCAGCTTTGGAATTTCCCAGACAATAGCGGCAAGTTTTTCTTTAAGTTTAAGGGCAGGATCCATAAAGAGTTTGAGAGGTTCTCCGACGCCTTTGAGTTTTTTGACATGGGTAATGTATTGATTGCCCTTGAGAGCAAATCTAAATTCTGCGGGACTTTGCGCATACCATTGAGTAAAAGTTTCCTTGTCAGGTACTTTTGAAAAAGTATGGGAAATTTCAACGGCATTAAAATGGCGTGCATAATAAGGAAGCCATTCAGAACGAGGTAAGTTGCTGGGGAAGAAAACAGCATTTCCCCAGGATTCATAAGAAAATCCCACAGTACCAATATAATGTTTGCTTTTGTTTGAATTCATGCAGGTTCATTATTTGAGGACGCTAAAAGATTCCACTCTTTCTAATTCTAGAATGGCGAAATCATCCCCATCGACGATTTTTAAGGTGCCTGTCTCGAAGTTAATATCTTCTAAAATCCCCATATAAGAGATATTAAACGCAATTATCTCGACTTTCTTTCCGATATAGTCCTGAAGTCGGGTGATGGAATGATCCTCAAACATTTCGATATTATCAGGGCTTTAGAGCCTTTTTGTCAAGGAAAGCGCCGGAGAGTTTTAGTCGTTGTTTGAGCCTTCTTGAAGGCGAAAATATGAATGAAATTAAGAGGATAGCTAACGCATAGCGTTATAATAAAATGTTGACATTGTTAAGGATTGTACGTACTTACATAAGAAAACATTTCGAGAATTAGAGGGGGCTTTCCCGTGGTGCTAGAACGAGAACTCATGCTTCTCATGGATCAAAGTGAAAAAAGACTTTTCAAAAGGCTTGAAGTCGGTCTTGAGGTAGAGCTCATGATCGATGGTGCGCCGGTAAAAGCGACAACTGCTAATATTAGCTGTGGGGGTCTTTTTTTAATGTTGGATCCTCAAAAGGTATTGGGAGCGGAGGGTCTTTCTTTGGTGATTCACCTTCCTAATCGCCAAAAGCCCATTGAAGTAGTTGCAGATGTGTTACGTCGTGAAAGTGATGATCGGCAAGGAGTTGCTTGTAAATTTCAGGGGCTCTATAACGACAACATTCTTGCGATTGAGCAGTTTATAAAATCCAATCTTCACTAAGAAGAATTTCAATAAAATTTTATTGTTTTAGCGCAATATCTGGCTTGCCACTTGAACGCGAATGTTTTACTAGCCCTGTAAAATGACAAACCCTTATATTCCAATATTGCTATTGTTGCTGATTGCTTTGGTTTTTTCGGGCACTTTTATTGCCCTTTCTTGGATTATGGGGCCTAAAAAACCGACCGCCTCCAAGTTGGAACCTTATGAATGTGGAGTGCCGCCTATCGGGGATCCCCGTCAGCGTTTTTCCGTCAAATTTTTTATGGTGGCGATTGTATTTATTTTGTTTGATGTCGAGGCGGTTTTTCTCTATCCCTGGGCTGTTTTATTTAAAGACTTTAAAATGATGGGGATGGGGCCTTTTATTTTTTGGGAAATGTTGGCATTTCTTCTGATTTTGTTTTTGGGCTTGCTTTACATTGTAAAACGAAAAGTTCTGGAATGGGAAAAGTAAAGATATGTCTTCGGTAGCGGAAAATAATTTTTTAACAACAAAGCTGGATGAGTTGGTCGCCTGGGGAAGGAAATACTCCATGTGGCCCATGCCTTTTGGAACGGCCTGTTGTGCCATCGAGTTCATGGGGGCCGTCGATTCTGTTTTTGACATTTCACGCTTTGGTGCTGAGCTTGTTCGCTTTTCTCCGCGTCAGGCAGATCTTCTTTTGGTTTTGGGAACTATTAATTACAAGCAAGCGCCTATTTTGAAAAAAGTTTACGAACAAATGTGCGAACCTAAATGGGTAGTTGCGGTGGGTGCTTGTGCATCGAGTGGTGGTTTTTACGATAACTATAGTGTGGTGCAAGGAATCGATGAAGTGATTCCGGTAGATGTGTATGTCCCAGGTTGTCCTCCCAGGCCCGAATCTATTTTGCTTGCAGTAGTGAGATTGCAGGAAAAACTGACGCGTGAAGCGAAAGAAGGAAAGAAGGGAGAAGTGAGAAGTTAGATGGGAAAGGTCATTGAGAAATTCAAAGCAAAATTTGGAGATGTTATCCTATCTTCTCATGAAAAATTGGGTGATGAAACGATTGTTGTGTCGCCGGAAAAAATCAAAGCTGTCCTTACGTACGCTAAACAAAGTGAAGATCTGAAATTCGATTTGTTGTTGGATGTTTGCGGTGTGGATTACTTGGGAAGAAATCCTCGTTTTGAAGTGGTTTATCATTTGTATTCCATTCCCTTGAATCATCGCATTCGTATCAAGGTTCCTGTGAGTGAGGAAAATTGTAAGGTCCCCACTTGTATAGATTTGTGGAAATCGGCGGATTGGTTTGAACGAGAAACCTTCGATATGATGGGGATTGTGTTTGAAGGTCACCCCAATCTGAAGCGCTTGCTTCTCTTTGAAGGTTTTGAGGGTCATCCCTTGAGAAAAGATTATCCCATCAATCAACGGCAAAAAATACCTGAAGCATTGGAAAAATTATAAAAATGGAAGAGACTGGAGATTTAAAAACTAAAAAAATGCAGCTTAATATTGGGCCTTCTCATCCGGCGACCCACGGCACTTTGCGTTTGCTTGTGGAAGTGGATGGGGAAAATATCGTGAATACGGCTGCAGAAATGGGTTATTTGCATCGCGGATTTGAAAAACATTGTGAAGTGGGTACCTATACCCAGGTGATTCCCTATACAGATCGTTTAAATTATATCAGTCCTTTGATGAACAACGTGGGATATTGCATGGCTGTTGAGAAATTGATCGGCTGTGAAATACCCGAACGTGTGCAGGTGATCCGCGTCATTATTAGTGAGCTTTCCCGCATTACAGATCACATGGTTTGCATGGGAACCAACGTGGTGGATCTGGGTGCTCTGACCAACTTTTGGTATTATTTTAATGCGCGAGAAAAAATTTACGATTTCATTGAAAAGATTTGCGGAGCCCGTCTTACCACCAACTATACCCGTATTGGCGGATTAATGCGTGATTTGCATCCGGATGCGCCCACTGAAATTCGTGCCATTCTCAAAGAAGTGATGCGGGCAACAAAAGATGTTCGTGGTTTGCTAGAAAAAAACAAAATTTTTATTGATCGAACCTCCGGTGTGGGAGCCATTAGTGCAGAAGAGGCTGTGAACTATGGTTTCACAGGACCCTGTTTGCGTGCAGCGGGGGTTCCCTATGATATTCGTAAGGCGCAACCT
This sequence comes from uncultured Pseudomonadota bacterium, assembly GCA_964414715.1. Classification (GTDB taxonomy): domain Bacteria; phylum UBA10199; class UBA10199; order JADFYH01; family JADFYH01; genus CAYPXN01. Next base: position 13,601 of record CAYPXN010000071.1, on the reverse strand, counting down.
TATTTGGGATATGAAAATTATGATTTTGATATTCCTGTTGCAGAAACCGGAGATACTTATGATCGGTTTTTGGTGCGCTTCGAAGAAATCATTCAATCCGGTCGTATTATTGAACAGGCCTTGGAAAAATTAAAGCCAGGTCCCATCATGACCAATGATCGTCGTGTGGCTCTGCCTCCAAAGTCTGAAGTTTACACCAATATTGAAGCGCTCATGAATCATTTCAAATTGATTTACGAAGGAGTAAAACCTCCTGCTGGGGAAGTTTATTCGGCGACAGAAGCAGCCAATGGAGAATTGGGATTTTATATTGTGAGTGATGGAGGCACACATCCTTATCGGGTGAAATGCCGTCCGCCTTGTTTTCCTTTGTATGCAGCCTATCCGAAGCTGATGGAAGGTGGCATGATTGCCGATGCGATCGCGATATTAGGCTCGATTAATATTATTGCTGGTGAACTGGATAGATAATGATGGTTCGACAGGCTCACCATGTCCCACTCGGGACATCCTGAGGCTCTCGAAGGATGAAAAATGAATATAGAGTTTACATCTGAAAACAAAAAAGAATTTGAGGAATTGCTGACGCATTATCCAAACAAGCGCGCGGCGATGCTCCCCACACTTTGGCTTGCCCAAAAGCAATTTGGTTGGATTTCGCAGAAAGTAATGGAATACGTTGCTTCTTTGCTCGATGTAGCTCCCATGAAAGTTTATGAAGTTGTTACTTTCTACACGATGTTTAACCAAAAAGAGGTGGGAAAATATCACATTCAACTTTGTCGTACCTTGTCTTGTGAGCTTTGTGGAAAAGGCGAGATTCTCAGTCATCTGAAAAAGAAATTGGGAATTGGAATCGGTGAAACTACGAGTGATGGAAAATTTACTCTTACGGAAGTGGAATGTTTGGGTTCTTGCGGTACCGCACCCATGATGCAGTTGAATGAGGATTATTACGAGAATTTGACTCCGGGAAAAGTGGATGAAATTTTGGGCGCTTTGAAATGAGCGCGTTTTTGAGACGAATAGCCTTAGGTTTTTTGATAATTTTATTGCTTGAGCTTCCGTCGATGGCAATTTCGTCAAAGCTTGCTTCTTTCGATCTTTTCGGCTTCCAAGCGGGCACTATGCTGAAAGGGAGAGCGGTGGCAGCGAAGGTTCTCCAGGAAGAAATGGCAAAGAGAAAAATTCCGCTTCAAGCAAAGTCCGGATATGTTTATTTGATACTGGATGTGGAGGGCGTGAAGTACTCGCTGGCATTGATTGATTCTGAAACAGAAGGTTTCAGCTTCACACTTTCAAATTTACCGAGCGATTTGGAATACGTGAAGAGCCAAGCAAAAGATATTCATGTCGTGAAGCTTTTGAAGAAAGACTTTTTGCCGCTTTCGAATGCTCTGCCAGTCCTTCAATTCGGAGCTGCAAAGCCTGAAGAGGCGGTAAGTGTGTTGGGAAAAGCGGATTATGTAGGGCTCGATGAAAACGATGAGGCAAAAGCGGGCTTTACGCAGGAACTCTGGTTCTTGAAACGAGATTTGAAAAAAGAAAAGGATTGCTTTAATGCAGTGGCAAAAAAGCCGCCTTTTGAAGCCATCGAAGTGGTTTTGACTTTTGATATAGATAAAAAATTGAGAAGAATAAGTTTTGTTAATGGGATTTCAGGCGAATGCTGAGAGAAGCGAAATAAAATGGAAAAAATTCTTACCGAAAATTGGAGCTTGAAAGATTCTCATACCTTAAAAGTGTATGAATCTACGGGTGGCTATAAGAGTTTGGAGAAGCTCTTTAAGATGAAACCCGACGAAGTGATCGAAGAAGTAAAGAAGTCTGGTCTTCGTGGTCGTGGGGGGGCAGGTTTTCCTGCAGGTATGAAGTGGAGTTTTATTCCCAAAGACAATTCCAAACCCCATTATTTGTGTATCAACGCAGATGAATCCGAACCCGGTACTTTCAAAGACCGTTACATTATAGAATTAAATCCACATCAGTTGATCGAAGGTGCCTTGGCTTGTGCTTATGCCATTGGAGCCAAAACCATTTATTGCTACATTCGCGGGGAATTTGTTTTTCCTTATGAGCGTCTCTTGGCAGCTGTAAAAGAAGCCTATGCTGCGGGTTATTTGGGAAAAAATGTAAAAGGCTCCGGACAGGATTTTGATTTTTTTGTCCATCGTGGTGCAGGAGCCTATATCTGCGGCGAAGAAACAGCTTTGCTGGAATCATTGGAAGGTAAAAGAGGTTATCCTCGAATTAAACCTCCTTTCCCAGCAATTGTCGGTTTGTTTGCTTGTCCGACCGTCATCAACAATGTCGAAACTTTGGCGGCGGTCCCTTACATTATTAATAAGGGTGCGGATGCCTATCGAAAATATGGAACCGAAAAAAGTCCGGGAACCAAACTGTTCTGCGTATCGGGACATGTAAAAAAACCGGGAAATTATGAAATCCCCCTCGGTTATCCGCTTAAAAAATTGATTGAAGAAGATTGTGGTGGAATGAGAAACGGAAAAGCACTCAAAGCCGTAATTCCGGGTGGTTCTTCTGTTCCCGTTTTGACGGCGAAAGAGGCAATGGAAGTGAATCTGGATTATGAATCACTTGCTTCAAAAGGATCGATGTTGGGATCGGGGGGAGTGATTGTAATGGATGAGTCGGTTTGCATGGTAAAAAGTTTATTGAATCTGGCTCATTTTTACTCGCATGAATCTTGTGGGCAGTGCTCACCTTGTCGTGAAGGAACCGGTTGGTCCCACAAAATTTTAAAACGTTTTCATGCAGGTGAGGGGACTTTAAAAGATATCGACAAGCTTTTAGAAATTGCAGACAACATGATGGGTAAAACGGTTTGTGTTTTATCCGATGCTCTGGCGATGCCCATTCAAAGTCATATTGGAAAATTCAGACATGAGTTTGAAGAACATGTGAAACTCGGCAAATGTCCGCTGGAGTAGGGGCGCAGCATGATGCGCCCGTACAGGGTAAAGTAAAATGCCAAAACTGATTATCGATGGAAAAGAAATTGAAGTAGCACCAGGTACGATGGTGATTGAAGCGGTACGCCAAATGGGTGGAGACGTTCCCCATTTCTGTTACCATCCGAAGCTTTCCATTTCTGGAAATTGTCGCATGTGTTTGGTGGAAGTGGAAAAAATGCCCAAGCCCCAAATTTCCTGTAATCTTCCTTGTACGGAAGGCATGGTGGTTCACACTCAATCTGAAAATGCCAAGAAGTGGCGCAAGAATGTTTTGGAATTTATTTTGGTGAATCATCCCATTGATTGTCCGGTTTGTGATCAGGCCGGAGAATGCAAGCTTCAGAATTATTATCTTTCGGAATCGGTGAAAGGTTCCCAGTTTAATGAAGAAAAAGTACATAAGCCCAAGAGAGTTGCTTTGGGACCCAATGTGGTTTTAGACGACGAACGTTGTATTATGTGTTCTCGTTGTATCCGTTTTTGTGATGAGATCACAAAAACTTCGGAGTTGGGATTTATTCAAAGAGGTGACCACGTTGAACTTCGCCCCTTTCCAGGCAAACAATTAGACAATGCTTATTCTATTAATACAGTTGATATTTGTCCTGTCGGTGCCCTGACCAGTGAAGACTTCCGCTTCAAAAAACGTGTTTGGTTTTTAAAATCCGCGAATTCGATTTGCACCGGTTGTTCCACCGGTTGCAATATTAAGCTTCAATCCGATAACGGAGTTGTTTACCGCTATCTTCCCCGGGACAACGAAGCGGTGAATCAATGTTGGATCTGCGACGAAGGCCGATTGAGTTACAAAGAAATCAACGAGCACAAAAGAGTTTTATCCGCCCAACGAAAACGAGATGGAAAATTTGAAATTTTGACTTCTCCCCAAGCAGTTTCAGAAATTGCAGCAGCTTTGCAAAAAATTGGAATGGATGAAATGCTTATTGTGGGATCTGCCCAAGCATCCAATGAAAATAATTTTGCTTTGAAGAAATTTGCAGAAAAAATTGCTCCCAAATCCAAACTGCTTTATGCACACAAAGAAGTGGCGAATCCTAGCCAGGATAACTTTTTAATCAAGGCGGATAAAAATCCGAACACGCGTGGCGCGGTCCATTTGGGATATGGGGAATTACGAGAAGTAAAAGCTCCCGAAGTGGTTTTTATTTTAGGAGAACTTTCGGAAGTTCAGAGGAAAAAAGTTTTTGCAGAAAAACCTGAACTTGTTGTGGTTTTTGCAACACATATGCATGCGACGGCAGAAGAAGCCGACTATGTTCTTCCTATGACGATGTTTGCAGAAGAAGAGGGAAGTTTTACAAATTTTCAAGGCCGTGTTCAAAAATTTGAAAAAGCCTTGGAAGCTCGAAGTCAAATGCAGTCCGCGTGGAAATGGTTGAACGAAATTTCTAAAAAGTTGGGCCATGATTTAAAAATTTCTTCGGCGGAGCAATTACTCAAAGAAGGTTTTGGATTGTCTTATTCAGATTTAGGCGACGAAGGAAAAGTATTGTAATGATTCTTATTCTTGCGAAAATTTTGGTTCCATTTCTGATCATTTTCAACATCATTCCGGTGTTGATTTGGCTGGAAAGAAAAGGCTCGGCGTATATTCAGGATCGCCGTGGTCCCAATCGTGCTTCCTTGTTTGGAGTGATTCGCTTGGGGGGAATGATTCATTCTTTGGCAGATGTCGTAAAATTGCTGATGAAAGAAGACATCATGCCTGCCAAGGTAAACAAGTTTTTTTATGTGCTGGCTCCTTTTACGACCATGACAGTGGCTTGCATGACCTTTGCCGTTCTTCCTTTCGCAGCACCCATGATGTGGAATGGAAGCCTTTTTACATTCCAAGCGGCAGATTTGAACGCGGGCATTCTCTATATTTTAGCCATTTCTTCTCTGGGTGTATTTGGCATCATGTTGGCGGGCTGGAGTTCGAATAATAAATATACCTTGTTGGGCGGCCTTCGTTCTTCCGCTCAAATGATTAGTTATGAAATTGTGATGTCTTTGGCGGTGATTAGTGTGTTGATGATGGGAGGTTCTTTGGAACTTTCAAAAGTGGTGGAAGATCAAAGTGCCAATCTCCTTCACTGGAATTTTATACGTCAGCCCATTGCTTGTCTTCTTTTTGCAGTTGCAATGTTCGCGGAAACGAATCGCCTTCCTTTTGATTTGCCTGAAGGGGAATCTGAAATCGTCGCAGGATATCACTTGGAATATAGCTCCATGAAGTTTGCCCTCTTTTTTATGGCGGAATACGCAAACATGATTATTGCTTCTGCTGTGATTGCATCTCTTTTCTTTGGCGGTTGGCAAATTCCCTTTGTTTCAACTGAATTGTTACGTACTCATGCGGGGGATGCACTCAAAGGTTTGGTAATACTCCTTGCCGTGGGACATTTTTTTGCAGGACTTGGCTTGTTAAAGCGGGGTCGTAGCAATGTAAAAAATAAAAAATGGGGCGATAAGCGTGATTATGAAGCGGTGATTTTGGGGGTGGGTGCTTTGGGAGGGGCTTTTCTTCTCGCGGGAGTGGCTGCCTATATTTGGCCCATGGCTTTTGGGGAAAAAGCTTCCTTGATTATTACAGCAGTTCTTCAGGCGGGATGCTTCCTGACCAAGATTTTATTTTTCTGTTGGGTATTTATTTGGGTGCGTTGGACCTTGCCCCGTTTCCGATATGATCAATTGATGAAGTTGGGTTGGAAATACATGATGCCGGTTTCGTTGCTGAATATTTTTGCAACGGGTGCCGTGATGTTGGTGAGATAAATGGAAAATATCTTGTTCTACATTTTTGGGGGATTGAGTGTGGCGACAGCCCTGGGAGTAGTCTTTTTCAAGAATCCCATTTCGTCTGCTTTTTCGCTGGTGGTTTCCTTTTTTGGGATTGCGGCACTTTATGCCATGTTGAATGCGCATTTTTTGGCGGTGATTCAGATATTGGTCTATGCCGGCGCGATCATGGTTCTTTTTATTTTTGTGATCATGCTTTTAAATCTTCAACCGAATGAACTGCATGAAAAACCATTTCCAAAAGTTTATTGGTTATTGAGTATTGTTTCTGTTTTGGCCTTTCTTTTGGCATTCACGCATTTGTTTGAGAATGCACATTGGGTTTTCCCCGCGGTGACAGAATCTTTCGGGGGAGTGAAAGAAGTGGGCAGACTTTTGTTTACAGAATATTTGGTTCCCTTTGAATATAGTTCCATTCTGCTTTTGGTGGCAGTGATTGCAGGGGTAGTTTTAGCAAAGAGAGAATTATGATTGGCTTGCAACATTATCTAATTTTATCCGCGATTTTATTTGCCATTGGAATGGCAGGCCTTGTGTTGCGCAGAAATATTTTGGTGATATTCATGTCGATTGAACTTTTGTTGAATGCGACCAATTTGAGTTTTATTGCTTTTTCGCGTTTTCGCGGAGGAATGGATGGCCATGTGGCTTCTTTCTTCGTCATTGCTGTCGCTGCGGCTGAAGCGGCAGTGGGACTGGCCATTGTAATTGCCATATTCCGAAATCGCGGAACTGTAAAAATGAACGAACTGGATTTGATGAAAAATTAAAACATGTACCCACTTTATCTCATACCTTTAATGCCTCTGATCGGTGCTATTTTGAATGGCAAAATTGCTGCATGGGTAGCCCGAAAAAACGGGAATCCACCCGAAAAGCTTGTGAGCCTCATAGGTGTTTTATTTCCGCTTTTATCTTTTGCCTTTGTCCTCAGCGCCGTTTGGCCTTTTCTTTTCCAGGATGTCTCTGCCCCTCGTATTGAAAATATTTTTCAGTGGATGAGTTCTGGAAACTTTAAGCTCGACTTTGCATTGCGCATGGACCGTCTGTCGGCCATTATGGCCATGGTAGTAACGGGGGTTGGGTCTTTGATTCATCTTTATTCGACCGGCTACATGCATGGCGACAAGGGCTTCGCCCGATATTTTGCCTATCTCAATCTTTTTCTCTTTTCGATGATTCTCCTGATTTTGGGAGATAATCTCCTGATTCTCTTTATCGGTTGGGAAGGAGTAGGTCTTTGCAGTTATTTACTGATTGGCTTTTGGTTTGAGGATCCTGCGAAAGCATCTGCTGGGAAAAAAGCTTTTGTGGTAAATCGAATCGGGGATTTTGGGTTTTTGTTCGCCTTGTTTATTATTTCGAGCATCCTTCTTAAAAATCCGGATGCAGCGAGTTCAGGAATATTCAGTTTTGAAACCCTGGAAGCACACAAAGAACTTTTGGCCCCTATGGCCACAGCGATTTGTTTGTTACTTTTTTTGGGTGCCAGTGGAAAATCCGCACAAATCCCGCTTTATGTTTGGTTGCCGGATGCGATGGCGGGTCCCACTCCTGTTTCTGCCTTGATACATGCGGCCACCATGGTCACCGCTGGGGTATACATGGTTGCACGTTTGAGCTTTCTTTATGATTTGGCTCCTCTTGCAAGAGAAGTGGTGGCAAGTATAGGAGCCGCCACTGCATTTTTTGCAGCGACGATTGGACTTGCTCAGCGGGATATTAAAAAAGTTCTCGCCTACTCTACAGTTTCTCAGTTGGGTTTCATGTTTTTAGGCGTGGGAATTGGTGCAAATGTGGCGGGTGTTTTTCACTTGATGACTCATGCCTTCTTCAAGGCCTGCCTTTTCTTGGGATCGGGTTCTGTGATTCATGCCTTGCACGGTGAACAAGATATTTTCAAAATGGGAGGACTGCGCAAACATCTTCCCGTCACTTTCTGGACTTTTTTGATTTGTACTTTGGCAATTGCGGGCATTCCTCCCTTTGCAGGATTTTTCAGTAAAGATGAAATTTTATGGCAAGCTTATGCCCGAGGCTATACGGTGCAATGGGCTTTCGCTTTTCTGGCCGCAGGAATGACCGCTTTTTATATGTTTCGTTTGGTATCCCTTACTTTTTTTGGAAAGACTCGCGTAGATCACCATACCTTGGAACACTTGCATAAACCTTCTTTTGTAATGGATTTGCCCCTCGTTATTTTGGCTTTCCTCGCAATGACCGCTGGCTTCTTGGGAGTACCTGAAGCTTTGGGTGGGCATAATATTCTTCATCATTGGTTGAATTTGGAAGGGGGAGTGAGAGAAGTTTTGGAGAATGAGAATTTAGAAAGACTTTTTGCCGGAGGCAGTGTTTTGTGGGCTCTTCTTTGCACTTCGCTGTCCATCTATCTTTTTACAAAAAAATGGGATGCCGTGGGTCGTTTTGCAGAAAAAGTCAAAGGAGCTTATACGCTCATCTATCATAAATATTATGTCGATGAAATTTATGATGCCTTGATTGTGAAACCCTTGAACTGGTTCTCACGTGTGATTCTTTGGAAAGGTGTTGATGCAGGCGTGATTGATGGCATTGGGGTAAATGGTTCTGCAAAATCTACGGAATTTATTGGGAGAGCTTTGGGTCTTTTGCAGAATGGAATGGCTAATAGCTACGCACTTTATTTTGTGATGGGAATGGTGCTGATTATTTGGTGGGTGATAAAGTGAATAATTTACTGACACAAGTGATTTTTCTTCCTTTGCTGGCCATGTTTTTGGTTTTAGTAGTGCCCGGCCGTTTTCAGAAAGCCATTCGTGCCATTGCATTAATTGCTGCCTTTGCAGATTTCTTTTTATCTCTGGGTCTTTATACAGGTTATCAGGCACACATCGCTCAACCTTCAACGGTGGAAGCAGGTTTTGCCTTTGTTCAAAGCATTCCCTGGATCGAGTTTTTGAACGTCTATTATAAAGTAGGCATTGATGGTATCAGCCTTCTTTTGATTTTACTCACCACTTTTCTTTTACCTTGGGTCATCATTTTTTCCACAGGATCCGTGCATAAAAAAGAAAAAGGTTATTATATTTGTTTGCTACTTCTCCAAACAGCCATGTTGGGAACCTTTGCTGCCTTGGATTTGTTTCTTTTTTACGTGTTCTGGGAAGCCATGCTCATTCCCATGTACTTTTTGATTGGAGTTTGGGGAGGAGCACGCAAAATTTATGCGGCCCTGAAGTTCTTTATTTATACCATGGTCGGTTCGGTTCTGATGTTAGCTGCCATCATCTACCTTTACTATCAGGCTCAGGGTAGTTTCGATTATGAAGTCTGGTTGCAAAATTTGAAACTGGCTCCTCAACTTCAACTTATTTTATTTTCTGCTTTTGCCCTTTCTTTTGCGATCAAAGTCCCAATGTTTCCCTTGCACACGTGGTTGCCTGATGCCCACGTAGAAGCTCCTACTGCCGGATCGGTTATTTTAGCGGGAATTCTTCTGAAAATGGGAACTTATGGTTTTGTCCGTTTTGCAATGCCACTCTTTCCCAATGCTGTTCAACAAGCAGCTCCTCTCATAGCCACCCTGGCGATGATTGGAATTGTTTACGGGGCTCTGGTGAGTATCGTTCAGGAAGATGTAAAAAAGCTTGTGGCTTATTCTTCCGTCTCTCACTTGGGTTTTGTGATGCTGGGTCTCATGGCTTTGACGCCCCAATCGGTGGAAGGTGCGGTTTATCAGATGTTGAATCACGGAATTTCCACCGGTGCTTTGTTCTTTTTGGTTGGGATGATTTATGATCGACGGCATACTCGCAAAATTGCAGACTTTGGTGGAATTGCGAAAAAGATGCCTTGGTATACGGTGTTCTTTTTGATTGTGACTTTCTCTTCGATTGCGCTTCCCGGAACAAACGGTTTTGTTGGAGAGTTTCTAATTTTGATGGGATCTTATTCTCGCTACCCAGTACTGGTGGCCATTTCTGCGACGGCTGTCATTTTTGCTGCAGTGTATATGTTGTGGATGGTTCAACGGGTCTTTTTTGGAAATATCAATAATCCGGAGAATGAAAATTTGAAGGATATTAATTGGAGAGAAATTCTTGTTTTATATCCTTTGGTAATCATGATTTTTTGGATGGGTTTGTACCCCAAACCTTTCTTTAACCTGATGGAAGGTCCCGTAGGACTTTTCATACAAAGAGTGACTCAGCAAATTCCCGCAGGAGTTCAGTTGTTGGGAATGAATTAATATGCAAATGAATTGGCACAATCTGTTTCAGGCAACACTTCCCATCAATATTATATTGGTGACAGGATTTGTGGTTTTATTTTGTGGTTTGTTTTTCCGTGGAAAGTCAGGTCTTTGTTTTCTTCTGATTTTGACTTTATTGGGGTTGGGAGCTTCTTTTCAAACGACCCTTTGTCTTTGGAAAGATCACTTTGTGGCAAATGGAATATCGATGTTAAGTGTCGATTCTTTTGCCTACTTTTTTTATGTTTTGTTGATTCTGATTACCTTTATTTCAAGCATTTCATTTTTTGAATATTTCAAAAAACAGGACAACCTTTATCCGGAAGTCTTTTCTCTCACTTTATTCTCCCTTTCAGGAATGATGGTAATGGTTTCCACCACCCATCTTCTTCTTTTCTTTTTGGGGCTTGAAGTGATGAGTTTGGGAATTTATGCCTTGGTAGGAATTAAAAGAAAAGATCCTCGATCCAATGAAGCGGCAATGAAGTATTTTATTTTGGGAGCCATGATTGCGGGATTTCTACTTTATGGGATGTCTTTTCTTTACGGAACGACGGGTTCCCTCGATGCAAAAGCATTTGCCACTGCTTATAAAATGCCTGCCCAAATGATGCTTTTTAAAATTGGGATCGTTTTGGTGATGATTACCTTGTTTTTCAAGGTGGGAGCAGTACCTTTCCATTTTTGGGCTCCCGATGTTTATGAGGGCGCTCCTGCTCCTGTGACAGGATATATGTCCACTGCGGTGAAAGCTGCAGCGTTTGGAGCCCTGATTCGTTTTTTTCAAGCTTTCAATACCTTGGATTGGTGGGACGTTCCCATTTTAGTTGCGATCATAAGTTTGCTCACGATGGTCGTGGGGAATTTGCTTGCTTTGTATCAAACAAATATCAAGCGAATGCTCGCTTATTCTTCGATCGCACATGCAGGTTATGTTTTGGTGGGGGTGACGGCGTTTTTGATAGCCGGTAAAGCTTCCAATACAGTTTTGGTTGCGCCCTTATTTTATCTTTTTGCATACAGCATTATTACTTTGGGTGCTTTCTCAGTGGTTTCAGCTATTGCCACTCAACATGAAGATAAAGCTGAGTTAACTTCTTATATCGGTCTTTCAAAACGCTCTCCTTTTTTGGCGGCTGCGATGACCGTTTTTATGCTGGCTCTTACGGGAATCCCTCCTACGGTAGGTTTTGCGGGTAAGTATTACATTTTCCGCGAAGCGGTGAATCTGAACCTGACGATTTTAGTAATTGTGGGTGTTTTGATGAGCGCCGTATCAGCCTATTATTATCTTCGTGTGATTGTGGCCATGTATTTTATAAAGGATGAAAAGGAAGGAGAAGTTTCAAGTTCCAATTGTTTTGGATTTCTGGGAATTCTGGTTTTGCTATGCAGCTTGGCAACTCTTTACTTTGGCATCCTTCCTTCTTCTTATTTCCAATGGATTCAGAATAATGTAATCCTCTTACCTTGACTCCTTAAAGGCTCCGAGTAAGAATATTCCATGCTCAAGAATCTCGATGATTTTTTAAGTTCCAGTCTTCAGCAAAACCAGGTGGTGGGTGCGTGGGGTTTTAATTCAAACATGAATTTTACTTCCATGACACCTGAAGAAACCAATGTGTGGTTTTTTGAGCAGGTTTTTAACTTTTTACGTGCCTTCTTTGGCTTGGTGGTTCCGGATAGTCTTGAAGTGATTACCTATGATGCGACCCAGCACATCCAGAAACAAAAAATGGAACAACAAACTTTTCTCGATGAGCTGATGCTCATCATGAAAAATTTGACAGAGCCTATTTGGTGCATTCGAGTAAATCTGAATATTGTGGGTTTTTTAAGAACACGAAATGATCCTGATAATCCTATCCGTCTTCAAATTCAGGAACCTTCCACCTTTATTGTTTGGGGAGGACCAGATGAAACCGGATTTGAAAATGTGTCTTTCAGTTACTCTCTTTTTTCCAACACCGTTTTGGAAGGAGAAGGACAGGAGCTTTGGTCTCTCAACCAACCGATTTTAGAAAAAGCTCTCCGTAAATGGGAAGACCAAACAGGCCACATGATTGATATTGTAGAATCGAATGCAGATCTCCCTGTTTACCGTCACGGGTTTTCTCAACCTGCCCAGGCTCCTGCAGGAAGGTTTTAATTTTTATTAAGATCAATTCTCGGAAATAAAGGAGATGCTTCTCCCAACTGATGGGACTTTGGCATGGATTCCCATGCTTCCCCTTCCAAAAAAGTCTTGTAAGAATTCATTTTTAATTGAGAAAAAATTCTTTCGGAAGTTTTGGGCATGAAAGGCGTGATCCAGAGAGCGATGATTCGAAGACAATTCACGAGATTGTGGAGCACTTGGGAAAGTCGCGCATCCTGATTATTTTTTTTCAAAGTCCAGGGGGCGGTGGAATCGATGTACTTGTCGCAAGCCGCAATGAGTTCCCAAATGGAAGCCAATGCTTGATGAAAAGCAAGATCACCTTTTTTATAATCAAAGGCTTCTCGAACTTTTTTCGCAATTTCTGTCGCCTTTTCTTTTAGGATTTCGTCACCTTCTCCAGCTTCACCGATTTGAACTTTTCCTTCGAAATATTTTTTGGCCATTCCCAGAGTGCGACTTAAAAGATTTCCAATATCGTTGGCGAGGTCGCTGTTATAACGAGTAATGAATTCATCCCAGGTGAAATTTCCGTCTGATCCGAAACTAGAACCCCGTAAAAGATAATAGCGCAATACATCGGCATCAAACTGGTTGATGATATCCAAAGGGGTGACCACATTCCCCAAAGTTTTACTCATCTTTTCGCCTTTGAGATAAACGAAGCCGTGACCGAACACTGTTTCCGGCAAAGGCAAGCCAGCACTCATCAACATGGCAGGCCAAATTACGCAGTGAAAGCGAGTAATATCTTTTCCCACGACATGTAATTGAGCGGGCCACCACTTCTTGAATTTTTCTTCATCGGCTCCATAACCCACTGCGGTGAGATAATTGATGAGCGCATCGAACCAAACATAAATGACGTGCTTGGGGTTGGGCGGAACTGGAATTCCCCAGCTGAAGGTGGAGCGGGAAATGGAAATATCTTGCAGCCCTTCTTTTTTGAGAAGACTTAAGATTTCATTATGGCGGATGTCCGGTAGAATAAAAGTATCATGAGCTTCAATATGTTGAATCAGTGCATCGCGGTACTTTGAAAGTTTGAAGAAATAATTTTTTTCTTTCAACCATTTTGGTTTTTGCTTGTGGTTGGGACAAAGGCCATCAATCAAATCTTTTTCAGTTTGATAAGCTTCGCAGGATTCGCAATACCAGCCCTCGTATTCGCCTTCGTAAATATCGCCTTTCTGATAAACGATATCGAAAAATTTTTTAGCGGATTGATGATGGCGTGGCTCGCTTGTCTGAATGAAGTCATCATTGCTGATGTGGAGTTTTTCCCAGATATCCGTAAATTTTTCGCGCATGCCATCGCAATAAACTTTGGGTTCCAGTCCGGCTTCGATGGCTGATTTCTGGACGTTTTCGGAATGTTCGTCATTCCCCATCTGAAAATGGACTTCATTGCCTTCCATGCGCATGAAGCGGGCAA